>NZ_JAKVPE010000001.1:1334468-1668085 GCF_022482365.1 Limosilactobacillus sp.
AGCCCAGTGAATTTTCTGTTATTACCAAATGTTAACCCGATCCGCGGGGGCCCTGTACATCTTATCGCCCGGTTGGATATCGAAGGCGGTGTAGAAGTCGGCCTGGTTCTGGGCCTGGACGTTGGCCCGCAGCTTTTGCGGGGCGTGAACGTCGATTGACAGCAATAATTGATCATACTGCTTGGTGGCCTTCATCCGCCAGATCGTTGCCCAGTTAATGAAAAATTCTTTGGCATTGAAATCGGCCTCACCCTTGGCGGCCTCGAGGGCACAGCTAAGTCCACCCCCGTCGGCAATGTTTTCGGAAACGGTCAGCTTACCGTTGACCTTTTGTCCGGCAAACGGCAGGCCGTCGAACTCATCGATCATCTTCTGGGCTAATTGCTTGAAGTGGGCAGAATCTTCCGCGGTCCACCAGTTGTTCAGGTTCCCGTACTCATCGAACAGCGCCCCGTTGTTGTCGAAGGCGTGGGAAATTTCGTGGGCGATTACGGCCCCAATCCCACCGTAGTTCTGGCTGCTGGATTGCTTTAGGGAGTAGAACGGCGCCTGCAGGATGGCCGCCGGGAAGACGATGATGTTCTTGAACGGGTGGTAGTAAGCGTTAACCGTGGCCGCACTCATCTCCCAGCGCATCCGGTCCACCGGCTTATTCCAGCGCTTGAACATTTCTCGGTTGCGAGTGATCGTCAGTTGGTTCAGGTTGGCGATTAGGGACTCGCCATCGTCGACCTTCAGCTGGTCGTAGAGTGCCGGGATTTTGTCCGGGTAGCCAACCTGAATGCCCAACTTATCAAGTTTCAGAATGGCCTTTTCACGGGTGGCCTTGCTTAGCCAATCATTCTTCGCCAGCCGGCCCTTGTAGACCTTGACCATCTGCTCAACCATGTGGTGAACGTCGGCCTTTGCCTTAGGCCCGAAGTACTTCTTACCGTAGTAGTCCCCGGCCACCTGGCTGAAGACGTCACGGGCCAGGTAGTAGGCAAACTTCCGCTGGCTGATCGGCTTCTTGCTGCCGGAAAGGGCTCGACCGAAGCGGCCGTTAATCTCCCGCATTTCGTCATCCAGGTAGCTGGCGTAGTCACGAATGACGTTGACAATCGCCCAATCCTTGAAGAGATCGAAGTGGTCCTTCAGGATTTCGTCTAAGGCCTTGAAGTAGTCCGGCTCGGTCACGATTACCTTTTCCGGCTCCGTGCCCACCAGCCGCTTAATCACAGCGGCCAGGTCCAGCTGGTCCGTGGAAGCCGCCAGCTCGGCCACCGTCTGCGGGTTGTACATCTTGCTGTAGTCAGCCGCTTCTTCGGCACTCTTGACGTGCGGGGCCAGCAGCGCATCGAACTGCTTGGCGTGCTCAATGATCGCTGCGGCCTCGTCCTTGTCGTACTTGAGTTTGTCCATCAGCGTGGTCATCATGTCCGTCCAAAGCTTCAGCAGTTGGTCGTGCTCCTGCTTCTTATCTGGAGCATAGTAGCTCTTGTCCGGCAGGATCAGCGCTGGTGAAGAAGCAAAGAGCGCATATACCGTGGCGTTCTTCATGTCGGCATCGATGTCAAAGCTGACCGGTGAAGGCAACCCGGCCATGATCCAGTTGCGCCACTGGTTCTGGTAATCATCATAGGACTGTAAGTCGGTCACACTGGACAGGACCCGCTGCAGTGCCTTGGGGCCGATCTTTTTCCGCAGTTCGAATTTCTTGGCAACCCGATAAAGCTTGATCATTTCATTGAAGCGCGCGTCGTCGGACTTTTCCTTCCCATCCGCGTAGGCGTCAAAGTCATCCATCATCTGCTTGTCGATTGCGTCCACCAGGTCGTTGAATCCCCCGGTTGCCGGCTTGTCGTCAGGAATCTTTGCCTGCTTGATCCATTCGCCGTTAACGGCTTCGTACAGGTCATCCTTGATCATTTTTTCGTCTATTGCCACAATTTTGTCCCCCTTAAAAGGTTTAATACCTTAATTATACTATTTTTCGATTTTAGCGACACTCACGACGCACTAGTCCTGGAAGGGGGCCAATAAAGCCTGCCGAGCTCCAGGCGAGAACCACTGATCATGGCGCATAATCAGCTGGTTGACCGACTGATAGTTACTTAGGTCGGTCGTACCCGCCAGCAGCCCCGCAAGCTGGAGCTGCCGGGCAAAGTGAACGTCGGCGGCCTCCAAAACGTTGCGGTAGATCGGCTGATCATCCGGGTCCCAATTTTCGTTCAAAAGGCCGACTGCCCGCCGGTACTCATCGCTGTGGGTCAGGACCCGCTGCATCGCCTGTGGATTCAAAATGCTTGTCATCCCTGATTCCCTCTTTCAGTTGAAATACGTGCCCGCGCGGCTGCTTGACCGACAATTGACCAGACGTGGTCGTCAGGAGCCAGTCAACATTCCGGTAGCGGTGCATGCGAAGCTTTTCTTCGCCCCAACCGTCAGTAATAATCACGATCACCGCCCCGGTGCGGGAGACGTGGTGATCACGCAGGTAGTCAAAAATCGCCTGGAAGCTGGTGCCGCCACCGCCTTGACGCTGCCATTCAATCTGATGACCACTGCGCAGCCGTTGTCCCGGGCCATACACCTTCGCATCAAAAGAATAGACGGTTACCATCGGGCGTTCGCGAGCAACCAGGTTCCGAATTTCAGCCAGCGCCCGGCGGATCTCAGCATCGGTCATCGAACCAGAATTATCAACGAAGATTCGCAAGTCGGCAGTCTGGTGGCTGACCTGACCGGGCAGATCCATACGCAACGGTTGACGCCGATTGAAACGTGCCCGCGACTTCTCCTTGCCCCGGGTGATCTTGCCGACCTGGTGACGAAGAACCGACTGCCAGTCGAAAGCAGCCGACTGGCGGGGACCGGTCAGCTGCTGTACTACCTCACCCGGCAACAAACCCCGATCGCGCTTGGGGGTCTGCTGCCAGGCGTGGCGCAGGACTCGTCGCAGATTAGCCAGGCGAATCTGTTGACTCCCCTGGCTGGCCTGGCCGACGGACGTGCGCCAGCCCTGGTGGCCGTCCGTCCCCAGCGCCGATTGTTGCCCATGACCCTGACCGCTTAAGCGCAGGCCACCCTTCTTTAAGCGTTCCTGCTCCTCAACCGTGGTGTTTTCCAGCAGGATGAGATATTCCTGCGAATCCAGGCGGGCGGGAACCCGCTTCCGCAGCAGGCGTCTTAACTGCGCCAACGTGGCCGTGCTGGTGGGCGCTGCCGCTAGGTACTGATTAACCGCCACGTCGGTTGCCACCTTGACCATGTCGGGATGCGGGTGCTGAGCATAACGCAGCGGATGTTGCCAAAGCACGTGCAACGCTTCGTGGGCCAGCAGCGTCTGCTGATCATCGGTGCGTAGTTGCAAAAACTGGTCCGGATTGATCCTCAAAATTAGCTGATCCCCTTGCCAGGCAAGTTCCGCGGTGGCGGCTTGATCGGGATCGTAGGAACGGGGCAGCTGGAGCAAAACTTCGCCCAGGAACCGGTGACTCTGGAGCAGCTGAACCACCGCCCGGGTTGCTTGATCCGCAGCAGTTGTGTCTTGCCGTTTCTGATGGTGAAATAAGCGGTCTAAAAAGCTCATCAGCGATTGTCTCCCCGCGTTGCAATCACGGCCAGTTGCTGGTAAAGCTGGGCCACTGCACCAGCGGGTTCCTCCTTAGCCCGTTCATACATTGGCTGAAGAATGTTGTCCAGCCGCTCCCCTATTGATTGAGCAAGGGCATACTGACCGTCCGGGCTCACCATCGCCAGCAAGGCCCCAAAATGCTGGGCGCCGGCCTCCGAACTCAACGGCTGGCCTGAGTCATCCCTGATCCAATCTCGCAGGAGGGCCAGCTTGGTTGCATCGTCAACGGACCGAAATTCGTCCCGACTGCTTTCCTTAGTCTGCAGCTCTTCGACGGTCAAACCGCGGCCGTGTGCCAGGACAAACTGAGCAAAGGAGGCCCCCACTTCGGTCCCCAGATCACCGCTGAAGAGGTCGGCGGCCAAAGATTTTTGAATCTCGGCCGGTAACTGAGCCAGCTGGTCCAGGTTCTTGGCAACCCGTTCCCAGGCCCGGGGTGTCGGGTGAAGGTCCTGCTCATCCCGATTAATAATTGACAGTCGCTCCGGATAGGTGGTCAGGTAATCGACAACCATCGAATTGAGGCCAACCGATCGGGCCCAGGAGAGCCATTCGGCGGTCGAAGTGGTCATCACCAGTCGAACGGTCCGATCCTTGATCGCCGCGTCTGCGATCGCCACGTCATACTCACTCTCGGTGAAGCCAGCCATGGTCGCGTCGGGATTTTCGGCAATCACGATCCGAACAGTCTCCGGCAGACGCAGGGCGTTGATCCGCCGCTGCAAGACCAGGTTCATCAATTCGCTCTGGACGGCCTGACTGCCCCGGTTGAACTCGTCTAAGAACCAAACGATTGGTTTATCCGGATGGGCCTCGGCGAACTTGATGATGCTGACCAGGGTTTCCGAATAACCGTACTGGACGTTTGCCAGCCGGCCATAGTGCCGAGTCTCGACAAAGGAGTCACTGGTCAACGGTGGCACCGGGATTGCCAGGTCACCCTTCTCGCTCAGGCTCACCACGGTCGTGTATAGCTGGGCTCCCATCTTAGCAGCCACTTCCTCCACCAGGGCGGATTTCCCGATCCCCGCGTCACCGACAATGTTGGGAACGTTGCCCGCACGGAGCACCAGTGGAACGGCGATTAATAGTTGTTGATATGTTAAGGCCATCTCATTCAGTCCTTCCAGCCGTGTTTTTCTAAGTCCATCTCCCGCTTACGCATCCCCGAAACGTAGGGGTTGCCGGCAACGAAGAAGCGGCGCGGCTTGGCACCATCCTTGCCTGCCAGGTTAACCCCGATTCGGGCCGTCGTGATTATTTCCCGGGGAATTTTAAAATTTTCCAAGTCCACGTAGAGGGGGCTGTCCTCCATCGGCTGCCCATCTAGCCGGCGCGAACTGATTCCCAGCGCCTGAACCAGTTTGGCAGGGCCATTGGTAAGGTTGATCCCGGTCATTTGGCGATGCTTTCTCATTAAATCAATGCCCTCACAGGGCTCGATCCCCCGCAACAAAATCCCCTGCGGCTCTTCTTTGTCTTGAACAACGATGTCGAAGCAGTAACGGCCACGAATCTGGTAGAGGTAGATGTCGCCCGGCATGCCGTAAAGGGAAGCGGTATAGTTGGTACGGCGGCCATTAAAGGCGTGGGAGGCCGAATCGTTTTCACCTAGATAGGCCTCGGCTTCGACAATGTAGCCGCTGGTCTTACCGTCCGGACCCGTGTAACACACCCGCTTGCCCAGCAGGTTCTTGGCAATTTCTACAGTTGGCCGGCCGGTGAAAAATTGTTGATATTTCGTCAGCATCGTTTAACTTCCCCCTCAAAGATACTATTCTTAAGGTACCACGAAACGAAAGAAGCGACAGTAATGGAACTCAAAATTGAACGAATTTATACCAAGCCCGCCGACCTAAATGGCTACCGCATCCTCGTCGACCGGCTCTGGCCGCGCGGCATTTTCAAGGATAACGCCCACCTCGACAGCTGGCTCAAGGAGGTCGGCCCCAGCACCGAATTGCGGAAATGGTTCGGCCACGATCCCGCCAAGTATGCGGGATTCAAGGAACGCTACCTGCAAGAGCTGGCGGCTAATCCGGCTTATGACCAGCTCAAGGATTTGGTGAGCCAGCAATTGCCAAAGCAAAACGTGATCCTTTTGTACGGGGCCAAGGACGAGCAGCATAATCAGGCGGTTATTCTTCGCCACCAATTAGTTGCTGATCTCAAATTAGAACAATAAGAGGATCTCCAGCATTATTCTGTGCCCGGATCCTCTTAACTCAATTCAATAGCTGCAATCCCGCCTGTAAGACATCACCGTCCACACTGGTCGTCAGGAATCGCTGCATCGGCGTCTCGCTGTGCCGGTCCTTAAAGGCCAGCGGCTCGGCGGCCAGGATCACCGCCGTCAGGTTGTTTTCGGTCATTAACAGCTGGCCGGGGCCCGTGTACTTGCCCTTGGTGTGCTTGCCAATGCGCCAGACGTGGAGCTTGGCGTTGCCGGCAGGGTCCAGCTTTAACTGGTACTTGCCATTAGCGTCCATTTCGACCGGGATACAGGTAAACTTCAGCACCTTGTACTTTCCCTTTTTGCTCATTCTTTTTGCCACCTTTGTTTAATTTGCTTTCTATTTTAATCAATTTTGTGCTAACTGTCACATTATCATCCCCGCCGATTAGTGCTACAGTTAAGGTAAATGAATGGGGGAATGATTTATGAATAAAACACCGATTACCGCCGAACAAATGCGGCACTACGATTCCTACACAATCAACACAATTGGCATCCCGTCACTGGTGCTGATGGAGCGGGCCGCCCTGGCCGTCCGCGATGAGATTCTACATGCCTTCCCGCTTTACCTCGACCGAGTCGTTGTCGTCGCCGGCAGCGGCAACAACGGTGGAGACGGGCTCGACGTCGCCCGGCTTCTGCACATTGCCGGGGTCCACGTAACGATTCTCAACGTCGGCAACCCGGACCACGCCTCGGATGAGCATCAGGTTCAGGATAAGATCTGCCAATACTACCAGATCCCCGAAACAACCGACCTGACCGTCCTCAAGCGGGCAACCCTGGTCGTCGACGCCATGTTCGGAATCGGCATTGACCGGCCCGTCACCGGTGCCTACGCCGACGCGATCAAGGCCATCAACGCCAGTGACGCCCTGGTCGTTGCCGTGGACATGCCATCCGGCATCAACACCGACACCGGCGAGGTTATGGGCGTTGCCGTCAAGGCGGATGCCACCGTCACCTTTGCCTTCAACAAGGTCGGGCTGACCAAGAATGACGGTGCCAAGTACGCCGGCCGGATCATCATCGCCGACGACATGGGCACCTACGCCGTGGATGATTAACTAAAAATGAGGCCGGGAGAAAGAAATTTTCTCTCGGCCTCTTTTGCTTTTTCGAATATTGGAAAGATAACGTGGAAAACAACCGTGGGGCTAGTGTCTAGCTACGGACGAAAGCCGACGCCTTTAGCGTCGACTCCCGTCCTAGGCTAGCCATACGCCCCACTCTGGTGGTTGTTTCCCACTCACATTTTTTAGTTTACTTAAGGTACTTAGCCGGATCAGCCACGAAGTCCTTCACACTGACCTCAACGCTGTCCTTGGTGGCCGCGTTCTTCAATTGGAACTGACCCTCGTCGACTTCCCGACTGCCGAAGACGGCGAAGTACTTGGCGTTGCGCCGGAAGGCTTCCTTGATCTGCTTACCGACCTTGACGCCGCTGTAATCCTTGTCGGCCACGATGCCCTGCTGGCGAACCTGGTTCAGAATGTCGAAGGCCAGGCCGTCACCCTTGTCATCAGCACTGGCAAAGAAGACGTCCAGAGTGTCCTTTGGCGCAAAGTCTGGATTTTCCTGCTGGAGGAGGAGCATCAGCCGCTCAACCCCCATGCCGAAGCCGATTCCACCTTCTTCGGGACCGCCGAGCTGCTTGATCAGGCCGTTGTAGCGTCCACCGGCACAGACCGTCGTGTAGCCGCCACCGAAGACCGGTGAGTCGGACATGATCTCGAAGATGGTGTGGTTGTAGTAATCCAGCCCCCGAACCATGTTGGTGTCGATCTCGTAATCAATTCCCAGTTGCTTGAGCAGGCTTTGAACCTGGTCAAAGTAGGATTGGGACTCCTCATCCAGATAGTCGAGGATGGATGGGGCGTCGGCCACGATCTTCTGGTCGCCTTCGTCCTTGCTGTCGAGGACCCGGAGCGGGTTGCGGTAGAGCCGGTCCTGGGAATCCTTGCTCAGTTCGTCATAGTGAGGCTTCAGGTAGTCAATCAAGGCCTGGCGGTAGTCCTCACGCACCTGCTTGTCACCCAGGGTGTTGATCGTCAGCTTGACGTTCGGCACACCGAAGCGTTTGAAGAGGGTCATCGCCATGGCAATAACCTCAACGTCAATCTGTGGTGACTCGTTGTTTAAGGCCTCCACCCCGATCTGGTGGAATTCACGCTGCCGGCCGGATTGTGGCCGTTCGTAACGGAACATTGGCCCCATGTAGTAAACCTTGTACGGTTTCGGGTATTCTGGACCGTAGAGTTTGTTTTCCACGTAGGCCCGGACAACCCCGGCCGTTCCCTCTGGGCGCAGGGCGATGTGACGATCACCCTTGTCGCGGAAATCGTACATTTCCTTTTCGACAATGTCGGACGTGTCCCCGACGTTGCGGGAAAAGACGTTGTAGTCTTCAAACATCGGTGTCCGGATTCCCCGGTAGCCGAATTCATGGAAGACTTCCCGTGCGCTTGCCTCAACTTTTTCCCACAGGCCGGTCGTTCCCGGCAGCAGGTCTGCAGTACCCTTTGGTTTTTGATAATCCATTTGATTTGCTCCCTTCGTGTCTTCGCGTTTTAAGTAGAAATCGCCCTCCAAGGCCAATGCCTTAGAGGGCGATTTTAATCACTGTGCCACCTCTATTCGCAACGGCCTCACAACCGCTGCCTCAGGAAGTTGTCATAACTTCGCGGCGATAACGGAGCCACCGGAGCGGGATACTAAGCATTTCCCCCGTCCAGCCAAGTAGAGGTGACTTAATGACGGCCGCCAGTTTTCAGCTGCCCTGGTTCTCTGCATCTTCTGCCGTCACTTTTTATTCTACTGAACGCTTTTAAATTCATTAGTGATTCTACCATACCAAACAGCTGCGGTCTACCTTCTTAAGCCTGCGCCTGCATGTGGTGAACATGAATCAGGTAGGTCAGAACAATCCCCAGGGTGATAATCATCATCAAGAAGACGGAGATGAACAGGATCTGATAGTTTCCCTGCTCAATGACATAACCACCGTAGAGGGGCCCGATCGCCCGCCCGACCGAAATCGTGATGTTGAGCAGGCCCTGGTAGTGACCGGCCTCATTGACGTCGGTCAGCTGGGCCACCCAGGCCGGCAGACCGGCAAAGCTAGTGGTCTCCCCGATCGTCAGAATCACAAAATCAACCACAAACGCCGCCAGGCTGCGGGCGAAGACCAGCAGCAGGAAGGAGAGGGCGAAGATGAAGATCCCCACGATGATCTGGCTTGAGAGCCGCACATAGGGACTGAGTTTGTTGACCAGCGGCTGACCGATGATGATCAGGATCCCGTTGAGGGTCCAAAGCATACTGTAGGCGTAGAACGGAATCCCCATGTTGGTCATGTGGACCGCCATCACGCTTTCCCACAGGGAGTAGCTCAGGTGGATCGTCACCAGGTTCAACAGGATCAACCAGACCAGGGTGATTAATCGGCGGTGTTGGGCCGAACGCGCTCCACTTCTGGCTCGCATGGCAGCGGACTTCTTTGGCAAAACAATTCGCACGTTGAAGGTCAAGACGACCAGGATTGTCAGCAAAACGTAGAAGACGGTTGCCACGGCAAAGACCAGCACTACGCTGATTGGCAGCAAAACACCAACCAGGAGCGTTCCGATGACCACCCCAATGTTGAAGGCCATGTAGATGTAGTTGAAGACGTAGCGGGACGTCCGATCGCTGACCATTGAGCCGTAGGAATTGACGATCGTCGCGTTGATCCCATCCCCAAAGCTGTTCAGCATCATTAAAAGGGCAAACCAGGGCCAGGTGTGAATAAAGATCAGCAAAAAGATCGCCAAGGTGGACAGACTGACCCCCACCAGGGCCGTCTTATACTGACTCCAGTGGTCAAAGAGCCACCCTCCGCTGTAGTTGCCGGCCATCATGGCAATGGACATGAAGAGCATCACGATCCCCGCCGTTGTCAGGGTCTGGTGCAGGTAGTTGTGCATGTACATCGTGGTCAATGGCCATAAGAAAGCCGCCCCGGTGTTGTTAAGCAGACTTGCCAGGGCGACCCATTTTAATTTAACGGTTGTTTTGGCTGTCATAATGATCGCTTATCCTAGCGTTGCTCAACCATTTCTGCCGATGGCACCCGCAGGAGCGTGTAGGCTGTCGACTGACGGTTAGCCCGCAAGCCAATCCCGTTGAGCGGCGTGTTGCGGTAGCGGACGGACATGACGGCAGCGAAGGCATGACCGGTGCGGGAGTCCTGCTTCTTGAGTTCCTTTTTATTCCACGGCAGGCCAACGGCGTTCAGAGGAATAATTCGGTCGCTGTCCGCCACGGCGCCAAAACGTGAGTTGGTGACGTACTTGTTATTGCCGGACCAGTAAGTGTAGGAGACGATCGGGTGGCCACCACCCTTGCTCCGGTTTGCCAGAACATAGTAGTAATCGTCCCCCCGATTATTGATCTGCAGGGCGTAGTATTTCGTGCTGACCTGTGCCTCGGCCCGGTTACCCAAATCAACCCTGTGGAAAAAGGTCGCGTGGGCCATTGCACCCAGCCAGATCAAGGACACGGCCAGTAAGGCGACGTAACGTAAGAACAGTTTCTTGTCAAAGGCCTTCTTGGTTTTCGCAATCAGCATCAACTGCTGAACCCGAATGTAGTGGATAACGTAGCAGAGAAAGGCGATCGCTAAAATCCATAGCAGCCAGCCCAGCCAATTCCAACTCATAATCATTCTTCTCCCATCGTAAAGTGTTTACCCTAAATTATCACACAAAAAGGCCGTAAAGTCCCGCCCTTTCCGTTGATAAGTAGCACAATTTTTCGATTTTTCTAAAGTTAAAGCGACCGCGTTGGTCAGATTTAAGAACTGTGCTAAACTTTATTTTGGTATAAAATAGGATCTTGTTCTATAATTGGGCAGTAGTATTTAGGCATTGAATCTCTTAGTGAGGTTTGAACTAAGGAGGAATTGATTTCATGGACAATTTGAGTGACTTAGCTCGCGAATTAATCAACTTTGAGCGTGAAAACGACTTAAACGATAACGAAGTTGCTTTTGGAAGTCACCTATCCGTTGAACGGGTACACGACATTAAGTCAGCTAACTCTGCGGCGACTTCGGAAGAAACCGAATTGCTCCAACGGTTTATGCAAAGCAAATAACCATAAAAGAAAAGCGACTGTGATTTGAAATCACAGTCGCTTTTCTTTTATGATCGATAGAACTTCACCGGCACCACAACCGACGCCACTTTTTCCTGGGGTTTCGCGATTCGCTGCAGCAAGGTCTTGATCAGCTGCGCGCTCAGTTCGCCAATTGGCTGAATGACGGTCGGCAATTCAGGGGCAACCTGGCGAATCAGCTTCGAGCCATCGTAGCCCGTAATGCGGAAGTCCTGGTTCATCCGCAGCCCCGCCTGACGGTAAATATTGATGATCTCCAGGGCCTGAACATCGTTGGAGGCAACCACACCGTCGTAGATTCCTGGAAAGACATCCTGAAGCTGGCTCTTGTTAATGTCGATCGGGTCAAAGCTGCGGCCCTGCTGGCTCAGGTAGTCCACGACCCCCTGCAGCCGGTTGACCGTCGGCGAAACGGATTGGTCTTCGTCAACGATCACCGCAAGCCGCTTAACGTTATGATCCAGCAAGTACTTGGCCGCCAGTTGACCACCCCGGTAGCTGTCGGCCGAAACGATTGGAATATTGTCAGCCAGGTACCGGTCAAAGGACACGATTGGGGCCGTTATCTGATGATATTCATCAATCCCCAAATTATGGGAACCAGAAATAATGCCGTCTACCTGGTTGGCCATCAGCATGTTGAGGTAATCGTGCTCGATCTCCGGATTTTCCGCCGAGGAGGCAATGATCGCCTTGTAGCCCTTGGTAAACAGCTGGCGTTCAAGCTCGTTAACCAGCTCAGCAAAGAACGGATTGATCAGGTTAGGGAAAATCAGGCCGATAAATTGGGACGGTTTCCCCTGCATGGCCCGGGCCAGTGCGTTGGGTTGATAGTTCAACTGCCGCATTGCCGCGTGAACCTTTTTTATCGTTTTTTCGCTCAATGAACCGTAGTTGTTGATCACCCGTGAGACCGTCGTCACTGATACGCCGGCCACCCTGGCAACATCGCTTAGCTTTGCGACCATAGAAACAATCCCGTTCCTTTCGTTTGTTAATTGTTTAATGTTAAAAACTTTATTATTATAACCCATCTTTACCACTAGGACAGGCTTTTCACCCAATTAATATGCTAATTATTTCATTCGTTAAAGATTTGTTTGGGATCCATTCTGATTGCAATTAGCCAGTAAAGCTTGCTGCAACGGACGAAATCCACTTAATAATATAATATTTCTTATTTTAGCATCAAAGCTAAATTGACGTTTTACCTAATAAATGTTACTTTGATACTAGCTGAAATCTTAATAAGTTCTTAAATATTTTCACCAAAACTTATGAATTTATTTATTAACCTTCAAGTTTGTTTTATAAAGGGAGTTCGTGCCAATGAATCGTCAAGAATCAACCAATGTGACCACTCGTTTCAAAATGTATAAAAGCGGCCGTAAATGGATGTTTGCCGGCATCACCGCTCTCACCATGCTGACTGCTACTGGTGCAGTTGCCCACGCCGATAATCAAAGCCAATCCGTTCAGAGCCAATCAGCCGTCGCCGAAGTCACCAGTTCTGCCACCAGCGATAATTCCAGTGCGGCAAGCGACAGCAGCTCCGTAACAATCAGCGCTGCTAGTGCTGCGGCCTCATCTGCCAATTCAGCGGTTCCATCCGCCGCCAGCGCTTCTTCAAATTCGGCCAGCACCAGCAATGCCGCCCCGGCTGGGTCCGCTTCCGCAAGCCAGGCCACAGTCGCTAGCGCATCAGCCAAGGCCGTTAACGCCGCCACTAGTCAGCAGCAGACCACGACTGATCTGAATAGTCTCCACTTCAGCAATAATGCCCGTTCTCAGCAATTCATCGAGAGCGTGGCTGCGGGAGCCGTTCAGGGCTGGAGCAAATACAAGGTCCTGCCGTCAATTACCGTTGCCCAGGCAATCCTCGAAAGTGGCTGGGGCCAGTCGTCGCTATCGACAAGTGCTCACAACCTTTTCGGGATCAAGGGGTCCTATAACGGTCATTCAGTAACTATGCGGACGCGGGAGGTCTATGGTGGCCGCAGCGTCTACATCAATGACAATTTCCGGGCTTACGCCAATAACTCCGAATCCGTTGAAGATCACGGGAACTTCTTAGCCAGCAACCGGCGTTACAATAACCTGATCGGTGACACCAACTACGTCTCCGTTGCCAACAAGCTGCGCCAGGACGGGTACGCCACCGACCCAAGCTATGCTCAATCCTTGATTAAGCTGGTCCAGACTTACAACCTTACCCAGCTCGATGCCGTTGCCCTGTCCGGTCACGCGGTTGTCAACAATTCACAGGAGGAAACCTCTACCAAGGCAACAGCCGGAACAACGACCAACAATGCTACCACCAACGGGGGAACCAATTACTACACCGTTCAACGTGGTGACACCCTCTCCGCGATCGCTAGTCGCTTCTCAACTACGGTTAACACCTTGGCAAACCTGAATGACATTCAAAACGTCAACCGGATTTACATCGGGCAGCGCCTCCTGGTTCACCAAAACGAGACAAGTACGCAGCAGAGTCAGCAAGCAACAACCACCACGGGCTCCACTACCACTACCCAGTCGCAGACGCAGAATACCCAACAGACGACCACGTCCGTTTCCTCATACACGGTTCAGCGTGGCGACACTCTGTCCGGCATTGCCGCCAAGTTCAACACCACTTACACTGCTCTGGCACAGATCAATCACCTAACGAACCCGAACCGAATCTACATCGGCCAACAGTTGCAGCTGCGGGCACAGTCAAGTAAAACTACTACCAGCAGTACGCAAGCGGCGGCAACCAGCAGCTCGCACCAAACGACCACCAGCAGTTCAACGGCTGCTACCTACACGGTCAAGAGCGGTGACACCCTTTCTGCGATTGCCGCCAAGTTCAATACTAACTATGAGCAACTGGCTCAACTAAACGGCATTTCAAACCCGAACCGGATTTACGTTGGGCAACGGCTGCAAGTTCAGACTAGCAGTCAATCGACAACGTCCTCGTCCCGTTACCGACTTGCCGCTAATAGCCGCACGAACAGCACTGGCAGCTACACCGTTCAGAGCGGCGATTCCTTGTCAAAGATCGCAGCCCACTATGGTATTAGCTGGCGGACATTGGCTTCCAAGAACCAGCTGCAAAGTCCATACATCATCTACGTTGGTCAAAAGCTAGCTCTCTAATAACAACCTCAAAAAGCAAAAGTTTTTACACACTTTTGCTTTTTTTAGTTTAAAATCTTAAAATAAAGGTATCTTGAGAATGTTAACGCTTTAAAATAACGCAACAGATAGAAAGTACGTGATCCAATGCCAGTTCGTAGTATTAACCAAGTTCCCCACCTCACAGAAGTCAGTCAGCTTTTCAAAATCCTGGGCAACCCGAAACGACTGCAGCTGCTCTACCTGCTGATTCAGCATTCAATGAGCGTTACGGAGATCAGTGAAAGCCTTAACTGGGAACAGTCTGGCGTGTCACACCAACTTCAGCTGCTGCGCAAGTATAACCTGGTCCAGCAGCGCCGAAAGGGAAAGGTCGTCATCTACCACCTCGACGATCCACAGGTGGTGGTCCTGATCGCTGACGTCCTCAGCCACGCAGAACGAATTGTTACCAGTGAGCATTAATTAAAAAAGGAGACTGGGAATTATCCCAGCCTCTTTGCCGTTATATAGCTATAAATGCTACAGCGCGGTAGCTGGCTGGATTCCGAACGTTGATAAATCAACGTCCGGAACGCCTAGCCAGCCTCGCGGGGGTGGGAAGACGAACTCGCAAGCGAGTTCTGTCCCACTCCCTTTGTGTGCCCTGCCAGCTTGTAATTAAATAAACTTTAACTGAAAGTCTTCCTTGCTCAAGACATCGTCGACCGTTAACTGTTCGCCATCGTGAAAGTGAGTTTGGTCGAGATAAAAGCCTGGGTGAGCATGCCCATAAAACTTAAAATTATACATTGGTGCCGAATCATTCGTTTCAATCCGCATGATTCCTTGTGTTCGATCGGAGCAACTAACCGTCTGTGTCTTGCCATTGTCATGAACGTAAACTATCGTCACTTTTAACACCTCCGTCTTAATTATACCCCTATTTTGGTCTGCCTAATTAAATTTTAACCTTGATATGCACTTATTATACTTTTTATCGCTAAATGACCAATTAATAAAGCATCCCAGTAGAATCAGCATTGACCCTACTGGGATGCTTTAACTGTAATTAATTTAGTCTGCCGCTAGGGCATCAATTGGGTTCAGCTTGGCCGCCCGCCGTGCTGGCAAGAGGGCCGCAATGAACGAAATGACGATGGCAATCACGAAGGCAAAGATAATGTTGCCACCGGTGATTTGCACGATGTTGTACTTAATCAGGCCGTAGAGGGCGTGGTTGAGAATCAGGGTCACGACCAGTGCCAGCACCACCGCCAGCACAGCCGAAAAGAGGCCGATCAGTATTGATTCGGAGGTGAACAGGCGCCGAATGTCTTGTTTTCGTTCACCCAGGGCACGCAGGATCCCAATTTCCTTGGTCCGCTCGGAAACCGACATGTACATCGTCACGATGATCATCAGCGCGGATACCAGGAGCGAAATTCCGGCGATAGCCGCCAGAACGGTCGAGGCCAGGTGAACATAGGTGTTGACCGTCTTCAGGACGGAGCCAACGGTAATGGCGCCCAGCACACGTTTGTTGTTATTATCGCGCATGTTGTCGATCCGGTTGGCAACCGTCTGGACCTGGTCAAGGTTCTTCACGATGACGGCTGCATAGTTGGCGGTAGTGGTCCCGCCCCCGGACTTCAGCAGGTTCTTCATTGTTGTCGCGTTCAGCGCGGTCGAAGCACTGGCCCCGTCCGCAATTCCGCTCACCCGAACGTCACCGGCGATCTGGACCGGCTTACCCGCTTTATCAACCCAGGTAAACGACAGGTGGACCTTCTTGCCGATCAGCTGCCGGTACTTTTTAGCACTGCTCAGCTGAATGGCCTGCTGCTTGGTCAGCAAAATTTCATTATTCCCCGGACGGTGGCCTTTCTTGATCGAATTTGTCGTGATGGAGTGGTTCCAGGTGGTCAGGTTGGTCCCGCTCTGCTGCAGCTGCTTATAGGAAAGGCGGAAGCCCGGCACCATTACCCCGGGTTCAACGGTCGAGACGCCCTTCATTTTCTTCAGGCGGTCAATGTTGTGTTGGCTGATGAACATCGACTGCGGATCAGCCGACATATTTTGCATCGATGACCGCAACTGGTCCTGGCTCATCTTCTTTCCACTGACGTTACGGAAGACCGTCACCGCCCGTGGGTTGGCCAGGCTGTTGACCTGGTCCTGAATATAGCCATTGATCCCGTTGCCCAGGCCGCTAAACAGGATCACCGCGAAGATCCCGATCGCCGTCCCCAGCATGATCAGCGAGTTACGCCAAAAGTTGTACATCAAGTGCTTAAAGGCCGTACGGTAGCTCGCCGCTGCCGGCAGCACCCGGGCCGCAATGTGAGTGGGATGCTCTGGCAACGGATAGGTCGGCCGGAGCTGCTGGTCGCCGTCGATCTTACCATCCGCCAGGTGAACGATCCGGGTCCCGTGGTCGGCAACTTCTTGGGAGTGGGTCACGGCAATCACGAGCTTACCGTCCTTAGCAATGTTATCAAGCAGGGCCAGCACCTCTTGGGTGTTCTGCGAATCCAGGGCCCCGGTTGGTTCGTCGGCAATGATGATTTGCGGATCGCTGGCCAGCGCCCGGGCGATCGCCACTCGCTGCTTCTGACCCCCGGAGAGGTGGTTCGGGTGCTTGTCAACCTGGTCGGCCAGTCCCACCTTGTCGAGCAATTGAAGGGCCCGCTTCTTTCGGGCGTCACGGTCCAGGTCGGTCATGTCGAGGGCAATCAGAACATTGTCCAAAACCGTCAGGTGGGAAATCAAATTGTAGGATTGATAAATGTAGCCCACCGTGGAACGACGGTAATTATCCAGCTGCTTTTCCTTATGGTGGTCAAGCAGCTGCCCGTTGACTAGGACCTCCCCCGTAAAGTTACGATCCAGGCCACCGATAATGTTCATCAAGGTTGATTTCCCACCACCGGACTCACCGAGGATCGAAACAAACTCCCCCCGGTCAAAGCGAAGACTGATTCCGTTCAAAACTGGGAAAGCCTGCTTGTCCAGGTAGTATGACTTATGGATATCTTTTAATTCTAAAAAGGCCATTGCTTTCTCCTTTAACTCCCTACTTGTACTAGATAAGGTTAATTATAACAACTTACCGCCAGTCGGTGCATTCACCGCTACCGCTCTTTAAGAATTATTAAAATTTCCCGGGAAATAATCACTCGGCCTGAAGGTGGCCATCTAACAACTGGTAGGTGTGATCGGCAAACTCCCGCAGGCGCAGGTCATGGGTGACCACGATTACCGCTTTATTGTGGGCCGTGGCCATTTCCCGCAGCAGCCGGCCAACCGCCTTCACCCGCTCGCTGTCCAGGGCCGCCGTTGGCTCGTCAGCCAGGATGATCTGTGGATTGGCGTACAGCGCCCGTGCCAGGGCCACCCGCTGGTTCTGGCCCCCGGAGAGTTCTCCCGGATAGTGATTCAGGAGCTGGTCAATTCCCAGCTCCTTCAAGAGCGTGGTTAATTCTTCCTGGGTCAGGTTACCCTGCTTTTTAACCCGGTCCACCAGCTTAAACTGATCCACCACGTTGAGGTAGGGTAGAAGGTTATAGGACTGCAAAACAAAACCAATCGTCGTCAGCCGCAGCTGGTCACGCTGCTTGGGTGACTGCTCAGCCAAATTTTGCCCATCAATGAGCACCGTGCCGCTGTCCGGTGTTTGCAGGCCGCCAATGATCGTCAGCAGGGTGCTCTTCCCCGATCCCGATGGCCCGAGTATAAGATTCAGCTCGCCCAGGTCCGCACTGAAATTAACGTTATGCAAAACATCAACCCGGCTGAGCCCGGCGCCAAAGGCCTTGTTGACGTTCGTTAGTTCAATTGCCGCCATATTAATCAGCTCCTTTCAGTTGTTTAGCGCCGCGACCGGGTCAATCTTGAGGATCATCCTAACCGGCAGCAAGGCGCCCACCATCCCCAGGGCAACCAGCGCCAGCCCAATTCCGGCAATCGCCGGCCAGCTCATCAGGATCGGCACTTCGGTTGGCATCAGCAGCTGGGTAATCCAAGTAAAGACGATCCCGCCAATGACCCCGCAGAACATCAAGAGGGCCGCCTGAGCTAAAGTAGCGTTGACCAGGTGCCGGGCAGGAATCCCCTGCGCCCGGAGTACGGCATAGTTGGCCATCTTTTGCATCGTCAGGATGTAAAGAAAGACCGCGATAATCACCAGGGAGATCACCATCAGGAAGGCGATCATAAAGGTAAAGGTATTGTTCTGGGCAGTATAGCCAGGAAGCTTGTTGATAAACTGCTTGACCGTTAACCGACTCAGTCCTGGAAAGGCGCTCCCCTTAACGTTTTGATCCGCCACGACCCCGCTGGCAACTACGGCAGGGCCAACGCCGCGCAGCTTCCGCCAGTTGGCCAGGCTGGTATAGATCACCGGTGCGACGTTGAGCTTGGCATCCTTGGCAAAGCCGACGATCTTAAATGACTGACCGCCATCGTTTAGGCGGACCCGATCGCCCAGGTGGTAGCCCTGGGCCCGCAGTCCCTGATCCACCACGATTTCACGATCATTTTTTGCTTGACGGCCCGCAACCAGGTGCAGGCGCTTTTGGGCAATGAACTGCCGGGAATCCAGGCCAATCAACTGGGCATTTTGCTTATGCTTATGAGTACCCGTGGCGCGCGTCAGGACAACCGGCGTCTGACCGACCAGCGCTTCATGCCGATTCAATTTCTGCGGAAGCTGTGCCTGAGTGATCATCGACTGACTCAGGCTGCCGTTGGCATTCTTATTGAGAAAAACCGTCCGCGTTCCCCAGGAGTTGATGGCGACCTTGTTCTCATTGGCCAGTCCAAGCATCATCCCCATTAAAATGAACATCAGGTAGGAGACCAACATGATCATGACCGCAATTAGGACGTAGCGGAACTTCTCGTGCTTGATTTCTTTTAGTGCAAGAAACACCTTTATCACTTGCTTTCCTTTTATTTAAAAAGTGACACCATGTCACCACAAAGTATAAGCGCATTGGTGACACCGTGTCAACTTTACCTATTCGCCATCCTCCCAATCTGCGGTATACTAATTCAATGAATTGTTAATTACTGAGGAGATTTGAACTAATGAAACATCTTCGTGCCTGGTGGTCCTTTACCCTCCTAACAATTGGCTGGGCCACCAATGCCATCCTGTGGCTGCCTCAGCTGGGCCAACTTTATTCCCAGACCAATAACTGGTCAATGGTTGGCCTACAGCTTAGCCATAGCCTGACAATTATTTTCTTTTTACTATGTCTACTGGTCAGCGGTGACGTTTTGAGTCGCCGTCAGCAGCCGGTCGCCACCGCGGTCAAAATGTGGCTCTACCTGGTTGCCCTGGCCCTGACAGTTTTGCTGATAGAGTGGCTGGGCTTCAATCACTTTGACTACCATAATCTCTATAACAGCCTGCTGCCGATCAGCCGCAACCTGGCACCCAGCGCCACGGCCGTGATCATCGGCGCCGTGGTTCTCCCGTGGCTGCGACAAAAAGCCCAGTCAAATGCTATGCTCTGGATGGCCGTGCTCTTTCTGCCGCTGATCGCAACGACGCTCTTTAGTCAGGATGCTTTCGGCCTGCTCAAGGGCAATTCCGTCACCTTTTACCTCCTGGTCATGGCGCTCGGGAGTCTCGGCGCCAGTCAACCGTTCAAGCGGCGCACCGTCGCTAAGTGGCTGGGCTTGGCATTAATAGTTAACACCCTCTTAGTCGCCATGATGCCCAACGCCTCCTTCCAGGTGCACAAAACCATGGTCACCGCGGGGCGTTTTACCGTTCCGACCTCCTTTACCATGGTCATGGTCGCACTCGGCTGCTTTCTCCTGCTCCGTCAGCCACTGACCCGCTTTGTGAGCCAGCTACACCGGCCACACTTCTTCCTGTTAGGATTAGCCGTGCTGTTTGGAGACCAGGTGGCCACCGGGCAGTGCGCCCGCATAGCTGCTCAAACGAGCTCACCGGTCCTTCGTGCAGTGATCATCGTGGCCTTTGCCATCCTCGGCCTCCTCGTTGCCGGTTACGGTCCCGTCCTAGCCGAAAAGCTACAGGGGCCATGGCACATCAGCCAACGCATTGACCGGCTCTGGAACACCGATCACTCCCTGACGCCCGACCGACAATTGCAACAACTCGGTCGGCAGGTTGGTCGGTGGTTTGCTTCCCAATGGCCAACCTGGCTGGCGTTGGCAACGGCCTACGTCTTCGCCGACCTGTCACTCTACTACATGGGCAACCAGTCCCACTTCGTCAAGCAGTCGATGCTCTGGGTCACCCTGGTGCTGATTTTTCTGACTTTTAAAGCCCTCCAGGCGCTAACCAATCGTTACTGGTTAGCCCTCTTGCTCACCGGGCTCTTCAACGCCATCTGGATCGTCGCCAATATCCAGAAAATGGATCTGCGTAACGAACCGATCCTGCCGTCCGAGCTGGCAATGATCGACGACCTCGACAGCCTGCTCAAGATGATCGACTACCACCTGCTCATCTACGCAGGCATTGGCATCGTCGCCGTTATCGTCGCCATCATTCTTCTTGAACGGTGGCGTCGTGCCCAACGCCTGTCCTGGCCGTGGCGGATCTTCTGGCTGGTCCTCGCCGTCTGTGCCTTTGGCAGCTCCAATTTCTGGAACCACCACAACTCCCGGATGCAGACGCTGATGACCGGCTTTGACGATCAACCGCACTTCATCCACCAGGCCGTCGGTGCCAAACAGAACGGCCCGACCGTCCAGTTTCTAAACAATGTCGACATCACGATCATGGAAAAGCCCCAAGGCTACTCCAAAGCCGCGATGACCCGGATCAGCCGAGAATATGCCCAGGCCGCCAAGAAGATCAACGTCCACCGGACCACGCGGTTAAGAGATCAAACGGTGATTTTCAACCTGAGTGAGAGCTTTGCCAATCCGACCCGGGTTCCGGGTGTTTCACTGCGGCACAATCCAATTCCACGAATTCAGCACATCAAGAAGCAGACCACGTCCGGCATCATGATCAGCTCCGGCTACGGTGGCGGGACAGCCGACATGGAATACATGACCCTGACCGGCTTTGCAATGTGCAACTTCGCTCAGACCCTTTCGACGCCGTACACCCAGTTGGTACCGTTTCTCAAGCACAATCCGACAATCGTCCAGAGCTTCAACTACGCTGCGGCGATCCACCCTTACTCCAAGAAATTCTATGACCGGGGAACCGACTACCCAAAGTTTGGCTTCAAGAAGTTCTCCTACCTCGGCAGCAAGAAGTACCCGATTCGCCACCAGAAGACGATCGACAACAACACCTATATGTCGGATGAGACGGCCTATGCGAACACGCTCGACCAGCTCAACGCCCACCACGGTCCGCAATTCATCAACCTAGTCACGATGCAAAACCACCTGCCGTACAACAACCTCTATAAGGACAGCAAGACCGACTACTTCAAGGCCACGGTCGGCAACGGCACGGACCCTAAGCAGGTTGCCAACTATGCGGTCGGCATCCATTACACCGACAAGGCGGTCGCCAAGTTTATCAAGCAGATCGACCGGATTAATCGGCCAATCACCCTGGTCTTCTACGGGGACCACCTGCCCGGCATTTACCGGAACAGCATGAAGAAGGACGGCCTTAAATTACACGAGACCGACTACTTCATCTACTCCAACCCGGCTGCCCAGCGCCAAGGGGCCAAGCGGCTGACCCGTTCCACCCATTACGTGGCGCCGAACGACTTCACCGCCATGGTCGCCGAGCAGACGAACGCCAAGGTTACCCCTTACCAGGCCATGCTGACCATGCTCTATCACCAGTTGCCAGCCTACGCGCTGAGTACCCAGCAAAACGGGACCAACAGTTTTAACTCGGCGCCGGAATACGTTAACCAGCACGGCAAGGTGGTCACGTACAATTCGTTTACCAAGCACCAAAAGAAGCTTTGGCATGACTACCAGCTTGTTCAATACGACATCACGGCTGGTCACCACTACCTGCTGAAGACTAATATGATGAAATAATCATCTAGCATCCGTTCTTTTTGACGGGTGCTTTTTGTATGTCCAAAATATTTTTAAAATTTGTTTAAGACCACTTCGTAACCGTTTTCCACCCGTCAACGGTCACCATTTCCGCCTTTTAAATGGGCCGCTAAAAGCCGTTATGACGGCGGTTTTCAGTTGCATTGCATAAATTTTTATGTTAGCCTAACAAAGTATTCGAATTAAGTTAATTTTGGTTGTCAACCGGGTTAACAAAATAAGATGAAAGGTGGATTTGGCGTGGATAACACAAAAAATCAGCACCGTAAGCACCGCTTGATTGAGTATGCTAACGGGAAGTCTCTAGAAGAAATTAACGGCACCGTTGAAGTCCCTAAGGGAAAGGGATTCTGGCGAACATTATTTGCCTACTCTGGTCCTGGTGCATTAGTTGCCGTCGGGTACATGGACCCTGGTAACTGGTCAACCTCAATCACCGGTGGACAAAGTTTCCAATACACCCTAATGACTACCATCTTGATTTCAAGTT
The DNA here is from genome assembly GCF_022482365.1 of Limosilactobacillus sp. Lineage (NCBI taxonomy): Bacteria > Bacillati > Bacillota > Bacilli > Lactobacillales > Lactobacillaceae > Limosilactobacillus > Limosilactobacillus sp. The sequence continues at coordinate 1,357,101 of NZ_JAKVPE010000001.1, forward strand.
TGATTGCGATGTTGCTTCAATACATGGCGGCTAAACTCGGGATCGTGAGTCAAATGGACCTCGCTCAGGCAATTCGGGCACGGACCGGTAAAGCATTAGGAATTGTTCTTTGGATCATGACAGAATTTGCTATCATGGCAACCGATATTGCCGAAGTTATTGGGGCAGCGATTGCCCTGAACCTGCTCTTCCATATTCCATTAATTCCGTCCGTTTTCATTACGGTTTTGGATGTTTTAGTACTGCTCTTATTGACGAAGATCGGGTTCCGGAAGATCGAGGCTATCGTTGCCTGCTTGATCCTGGTCATTCTGTTTGTTTTCGCTTACCAAGTGGCCTTGTCCAACCCTGATTGGGGAGCTGCATTTATGGGGCTGTTACCATCAACCAAGGCCATCGCACAAAGCCCTAACGTCGGCGGCATCACCCCATTGAGTGGTTCCCTCGGGATCATCGGGGCGACCGTCATGCCGCACAACCTCTACCTGCACTCCGCAATTTCTCAGACGCGGAAGATCGATCATGACGACCTCGACAGCATTCGCCAGACGGTGCGGTTCACGACCTGGGACTCCAACATTCAGCTGTCCCTGGCCTTCATCGTCAACTCACTGCTGCTGATCATGGGGGTTGCCGTCTTCAAGTACGGTGCCGTCAAGGACAGTTCCTTCTTCGGCCTTTACGAGGCATTAAACAACACTTCGATGCTTTCTAACCCAATTTTGATTGCGGTTGCCAAGTCTGGAGTCCTTTCAACCCTGTTTGCCGTAGCATTGCTGGCATCTGGGCAGAACTCCACCATCACTGGGACCCTGACCGGTCAGGTGATCATGGAGGGGTTCGTTCACATGAAGATGCCACTCTGGGCCCGGCGGCTGGTAACCCGGTTGATCTCCGTTGTCCCCGTGCTGCTTTGTGTCGGCCTGACGAGTGGTGAATCCGAGATCCAGCAACACTCTGCCCTGAATATGCTGATGGAAAATTCGCAGGTTTTCCTGGCATTTGCCCTGCCATTCTCAATGCTGCCATTACTGATGATGACTAACAGTGAGGTTGAAATGGGTGAGTTCAAGAACCGTGGCTGGGTCAAGTTCTGTGGCTGGTTGTCAGTCATTGCGTTGACCTTCCTGAACCTTTACAACCTGCCTTCCACCTACGAAGGTTTCGGCGTTTGGTCCAAGGGCACCGCGGATATCCTGGCCTACGCCTCGATCGTAGTTATCCTGGCCCTGTTGATCTGGACCTGTGTCGAACTTTACCGCGGTGACAAGCGCTTTGCCGCTGAGGGGAACGGCTTTGGTCAGCACGAATCAACCATGAAGGGTTATAAGAAAGATTAACGAATTAAACTAAGGAGGATTGGCAAATTGCCAATCCTCCTTTGGCGTTTTAAAATTGCTAGATCATGATATAATATTGTCCTGTAGTAATTTAATTGTTCTGGATGAGGTGAACACATTGAACAACGACCAAGATCAAAACAAAAAACGCCTGACCCGGGTGGAGCTTTACGACACGCCGAAGCCCGGCACCAAGAAAAAGAAACGCTCATCAATTTTTGACAACTTAAAACGCAAGGAACAGGAAGACGAACGCCGCTACGCCAGCACCGCTAGCAAGACCGGGCACAAATCCCCCCGTCCTAAAAAGCCACGGAAGCGCGGCGGCCACCGCACCTTCAAGATCCTGCTATCAATCCTCTTAGCAATCCTGTTGGTCATGATCATTGTCTTCATGGTCAAGCAGCAGAACCCGGTCAACACCAGCAACGACAACGAGACCACGGTTTCTACCAGCTCCAAGAAGAAGCACAGCAGCAGTCACAAGAAGAAACATAAACACCACAAGTCGTCCAGCAGCGAGGACTACACGAATGACGACGTCTCCGACACCTACTCTTCGACGCCAAGCACCAGCCGGAGCACGACGACCAGCCAGCCGAGCCAGCACAGCACGTCGACGACCGACAACAACACTAGTCGGCAAAACTCAAGCTCAACGACAACCCAGCAACCGCAAAGCAACAATAACCAGCAGTCGTCCACGAATACTAACCACCAGTCATCCCAGACGACGGGCACCATTTCGAGCCAGCCTGCTAACGGTCAACAAGGCGGCACTAATACGCAACAAAAATAATTTTCAATTAGCCCTTGCGAAGGATCAAAAGCGTGCTATAATCAAAAGCAATCGAAGGATATGCACATTGTTGATCCTCTAACAGGGAGTCGGTACCTAGGCTGGAAGTACCGTAGAGGTTTTGGCATTGTTGTACCACCTTGTTAAGATTACCGGCCGAGATAAGGCCGATCGGGTCGTGTCCGTTACCACACCATGGAGAGGACGTTTTTTTAGTACGTCCTGAAGATGGGTGGAACCACGCTAACTATTGATAATTAACGTCCCTAGCGCTTACAAACGTAGGTGCTAGGGACGTTTTTAATTTTTATAAGGGAGAGATACATATGGCTCAAGTTGCAGTTATGTCACCAGATGGATCCGTTGAAAAGATCGATCGCGATTCAAAAGAAAGTTTACAGGCCCTGCGGAAGTTATCTGCACTGATGCTCAAGGCCGCATTACAGCAGGAATTCAAGGGCATTCGGCTCGGTGAAGTCGTTGCCGATGAAGACGGCTTCCACGTTGATTCCGATAAGGACGATCAACAGGTTTCCGTCGACGAATTGCCAGCACTTCAAGATGCAATCAAGAAGCTGGCTAAGGACGACGCCAAGGTTGAATTCGTCGAAATGGACCTGGACGATGCCCTGGCCGAAGCGGGCGACGACCAGTACTCCAACGCCCTGATCAAGGAAGCCGCTAAGGATGGCAAGGTTGCCATGTACCAACTCGGCGACGTTAAGGCCGTTGCCGACCAGGATATCCTGGTTTACGGTGACGTTGTGAAGAACATCCAGCTGCTCTCCGTTGCCGGTGCTTACTGGAAGGGCATGTCCTCCAACCCAATGCTGCAGCGGCTGTACGGGACCGTCTTCTTCAAGAAGGACGACCTGGCCGACGACCTGAAGAAGCGCCAGGAAGCCCGCGAACGTGACCACCGGGTAATCGGGAACCAGCTTGACCTCTTCTTCGTTGATCCAAAGGTCGGCGCCGGTTTGCCATACTGGATGCCAAAGGGTGCCACGATTCGGCGGACGATCGAACGTTACATCATCGACCGGGAAGTTGCCGACGGTTACAAGCACGTCTACACCCCAGTCCTGATGAACCTGGACGCCTACAAGACTTCCGGTCACTGGGAACACTACCGTGACGACATGTTCCCACCAATGGACATGGGTGACGGCGAAATGCTGGAACTGCGGCCAATGAACTGCCCAAGCCACATCCAAATTTACAAGCACCACATCCGTTCCTACCGTGATCTGCCACTGCGGATTGCCGAACTTGGGATGATGCACCGTTACGAAAAGTCCGGTGCCCTCTCCGGTCTGCAGCGGGTTCGTGAAATGACCTTAAACGACGGCCACACCTTCGTTGCCCTCGACCAGATCCGGTCCGAATTCGCCAAGATCCTGAAGCTGATCATGTCCGTCTACAAGGACTTTGACATCACCGACTACAGCTTCCGGCTCTCCCTGCGTGACCCGAAGAACACCAAGAAGTACTACGCTAACGACGAAATGTGGGAACGTTCCCAAGCCCTCTTGAAGGCTGCCATGGACGATCTGAACCTCGACTACTACGAAGCTGAAGGGGAAGCTGCCTTCTACGGTCCAAAGCTGGACATCCAGACCAAGACTGCTCTGGGCAACGACGAAACCATGTCCACCATTCAGCTGGACTTCATGCTGCCTGACCGCTTCGGCCTGACCTACGTTGGTAACGACGGTAAGGAACACATGCCAGTGATGATCCACCGTGGGGTTGTCGGCACCATGGAACGGTTTATCGCCTACCTGACTGAAATCTACAAGGGTGCCTTCCCAACTTGGTTGGCTCCTGAACAAGTCCACATCATCCCGGTTAACGAGGATGCCCATGGTGCCTACGCCGATGACTTCGCCAAGAAGCTGAAGGCTGCTAACATCCGGGTCGTTGTTGACCACCGGAACGAAAAGATGGGCTACAAGATTCGTGAAGCCCAGACCCAGAAGGTTCCATACACCCTGGTTGTCGGTGACGACGAAATGAAGGGCAATGGCGTTTCCGTGCGGAAGTACGGTGAAAAGGCTCAAAACGAAATGAGCCAGGATGCCTTCATGAACGAAATCCTCGCTGATATTGCATCCTACTCCCGTGAAGAAAACTAATTCATAAATTTAACGAAGCGGTCGTATCGAGTCCGAAAAGCGGTTCGATACGACCGCTTTTTTAGTTGGGTGTACTCCAGTTAAAAACTTTTGCTTCGCTTAGTTTACGGGTGTAAACTAAGCAAGTATCTTAAATGGGGTGAGAAAATTGAACGATAACTATATTGAATTGCCACGCTACAAGGTGATTTTTCTGGCGACCTGCGTCGGGGTGATCGTCGCCAGCATGTTTTACATCCAGCCGATCGAAAACGTGATTACTGTCAGCTATCAGATCAAGCAGTCCCAGACCGCCGTGATCGCGATGCTGACCCAGGTCAGTTACGCCCTCGGGCTCCTGCTGGTGGTGCCGCTCGGTGACATGTTCAACCGCTACCGCTTTCTGCAAGTGATGGAGGCCATCTCGATCTGCTCACTGCTGCTGGCGAGTTGGGCCCCGAGCCCGGTCATCTTTGCCCTGGCCTCCGTTTTGATCGGGCTGACCTCGGTCGGCGGCCAAATCATCATTCCCTACGTTGCCTACCTGACGCCCCTCAAAAAACAGGGGCCGATCCTGGGCGTCATGATCTCTGGAATGCTGACCGGGATCCTCTTCGCCCGAACCTTTAGCGGCCTGATCGCCGCCGCCCTCGGCTGGCACATGGTCTACCTGATCGCCGCCGTCCTCAACTTCCTGCTGCTGATCTTGATTCACCAGTGGGTCCCGAACGACCCCCGCGAGCACGGGCAAGACATCTCGTTGGGCCAGCTGCTGGCCTCCCTGCCCAAGCTACTCAAAAAGTACCGTTACCTGCGCAGCTCGGCCGTCAACGGCTTTGCCATGTTCGGGCTGGCCAACCTCTTCTGGTCAACGCTGGCCTTCCTCTTGATGAGTCGCTTCCACTACGGGTCGGCCGTCGCGGGCAGCATGGGCCTGCTGGGGATTGTCGCGATCTTTGCGGCCCCCTTCATCGGGCGGATGGTTAATCTCTACTCGCCAAAGCAAAACATCGTGACGAGCATCATCCTGGCTATCGTAGCCTACCTGATCTTCGGTGCCTTTCAGCATTCAATGGTGGCCCTGGTCATCGGCATCATCGTCCTTGACCTGAGCACCCAGTTCAGCCAGGTCACCAACCAGGCGATCATCCAGTCGCTCAGCCGGACCGAGAATAGCCGTAACAATTCAATCTTCATGTTCTCCTACTTCTTCGGTGGCTCAATCGGGACCCTGACCGGTATCGACGCCTGGTCGCACTTTGGCTGGGCCGGCGTCACCGCGATGGCCGTGATCTTCGTCATCGTGGCCCTCAGCGCCCATTTTGCAATTGGCGAACCGGAAAAGCTTGGCTGAAGTTAATCTATCAAACGCGGAGCACAAAGCGGCCGCGTTTTTATTATCTCTTCGTAAAATACGAACATTAATTTAAAATATTCCAAAATAGTATTTGATTTTGTGAACTTTTCTTTGTATCATCGAATTGAAAGTAAACAATATTTTTATTTTAGTTGCAATCGTTCGTGTTTAGGAGGTTCACATGCACTGGTTTGCGGATATTATGGCGGCACTTGGCGTCGTCCTCAACGGGATTCCCCAGGGGATCATGGCGATGGGGCTGGGCTTTGCCGTCTTTCCCACAACGTTCTCATTTCTCTTAGTCTCCGGAATTAACTTCGCCTTTAATTCCGTCGCCCCAGTTTCTTTTCAGGCCGAATCATTAGCCCTGACCGGCAACCTTGGTAAGAACACCCGGGAGTACACCTCGATCATCTTCGGTGGTTCCATCATCATGTTGATCATCGGGCTGACCGGCACGTTGACCAAGATCGTTCAGGTTTTTGGCAACCACATCATCACCGCCATGATGGCCGGCGTCGGCATTATGCTGGCCAAGATCGCCCTCAACATGAGCAAGGGCCACGGCTGGACCGGCTGGGTCTCCATCGCGGTCGCCGTCGTCACCTACCTGGTTTCCAAGGACCTGGTCTGGACAATCTGCCTGTCCGTAATTCTCTCTAGCCTTTTCGCGGTCGTCGTCGAACACTACCAAAACGAGCTGCCCAAGGCCGTCACCGTCCGGCGCTTTATCTTCACCAAGCCAATGTTCAACCTGCGGATCTTGCGCGGGGCTTTGGGGCTGGCCTGCCTAAACATCGGGGCCAACCTCTCGTACGGACTGATCACCGGGCAAATGACCGGCATCAAGCCCAACCCCGTGAACCTGAACCTGCTGACCTCTTCCCAGGCCCTGGCCGACATGGGAACCAGCCTGCTCGGTGGTGCCCCGGTTGAAACTATCATCTCCGCAACGGCGAGTGCCCCGGAGCCAGTTGTTGCTGGGATCTTAATGATGCTGATCATGGCCGTGATTCTGTTCGTCGGCTGGTTGCCCAAGATCGGGAAGTACGTCCCCAGCAGCTCCATCGCCGGCTTCTTGCTGGTGTTAGGACTGTTCGTGACCTTCCCGGAAAACGCCGCGACTGCCCTGGCCGGTAAGGAGCAGCTGATTGCCGCCACCACAATGGTCATTACCGCCCTCGTCGACCCATTCACCGGTTTGCTGGCCGGCGGGGCAATGAAATTCGTTCTGCCGCTGCTTGGCCTTTAAGGAGAAAAAGATGACAAATTATTATCAATTAAAACTCGGTTCACTGACGCGCAAGCTGCCGATTATTCCGATCAGCGCCGACACAGCCATCGCCTCGTTTGTCCTGCTCGGGGACGACGAACTGTCCCGAACCGCTGCTAAATTAATTCAGCCGAAGCTGCCAGCACAGTTCGACTACATCGTGACGGTGGAAAGCAAGGGGATCCCCTTCGCCCACGACCTCAGCCTCATCACGAAACATCCCCGCTCCTTCGTCATCCGCAAGTCGGTCAAGGGCTACATGCGCGATCCGCTGGAACAGTCGGTCAATTCAATCACGACCAAGCAGGAGCAGGAACTGGTCCTCGACGGTCAGGATGCCCAGCAGCTTCGGGGAAAAAAGGTGCTCCTTGTTGATGACGTCATCAGCACCGGCAGCTCCATCCACTCGGCTGCCACCCTCTTAGAGAAGGCCGGCAGCCAGGTTGTGGGCAAGGTTGCCATCCTGGCCGAGGGTGATGCGGCTAAGCGCAACGACATCATTTTCCTTGCCAAACTGCCGCTCTTCAACCTCGATGGCACCATCAAGGCATAATAAAAAGCGAGTTCCGTAGCTGGACACTAAGAACTCGCTTTTTACCACGTTATAACTATGTAATGTCACTGTCAGATCCCCTGCCAGTGGCATTTTTTGATATCGACGTGGGTCTCGTCTTTAAAGGGGACATTTTCCGCCAGCAGCATCGGGCGCTGGTCGACCCAGCCGGGCACTAGTCGGCCGTTCGCCGTTACGACCCGGTGACAGGGATGTTTGCCATAACCACCCGATTTGCCCAGGGCCTTGCCGACCAGGCGGGCGTTCCGGGGCCGACCAATGATGCGGGCAATTTGCCCATAGGTAGCAACCCGTCCTAGCGGGATAATGTCGACGACGTTTAGGACCGCACGCATAAACTGGTCATCGATTTTAGTCATCCGCGTTTGCCCCCTTCCGGCTCAGCCGCGGCAGCAACAGGAAGATTACCAATCCCGCCAAGAAAAGGATCCCCAGGGAGGCGGCACCAATCGTTGACTTGCCGGTCCGCTGGGTGACAACGCCGACGATTACCGGACCAAGGATTGCCGAAAACTTGCCAAGGATGTTATAGAAACCAAAGAATTCGCTGCTGGATTCCTTAGGCACAAGCTGACCAAAGTAGGACCGGCTCAGTGCCTGGATGCCACCCTGGCTGGTCCCGATCAGAATTGCCAGAAACCAGAAGTCAAACATCGTCTTCAATCGCAGGGCGTACAGGCAAATGAAGAGGTAGACCACAATCCCGGTCAAAAGAGCCGTCCGATTCGAGGTTCGCCGGGCATACCAACCGTAGAGGAGTGAAAACGGAAAGGCAATCAACTGAACAACCAGCAGGACCAGCATCAGCATGGTCGTGTTGACCCCCATGTCCTTTCCGATCGAGGTTGCCATGGTGAAAATGGTGTCGACCCCGTCAATGTAGAAGAAGTAGGCAATCAAGAACCAGGAAATTTGCCGGTATTGGCGGATGTGCCGGAAGGTTTGGGCTAAGCGGCGAAAGCTGTCCTTCAGCGGATTATCAACCGCCGCCACACTGTACTGCTGCTGGCCGTGACGGAGCAGCGGCCAGCCAAAGATGACCCACCAAACCGCGGCAATGACGAAGCTGAACTTGCCGATCCCGTAGCTATCGAGGAGCCCACCAAAGCCGTTGGTCAGCTGGGCCGCCAGAAAGACGATAAAGGCAATCACCCCGCCCAGGTAGCCCATGCCGTAACCGGTGGACGAGACCAGGTCCATCTGGTGATTGTCCGCCACGTCGGTCAGGAAACTGTCATAGAAGAGGTTCCCGCCCGAATAGCCGATAATTGACAAGATGAAGAGGATCAGCAGCCACTGCCAGTGCTGGGTCGGCACCAGCGCCAGGCCCAGTGTCAAAATGATGGCCGGCCAGGTAAAGGTGTTGAGCCACCGGCGTTTGGCATTCGGGTAATCCGCCAGCGCCCCCAGCAGCGGCGCCAAAAGGGAAACCACCAGGGTGCCAAAACTATTGGCATAGCCCCAGTAAGCGGTGGAATCGGCGCTGCTGACCCCGGCCTGCTGAGCCACCGCCTTGAAGTAGACCGGCAGGACCGCCGTCACCACCAGGATCCCGTAGCCGGAGTTGGCCCAGTCATAGAAGATCCATTGCCATTGTTGCTTAGTAAACTTCACGAAAACACCTTACTTTCTGAAAATCCCGTCGATCGGTTGGCCAGCAGTGGGCGCCGGATAGTGTAACCCCAGCAGGCGGGCAAAGGTCGGCCCCTCATCGACCAGGTGTGCCCCCGCCACCGTTGCGCCAGTCTTGACATCGGGACCGGCAAAAACAGCCGTGGTGAAGTAGTTCGGCTGGCTCGGCCCATAGCCGTGGACGCCGTGGTAACGGTCATGAGTGCCGAGCGTCGCCGGATCGACGTCCTCTACGATTGCCGGTCGGTTAACCTCATCGGTGAAGTAGTAGCCCGGCTTGGCCTCAATCAGGAAGGTACACCGCGGATCGGCACCGAGCTTGACGGCTTCCGCCCCGTCATAGATGTGTTCAACTCCTTCGACTCCGGCGATGAGCTGCTTTAACTGGCCAAGATTGACGTTGCCTCGAGTATAGACATAGGTTTCACCGTCACAGGTCTTGGCGGTCACCTGCCAGTTGTCGCGGTAGGTCGTCTTCCCCGCCAACGGCGACAGCCAGCCGTGATGGGCAAAGAGCATGTTGAGGTGGATCATCTTGGAAACGTTGATCTGGTAGTGGTCCCCCAACAGGACAAAGTTGGTTTGGTCAAAGGTTCCCGCCTGCTTTGTTGCGGCAATGATGCGGGCTACCCGGCCATCGAGGTGCTGCAGGGCCTCCTTAGCTTGGGGTGACCGGACGCCATAGCGGTGGCGCATGCTGTCCATGTCAACCAGGTGGATCAGTGTCAGGTCCGGCCGCTTGTTCTCCAGGGTATCAACTGCACAGGCCGTGATAAAGTCGTCCAGCCAGGGCTGCTTGATCCCGTGACGCAGCTTGCCGTAGCGGTGGTTCATCTGAATCAGGAAGTAGGGCGAGCTGGCCTTCAGCGAAACCAGCACCTGGTTGGTCCAGATTCGGTTGGGAAAGATTTCCGCCAGGTTGTAATCAATCTGACTACCCGCCGTTACCGGCCAGAGGAAAGCCGCGGTGGTCAGTCCCGCCTGGTGGGCAACGTCATATAGCGGCATTGCTTTGACGTCCTTGCGGTACCAGTACCAGTCTGGCGAAAGGCGCCGCGGCTGGAGCTTGGTGTTGTTGACGATCCCGTGCACGGCCGGGTATTGACCGGTGATGATCGAGGTGTGGGACGGGTAGGTCAACGTTGGGAAAATTCCCCGGACCCGCTTCACCCAGGTTCCCCGATTTATTACCCGGGAAATATTGGGAACCAGGTCCCACAATTCGTCGAGGTCGCGAAAGCCCAGCGAATCAAGGGAAATAACGACTAATTTCTTTTGGCTCATGGTCTTAACCAGCTTTCTGCTAATTTTTAATAACTAGATACCCTCTATTTTACGATTATTTTCCGCTCCGTGTTAACCATAATGCACAATTCACTGCTTTTGGCTATTATTTTGCCGGCAGACTAACTATAATAGAAGAGTTACTTTGCATTTTCTGCCGATTTTATCGACAAATCTACGAAAACGCGTTTAAAGGAGTGGACATCTTGTCACAGCAGCAACCAACTCGGTCACTGGGATTCTTCGCGGCCCTCTCGACCGTTACCGGAACCGTCATCGGCTCGGGAATCTTTTTCAAGGTTCCCGCCGTTACCAAGGCGACCGGGTCCGTTAGCCTGGCGACCTTCACCTGGTTTCTTGCCGGAATTATCACCATCTGTGCTGGCTTAACGGCGGCGGAACTGGCGGCGGCCTATCCTCAAACCGGCGGACTGACCCTCTACATCGGCAAGGCCTACGGGAGCTTCTGGGGCTTTTTAGCCGGCTGGGCCCAGTCACTAATTTACTTTCCCGCCCAGTGGGCCGCGGCCGCAATCGCCTTTGCCACCCAGTTTGTCGACCTCTTTGGCCTTGACGACAGCTGGCTGCCCCTCGTCGGTATCTGCGTTACCCTCCTTGTCTTACTGACCAATTTTATCAGTGCTCAGGCCGGTGGGTTGGTCTCCTCGATCGCCCTGGTGGTCAAACTGATCCCGGTCGTCGCGATCGTCGTCCTCGGCTTCTTCCACCCCGGGGATCCGCAGTTTCGCCTCTTCCCAGTCGCTCCCGGCCCCAGCCAGCACCTCCTTACCGCCCTTGGCAGTGGCCTGTTGGCGACGATGTTTGCCTACGACGGCTGGATCCACGTCGGAACAATGGCGGGTGAAATGAAGAACCCTAAAAAGCACCTGCCGCGCGCCATTTTCTTGGGGCTTGGCCTGGTCACCGTGGTTTACTTGCTGATTAACCTCGCCTTTCTCTACGTGGCTCCGCTGGGAACCGTGGCGGCCGACCTGAACATCTCTTCCCGGGTGGCCCATATTGTTTTCGGCCCCCTTGGTGGTAAAATTATTACAATCGGAATCATGATTTCGGTCTACGGAGCACTGAACGGCTTTACGATGACCGGGATTCGAGTTCCCTACGTGATGGGCTACCTCGGCTACCTGCCGTTTGCGCGTGCTTTCCGGGCACTCAACCGGGGCGGCGTGCCCTGGGTCGGTGGCTGCCTGCAGTTCATCGTGGCGGTCCTGATGATTCTGTCCGGGACCTTTGACACCATCACCAACATGCTGGTGGTCGTCATTTGGTTCTTCTACATGCTCTGCTTTGCCGCGGTCTTTATCTTACGCCGGCGGGAGCCCGATCTCCCGCGGCCATACAAGGTTCCCGGCTTCCCGTTGGTACCCATCATCGCCATGCTGGGTGGCGTCTTCATCATTTTGACGACGCTCTTTACCCAACCGGCGATTACCCTGATCGGGGTCCTGATTACCTTAGCAGGCGTGCCAATTTATCGCTATCAGCAAACTCACCATCGCATTCGCCAAATTTAAGGGAGCTGATTAATGATTATCAAATAAATCATTAAATATTATCAAAAATAGTATAATATTACTGGAGGCTAAAACGTGAGGTGATATTATGCTACCGAAAATGAGTGAATCCAAGATGATTGCTGAGCGTATGCCTACCAATTGAAGATGTGTCATAAGATAAAGAATGACGTTTAATCTTTGAAAGGTGGTGGAAATAATGCTCAGGACGGAAAAAGTGCGTCTGTATCCCAACGCAACCATGAAAAAAGTTCTTGATGCTTTGTGTGATTATCGACGTTACTGCTGGAACCATGGACTGACCTTATGGAATGACATGTATGACGAGTCACTGATTATGGGTAACAAGAAGCTTCGCCCAAATGCCTATAAGGTCCGGAACGAGCTGGTTGCTAATAAAGCGGACTGGCAATACGAATTATCAGCTCGGTGCTTACAATTGGCAATCGCTGATCTGGGAAAAGCTTGGCAGAACTTTTTCGACAAAAGTCAGCCTGATTGGGGCAAGCCACATTTCAGATCGAAGCGTGCACCCCGCCAAGGCTTCAAAACTGACCGCGCCAAGATTGTCAATGGCAAGTTACGGTTAGATAAGCCCCGCGGAATTAAGGGCAATTACGACCTGCCTTTTAAGGGCGCTCAAAGCCTGGCGGGAGAGCTGAAGGTTGTTTCAGTTTACCGGGAAAACGGCAAATACTGGGCTTCCTTACCGTTTGAGGTTCAGGAAGCGTCAAAACCCATCGACTGGTCAAAGTACGGCCGTTGACGTTAACGTGGGGCACTTTAACTACACCGCGGGCGAGGTCAACATCCTACCGAAGCGGCTGCGAAAACTTTACCAGCGCATCAAGCACTATCAGCGGGTGCTGGCGCGTAAACGCAAGGTGAATGGCAAGTTCGCTAACCACAGTAATAATTACGTGCAGACGAAAGCCAAGCTGCAACGTGATTATCGGCGGGTAGCGAACATTCAAAATGATATTTTGCAAAAGTTTACGACGAACCTGGTTGACAGCTACGACACGATCGTGATTGAAGATCTGGCGGTTAAGCAGATGCAGATGAGTCATGTCGCTTCTAAAGGCCTGCAGCGGTCCCTGTTTGGTAAGTTCCGGCAAATTCTAACCTATAAAACCGAATGGTATAGGAAACAGCTAGTTCTGGCTGATCAACATTATCCCAGCACCCAGCGCTGTGCTAAGTGCGGTCATGTTAAAACGGGTCAAGATAAGATTACTCTACAAGGTAATGTTAAGCACCACACTAAGCATAACGAATATATCTGTTATCAATGCGGTTACCATAATGATCGTGATCAAAATGCGGTGCTCAATCTTCTAGCTTTAGTACAGTAAATATTTCTATGGGGTGGGCTACACCCTTCAAGCTATCAGAGCCGGTCAATGTGATTACTCCCTAGTTGGAATATCGGAATACTGGTGTTGACGGTAGTAAATAAAATTAAGAAAGGAAAACTATATTCCTTCGCAAATATGATCAAATCACAAATGATGATATTTGTTCACGTTTTATATAGCAGATTCACTTTTATGAAAAACAGTCCCAATTTGCAAAAAACTGAACACGAGAAAACACTCGGGCTCTTTGACCTCACCATCCTTGGTATCGGGGCCATCATCGGGACCGGGATCCTGGTTCTGACCGGGATCGTGGCGGCCGAGGATTCCGGCCCGGCAATCGTCTTCTCGTTTCTGATCGCCGCCCTCGCCAGCGGGCTGATCGGTCTCTGCTACGCCGAACTGACAACCAGCCTGCCCAACTCCGGGAGTGCCTTTTTCTACGCCTGGGTCGCAATCGGTAAGTTTGTCGCCTTCCTCGCCGGCTGGACGCTGATCGGGGTCTACGTTACCACGACGGCCACCGTGGCGAATGGTTGGACCGGCTACGTCCAATCGTTCCTGGAGGTTCTCGGCATTAAGCTTCCCCACCAGTTTCTCGTCAATCCGGCGGCCGGGGGCTATGTCAACCTGCCGGCGGTCCTGATGATTATCCTGATGACCATCGTTTTGACCCGCGGAACCAGCGAAAGCAAGTGGGTCAACAACTTCCTGGTCGGCGTCAAGCTCTTCATCATCCTGCTCTTCATCGTCGTCAGCGTCTGGCACGTCAATCCAGCCAACTGGCACCCCTTCCTGCCTTATGGTTATAAGGGGATCTTCACCGGTGCCTCGGCCGTCTTCTTCTCGTTTTTGGGCTTTGATGCCCTGGCGACCTCGGCTGAGGATGCGAAGGACGTCGGCCACACGATCCCCCGGGCCATCGTGCTCTGCCTGACCATTTCGACCGCTCTCTACATCCTGGTCAGCCTGGTCATGACCGGGGTCCTGCCCTACAAGAAGCTCAACGTTTCCGAGGCGATGTCCTACGTCCTGCTGAGTCAAGGTCACGAAGTCGTCGCCGAGATCGTCTCGCTGGGGGCCGTGCTCGGCATCATGGCGGTGGTCTTTGCGTTCATCTACGCCGGTTCCAACATTCTCAAGTCAATGAGCCGCAGCCGTTTCCTGCCGAAGGGCCTCGCCGCTGTCAACTCCAAGACCCAGAGCCCCAACCGGGCAATCTGGCTGGTCGGGCTTGCCGCGGCCGTGTTCGCCGGGGAATTCGACCTCCACTACCTGGCCTTGATCGCTAACATCGGCTCGCTGATGGTTTTCATGCTGATCTCGCTGATTGTCATCATTCTGCGTTACCGCTATCCAGAACTGAAGCGGCCATTCGTTGTTCCGTACGGGAAAATCCTGCCGGTCCTGTCAATTTTGATTTGCCTGGTCCTGCTCGTCAGCATCTCGGTCAAGGCCTGGCTGACCTACCTGATCTGGATTGCCCTCGGCCTGATCGTCTACTTTGGCTACTCCCTGCGGCACGCCGATGAATTCAACTTTACTGAAGATTAAGATTAATGCACGATCAACCTTGATCGTGCATTTTTCAATCCCGAAAAGAGTAGAATAGAGTTAGAACGTTTGGAAACTACAGAAAGGAAATGGTTATCTATGACACGTTATCGAAATTCGGCCTGCACCTCCATCATGGTCGGCAAACTCGCCTCAATCGACGGTTCGACCTTCATCTCCCGGAATGAGGACCGGGTCAAGGCGATTGAACCCAAGCGCTTCCTGGTCCAACCCGCCGTCCACGACCGCCACGCCACCTACGTTTCGGCCTATAACAAGCTGACGGTCCCGCTGCCGGAGAGCGGAATGCGCTACACCGCTACCCCATCCGTTGATCAATCGGCCGGGCCGAACGAAGAAGACGGCTTCAACTCGGCCAACGTTGGTGAAAGTGCGACCGAGAGCGTCTACGCCAACGATCGGGTCCTGGCCTATGACCCCCACATCAAAAACGGGTTGGCTGAGGATTCAATGACCACCCTGGTCTTGCCTTACATTCATTCCGCCCGGGAAGGGGTCCAGCGCCTGGGTGAACTAGTCGCCGAATACGGTTCCGCCGAGGGCAATGGCGTTCAGTTCATCGACCGCGATTCCGTCTGGTACATGGAAATCGCCACCGGTCACCACTGGGTCGCCGTCCGCATTCCGGATGATTGTTACGCGGTGGCCGCCAACCAAATCGCCATCGAGCAAATCGACTTCAATGATCCAGACAACTACATGTGGTCCGACGGCATCCGTGAATTTGTCGACGAGCACAATCTGAACCCGGACGACGATCAGTGGAACTTCCGCCACATCTTCGGCACCAACACCAAGAAGGATCACCACTACAACACGCCGCGGGTTTGGTTTGCCCAACGCTACCTGAGCCCCCTGGCAAGCGCCGGGCAGACGCCTGAATCCCCCGACATGCCATTCATCCGCAAGCCGGAACGCAAGATTTCTGTCGAAGACATTCAGTACCTGCTGAAGTCGCACTACAACGAAACCAAGTACGATCCACTCGGTGAGGGCAGCGATCATGACAAGAAGGTCTACCGGGCAATTTCGCTCTCCCGAACCGCTCAATCCCACATCCTGCAGATGCGAAACACCGTCAACCCGAAGCACGCCGCAATCCAGTGGGTCGAATTCGGGGTGCCATCGTTCTGCGCCTACACGCCATTCTTTGCCAATGCGGATGACACCGACGCCTCCTACCGGAAGGTCCCGAAGACAATGAAGCTAAAGAACGCCTTCTGGCTGAACGAGGCCCTCGCCATGGTGGTCGAAAGTCATTACAGCGAGTTCGCCGAGGATGACGAGGACTTCCAGCAAGAGCTCAACGAATGGGCCCGGCGCAAGATCGCCGCGGTTGATGCCAAGGCCAGTCAGCTGGATGGCGCCAAGCTGACCACTTACCTGACTGGACAAAACCACAAGATCGCCAAACACTACCACAAGAAGACTAAGAAGCTGCTTTTCAAGCTCCTGACGGACGGCACGGAGCTTTCCGAATTGACCTTCAAGATGGATCCAAACTTATAAAAATAAATTACTGGAGAACAGTTAACAAGGCGAGTAAAAAAGTGGACTCGCGGTTTGTTGGCTGTTCTTTTGGCTTATCGGCGCTTTTTGTCTAGTATCTTTGCCAAATTAAGCAGAGTCCGGGAGGAAAACGCCTCCGCGGACTTTTTTATTTAAGAAATTTTGATAAACGTTTGACATCCAGAGAAAAACCGCTTACAATTCAAACCGTAAAGCAATTATCTTTTTTAGAAAATCTCTCCGCTAATTCTGACGAAAGGATGCACACTAATGAAAAAGCACAGCTTATTCAAAAACCCTTTTTATCGGTTTGACTCGCTAAACATTCTCTTATTCTTCACTGCCTGGGGAATCTGGTGGTCCTTCTTCCAGATCTGGCTCACTAACACCCTGCACTTCTCCGGTGCCCAGGTTGGGACGATCTACTCTTTCAACTCCGCCATCACCCTGGTCCTGATGTTCGTCTACGGTGCCATCCAAGACCGGCTCGGCTTGAAGCGGCACCTCCTGATCTTCTGTGCCGTCATGGAAATGCTGCTCGGCCCATTCTTCACCTGGGTCTACGCACCACTGCTCCACAGTAACTTCTATCTCGGGACCTTCCTCGGTTCCCTCTACCTGTCATTCGCCTTCCTGGCCGCTTCACCAACCTTTGAAGCCGTCACGGAGCGGATCAGTCGGCGCTACGGTTTCGAATATGGTCAGGCACGGTCATGGGGTTCATTCGGTTACGCGGTTTCCGCACTGCTGGCCGGTTTCCTCTTCACCGTTAGCCCATACCTGGTCTTCTGGCTCTCATCCGGAATTGCCCTGTTGCTCTTCCTCCTGCTCGTCTTCGTCCACCCCGAAAAGAACGCTAAGGCGATTGACACCTACGAAAACAAGGTTGAAAACGCTAAGGAAAGCAGCACCGCTTCCCTGAAGGAAATTTTCGGCGTCTTCAAGATGAAGGCCCTTTGGCAAATCATCATCTACATCATCTTCTCCTGGACATTCTACACCGTCTTCGATCAGCAGATGTTCCCGCAATTTTTCACCCAATTCTTCGCAACTAAGGCCCTTGGTCAACAGATGTACGGGGTTCTGAACTCCGTCGAAGTCTTCCTGGAAGCCATCATGATGGCCTGTGTTCCATGGCTGATGAAGAAGATCGGTGTTCGGCGGACTCTCTTAGTCGGGATCACCATCATGGTTGTCCGGATTGGGGGCTGTGGCCTGGTTACCAACCCAGTCGGCGTTTCCTGCATCAAGTTGCTCCACGCCCCTGAAACCGCCTGCTTCGCCCTCGGCCTCTTCCGTTACTTCACCCTGCACTTTGATACCAAGGTTTCCGCAACCCTCTACATGGTCGGTTACCAGATTGCTGCTCAGGTTGGTCAGATCATCTTCTCGACTCCACTTGGTAACCTGCGTGACCACATCGGCTACAGCCACACCTTCTTGGTAATCTCCGGGATCACCCTGATCGCCGGGATCTACGCCCTCTTCATCCTGAAGAAGGATGACGTCGACGTCGAAGGTCAGCCGCTGGCCAAGGATTAATTAAAGCCATAATAAAATTGAGCCCCGTCACCGGATTTTCTCCAGCGACGAGGCTCCTTTTTTATTCTTCCGCGAGCTTGCCGACGACCGGCAGGCCCTTCAATACCCTTTCACCGTGGGGCGATTTCTCAACCAGGACCGCGGTCAGGTCGCGCCCGGCCAGGTTGCCGTGGTGCTTGCCACCCTGCCAAGCGGGTTTGGCGGACACGTCATAAACCGTCCCCTTGATCGCCACGTAGGCTGGTTGGCCGTTTTGGCCGTCAAACTTGGCTAACTCTTTCTTGGTAAATACTTGTTCTGTCATTTTGGCCCCTCCTTTGGTTTGTGCTGACTTCAGCATACCATCTCACCGGCGGGAAAGGGCCCTTTGCCGACTTTATTAAGCAAAACTTACTGATTGTCCTTGGCAAATACCAGGTGGACGCCGCCATCACCAAGCGGATCGGCGCGGACGAGCTGGAAGCGCTGGTCGACGAAGACCTGTTTGGTGTCGAAGGTGCCCTTCTTCGTAACGTCGCCGCTGATGTAGGGGGCCACCACCAGGGAAATTTCATCGACCAGGCCGGCCTTGAGAAAGGCTCCGTTGATCAGGGCGCCACCACCGAGCACCATCTTTTCGATGCCAAAGCGTTGCCGCAGCTTGACCAGGGCCTGTTCAAAGTCAATCTGCTCATCCCCGCAGACCAGGTACGGGATCGCCATTGACCGCAAAAACGCCAGGTAGCGCTTGTCAGCCAGCTTGGTCACCACCTCGATCGCCCGGCTCTTCTTGCCGGCATAATCGAAGTAGTTCTTTTCCCAGCCGGCCCGGCCGCGCCGATCAAAGCTGACATCCCAGGTCGTGGCCTGCAGGTTTTCCGGTGACCAATCGGTGTAGTCAATCCCGGTCGGGTCGTACTGGCTGAGGTCGACCTTCCCCGGTGCCGCGTACATAACGATTGTGTTGCTGCCGTTCGCATTGGTGTTGCTCAGCTTAAAGAGAATGTCGTCATAAAAGTCTCCTGAGGCCTTGTCACCCGGCAGGCCGTCCCAGTCGCCATCAATCTTGCCGTCAATCGACTGATACATGTGAATGATTACCTTTGCCCGTTCCATTTTCGGTTCCTCCTATCTGACTGTATTATACCAAAAAGGCCGCCCTCCATTTGGAAGGCGGCGCGGCTTTAGCAGTCATGAGTTCCGCTATATTCGGTGGTGACCGGCTCGGTCAGGTCGACAACTTCCAGGTTCTCGGTCAGCGTCCCCTTCGTCGGGCTAACCAGCGGCATGGTGAAGTACTTCGGGTTGAAACGGACCTCCATCTGGTTTTCAAACTGGATGTTAGCGTAAGGCTCGCTCTTGATCCAGACGTCGCCAATGTTGGAAGTCACCCGCTCGTCAAAGTCATGCAGATCGGCGCCCTGGTTGACGAAGATCAGGCGGTAATTGGCGTCCAGGCTGCAGTTGCCGATGGCGGAAAAGGGCCCCACCCCGTCGTCGAAGTCCAGGACAATTTTCTTCCCCGGGCGCAGGTACTTGGCGATTCGTTGCTTGGCTTCAGCGGTAAAAGTTAATTGCTTCATCAGCGCTTCCTCCTCATTTCTTACTAATTGTTAGTTTACGCTTTTAGCGAGAAAATCAAACTAATCTGCTCAGGCGGCAAATGCGTCTTCCCACCTTGTGAATTTCGTTCTATACTTTGGGCAAAGGATTCGAACGCAATGATCAGCAGACACCAAAGGGGAAGAGTACGATGATTCATGAAATTAAGACCGTCTCAAACTACATTGAAGAGATTGAAAAACTCATTAACAGTAAAAAGCACAACTACTATTTCCGTGGGCAAGACGACGCCTTCTCCAACACCCTTCCCGCGGTTTTCCGCAGTCGCAAGCTCCTCGACAACGAGGATAACCTCTTCAACGATTTCTTGATGACCGACCCACAGCTCTTCGAGAAGTGCCGAACAAACTTTGAGCGGCTCGCGTTGATGGAGCACTATCACTTGCCGACGCGACTGCTCGACGTCAGCAGCAATCCCCTAATCGCCCTGTTCTTTGCCGTGAAGGGCGGTCAGGGGAACGGTGAGGTCTACGTCTACAAGGACCAGCCCAACCGCGATAAGCTGGCAAAGATGCTGGATCACCAGGGCTGGCCCCACCTGATTGCGGAGTACGACGCCAAGATCGGCTCGACCTACCACAATTACTTTAAGAAAAACGCCTTTTCCAACGAAATGCAGCTGGAGTCTTCCCTCGCCCGTCAGTCGATGGCCGACAAGAGCTCCTTTTTCCAAACCATCAAACACTTCTACGAGTTGGATGATCAATACATCGCCAAGCAGCATAAGCTTTGGAGTCAGAGCTATTTCAGCTACTTCGAGGATGACGCGGCCAGCCACTTTATCGACTTCAAGCGGGACCTGCAGACGATCCCCTTCCTGCGCCTGTTTGAAGAAGCCAAGCGGGACATCCCCAGTTTTGCCAATAAGCTGAACCCGCTGGAGCTGATTGTCCCAAAGATTGTTAACAGCACGCGGATGAGTCGCCGGATGGAAAACCAGCAGGGCCTCTTCCTCTTCGTGCCCTTCATCGGCGACGAGTATGACCAGTCGGTGGCGATTGACTACGCCGAAGTCGAGCACCGTGCCCAGCTGGCGATCGATGTCTTGAGCCTGTATAACCATGACCATCCCGACGAGAAGGAGAAGTACATCATCCCCGTCCAGTACAAGCACGGCATCCTAGACGAGTTGGCCAAACTCGGCATCGACTCCAGCTTCATCTATCCCGAGGACCATACTAAAAAGGCCGAATTGATCAAGAATAAGTACCTGGAGCTATAGGCAGGGCGCATGACCGGCGATTCGAGATGGGCATTTAACATTTTGTCCGGCACACCCTAGAATGGGGCTAACTAATCAGATCAATCCTGATCTCGGAAAGGGAGCCCTTTTCATGCGTCGTCGTTTTGCTATTCTTACCATCGTTGTCATCGCCGTTGCAATCGGGGGCCTGGCTGCCTGGCACCGCGCCCGGGCAGCTAAGCAGTTCGTTCAATCAAGCGTTCCCACCATCTTCGTCCACGGTTGGGGCAGCAGTGCCAATGCCGAAGCCAAGATGACCCACGCCGCCAAGCGGGCTGGGGTCACCGAGACAATCGTCCGGGCCAACGTTGCCAAAAGCGGCAAGGTGACGTTTAACCGCACCATCCCGGCGCACGCGATCAACCCGATCGTTGAGGTCAACCTGGCCGACAACAAGCTGAGCGCCTACAAGCACGACTATGTCACTGGCTACAAGCACGGCGGCACCTACGTCAAAAACGTCGTCCTGGCGCTGGAAAAACAGCACCACTACGCCGCCATTAACCTCGTCGGCCATTCGATGGGCAACCTGGAGATCATCAACTACATCAACGATAACGTCAACAATGACCGGCTGCCGAAGATCAACCACCTCGTCGCGATTGCCGGCCACTACAATGGCTTTGTCGGGCAAAAAACTGCTACCAGCAGGGTCGATCCCCAAACTGGCAAGCCAACGCGCGAGGATGCCAGCTTCAAGCCGCTCCTGAGTCTTCGCCAGACCTTTCCCACCAACACGCGGGTGCTGAACATCTACGGCGACATGAAGGACGGCTCACATTCCGACGGCGACGTCCCGGTTAATTCGGCCAAGACGCTCAAATACCTGGTCGCCGGTCGCGCTAGGTCCTACCGGGAAGTGGAGATTAAGGGCAAGGACGCCCAGCACAGCAAGCTCCACAACAACGATCAGGTCAACCGCGAACTGGTCAACTTCCTTTGGCGCAAATAATTTTGAAGCGTTGCAAAAAAATCAGTTAACCAAAAAAATCGGATGATGAACCATGTCGGCTCGTCATTCGATTTTTAAGATTTACGAGAATACTAATTTTATACAGATATCCTTCTATTTGATTTTGGCCAATCATCCTTGATTAGGCCTCCAAAAAATTAGGATCAGCAAATTCTGGGTGTGGATAATGATAGAATCCCTGACCAGATTCTTGACCGAAGTGCCCAGCAGCGGCCATTTCTTTCAGTTTTGCATCGATTTCCTTATAAACTTCATTATGCGTCATCGCATAGAAGTTCTCGACCATCTGTAATGAGGTCCGAACGCCTACTTGATCCAAAATCATAAATGGGCCCAATGGTGACTCTGTCGAAATCATCCAATCTTTATCAATCGTTTGTGGATCAGCTACATTTTTAACCCAAAGCTGCAACGCTGAGGAGAGAAGCGGAACTAGAAGAGCATTTAAAACATAGCCGTGCTGTTCCTTATGCAGCTCAATCGGCACCATCTTGATTGCCTTAGCAAAATCAACAACCTCCTGATAGACTGTAGGATCAGTCTGGACCGTCCCCATAATTTCTGCAACATTATGACGCCAAATCATATTGGCAAAATGCATGTGGAGATACTTTGCCGGCCGGTCAACATAGTCAACCAGCTGGGAAGGAACAAAAGTTGATGAGTTGCTAGCAAACACAGTCTTTTTAGGAGCAGCAGCCGATAGTTCCTTATAAAATTCTTCCTTAATTGCCAAAGATTCAGGAAGAGCTTCGATTACATAATCGGCATCCTTTACAGCATCATTAAGATCAGTTGTAACATTAACAATATTGTCCATTCCGGCCTGAAGTTCTTTATCGCTTAATTTCAGATCATGCTTGTAGCTTGGCTCTAATGCAGTTAGCCTCTCTTTCACAGATTCAATATTGTGATCATAAATGGTAACTTTAAACCCGCTCAGTGCAGTCTGATACGCGATTTGACTGCCTAACACACCAGCACCAGCAATTGTAATATTAGAAAATGCCATAAAATCATCCTCCCAGATTGTAGTAGCCATAGCATACGGAAATTCTACTAACAAAATGCATTGTGCCCTAGTTCCATGTTAATTATCGATAACCAGGAGCCAGTAATCGAATCCTTTTTACTTTCCATTATGCTTGTTTGCTTCTGGATAAACCGCTTTCGGCTACGGTTTTATTGTACTAAAATTAGAAGAATGGAAATAGATTTCTTTGCACAATCATTCACAATATCGTTGTGCACGCTGCACATTCTGGAGGAATTATGAAATTCACTAAACTTGTTCATCAACTGCGGAGCCAGCTAAAGATTCGTCAAATAAAATACGGTGCTAATGCTAATGTCTATCAACTACACTTAGGAGTCACTGGGCAGCAACACTTGGGAAGTGTCAATTTGCTTAAAAAACATTCCCATTTCTACCTCGTTAATGGCAACGATTGTGCAGAAATTTTTTGTCCCAGTACCATAGCGGAGAGTGCAGATTATTCAAAGTTCGATGATTATCAATGCCATATCGTCAACATTATTAACCAACTTTTTCAGCAAGAGCAGCAGGAAAATACTCATATTCTTGAAGCACTTACTTCATCATTTCGCGAGTCCAGTATTGAACAGGTTCTTAACCAGCTGGCGCAAAAACTAAATAACTCACTCTTAATTATGAGCTCTAACTATCAGATTATTGCCTACTCAACTCAGTTTGGTCTTCCTCCTGCACCTTGGTGTAATGTTATTAAGCAGGGGTATTCGGACGATAAAATTATCATGCAAATCAGCCGCTCCATTAGCCTTCCATTGCTTGCTGCTCATCAGCCATACAAAACCTCCATTACCAAGGGAGAAGAGCTAGTTATTAATCTTTTTAATCAGGGAAACTTAATTGCTTTTCTAGTTCTTTTTAACGATCAACACCCAATCGATGACGACCAACGAGCCTTGCTCACTACGGCCGCTATATTTCTTAAGCAGCGCCTCCTTGCTGCCGGTTTAATCAACAATTGGAATTCACAATGGGAAGATTCACTAATTGAACTACTGAAGAACGATCGTTTTGACAGCATTCCGGCAATTCTTAATAAGCACCATCTGACGTTTCCAGCAGAACAAGCACTGTTATTTTGCCAATCGACTGGAGATCGCCCTCTATCGTTTCTCAAAATGGCCCTCCAGCATCTCCTTGTTAAAGAGTTTGGTTCAGCCTTAACCTCAGTTTATGAAGGACGAGTTGTTAGCAATTTTAAGTTGCCAATCCGGGAACTACACTGTTCTGTCACTGAAAAAAAGTTAACCAAAATTGCCAAGCAACTGAAAATTACTATGTTAGTTACCAACCCTTTTAACGATCTTAGACAAATTCATGATATGTATCAGCTCGGTTTAACGGGATGCCACCTGCTGACAATCAATCAACCAGTCGAATTTCTTTATCGACATCAGTTGCTACTGCTCTCCACCATTTCGCAGGACAAATACCATTTGTTGATCGATCCAGAGATAGAGCAATTAAAACAATATGATATCCAGCATCGAACCGCACTCTTGCCCACATTGGCAACGTTAATTAAATATAATGGTCAAATCCAAAAAGCTGCTGCCGCACTCTATGTTCACCGCAATACCCTAACTAATCGTATCAAGCAAATTGAACGGATTAGCGGCTATAATCTAGCAAACTATGCTGACCTTTTTGCCATTAATTTTTCCTTACAGCTCAGCAATATTATTAAAAATAATCCTATAAATGGATGGTAGATTATAGAATGAAGTTAGCCACCCAGTTGGTGGTAAATAAAAAACGCCATTCGGCGTGACATCAGGTATCATATTAAGTGAACCAAACCTATATGAAAGGATGTCCGTCAAATGACGCACTTAAATGATACCATGTCTACTATTTTATTGACTACTCATAAAAAGAATGCTCATCTTACTAAAGAAGAACGTGTGATGATTGCGACTTTAAAGTCGCAAGGACTTTCCAATCGCGCAATTGGTCGCCAATTAGGAGTTAATCATCAAACAATTAATAACGAGCTCAACCGTGGTACGGTCCGCCAACTTCGTCGTCAAAAATCTAATGGTAAGATTTACGAATATTCTTACTACATCTATAGTTATGAAGCTGGTCAGGCCACATATCTTGAACATCACCGCCATTCTGGTCGTCGTCGCTTATATTATTCTTCAAAGCAATTTTTACGATTAGCTGATCAGCTAATGCTTGGTGAGTTTGACGACCACCATTACTCCCCACAAGCGGTTATTTATAAGGCTCGAGATTTAATGAATGATGGCACCCTGATCCCAAAGTCGGTTGTAACTTTATATCAATGGATTAATGAGGGTGTGCTTCGTACGTCCAATTTAGACCTCTTTGAAAAACCTAAACGTAAGCATCATCAAACTCATCCGCAAGCTAAAAGGTGCTTAGGGCCTAATATTGCTCAACGACCTCAAACTGCGGACCAACGGTCCGAAATTGGCCATTGGGAACTGGATACAGTTCAGGGACAGAAAAACGGTAATGACAGTGTTGTACTAGTAATGACTGATCGCCTTTCACGAGTTAATATCACGAGTAAAATTGCTGGTAAAACTGCGCATGCAGTAAATCAGTTCTTTATAAATTTGCGCCAGAAAATGGGCACAGATGCTTACTATCGCATTTTTAAGACAATAACCTCTGACAACGGTTCAGAATTTAGTGAGTTAACACAAGTTCACGATCATGTTTTCTATGCTGATCCGTATTCCCCTTGGGAACGTGGATCCAATGAGATCAATAACCGGTTTCTCCGCAAGGAGATTACCAAAGGTGAAGCTATAAATAACTATAGTAGTGCTCAGATCATAGCGACTAATGATTGGATGAATCACTATCCACGAGCTATGTTTAATGGACATTCGTCAATGGATATCTATCGTAAGGCCTTCTACCAAGAGATATCACAGCTCCATCAACCAATAATCAATTGGTCAGTATTATTTATTTGAGTCCAGTGGCTAACTTATTCTTGAAATTTAGGTCCTATAAATGGATAACGACCAGGTCACCGTAACAGTAAAGTAAAATGGAAGGAGGTCATTTAATTGAGACGATTTAGAAACATACTAATAACAATCACGATAATAATAACGGAGCTGGTAATCGCCGGACACGGCCAGGCCGCAACCCTGAAGCAGCCGCGAAGCCAAACCTACCAGGTCACCTACATCAACGCCAACGCCTACCAAACCAAGCACCAGTACGCCCTCTTCAACCGAGCCGGCCGGGTCGCCTACGTCAACGTCGAGGATTTCGACCAGTCCGGCAACCCGTTCGTCGATAGCAAGGCAACTAAGGAGCAGGCCCGGGCACCCCAGCTCCTGCAACGCTACGTTTCCTCGGCCACGGCTCTCAACCGGGTGGCGACGCAGCGTGGCTTTCAAGTCCGGGCAAACCATCGGGTGCGGATCCACAACCAGCTGATCACCCAATCGGCTACCGGCAAGGTCAGTCAAGTCACCAGCACCGGCTTCACCATCACCTACCCAACCAAGTCAAAGGTGCCCTACGCCACCGTCCAATTCAAGCTGGCCCCAGATAAGTACCAAGTTAAACACTGACGAAAACAACCCACGACCACAATCTGTCGTGGGTTGTTTTTTTACTCTAAGTGCCAGCGCTTCTTCAGCTTGTCCTCGCTGAATTGCAGCAGCTCTTCACCACTGACGCCGTACTTATCAGCCAAGATCAACACCTGGTCGATGATGTCGGCCATTTCCTCGCGGAGGTTGTATTCCTTCTCGGCCGTCGTCGCTGCCGCCTCCCCGGGATGGGAACGGCCGATCTCAATCGCGCGGACCGCCCGCGCTAATTCGCCTTCCTCTTCGGTGATAAAGTTCATCCGCCATTCCGGCGACAGTTCGTACCAGTGCTTGCTGCGGTAAAAGTCGCGCAGCCAGCGCTGGTGATCGTTAATCAGCATTGCAACCACTCCTTTGGGCCTATTATACCCCGGGAGCGGGCGATTAATAGGCCTGGATCAGATCCTGAATTGGCAGTGCGGTGGTCCCCGTTACGATCTTGGGCGAACCACCCCCGTTGACCTGACCGAGCGCCTGAAACTTTGCCAGGACGTCCCGCGCCTTCCCGGCTGGTGAAATAATCGCAAAGCTAGTTTGCTGATTGAGTTTGGCAACCAGCAGCTTGTCGGTCTTCACCTGCCGCAGCAGTTGCGGTGCCAGCATCGACATGTCACCGGCGCTGTCAATTTGGACCTGGCTGACCGGTTGATCTTCCTCTAGAATTTGCTTGAGCTTAAAGGCCAGCAGCTCCTTTTTGAGGACCTTCACCTGCTTTTTAAACTGCTTGTTTTTGGCGGCCAGTTCCTGGATTCCGGCGGTGACCTGATTTTCCTTCACACTGAGCAATTTGGCCGCCTGCTTCAGCTCCTGGTCATCCTGCTTCAGGCGGTCGTTGGTCACCAGGTTAGTCGTGATGAAGATCTTGGTCCCGGCCGAAACCCTGGCCGTGCCGAGGATGACAAAGCTCTGGAGCTGGCCGGTGTGATTGACGTGGCAGGTGCCACAGGGTTGGATGTTGATATCGCCAAAGTGGACCAGCCGGACCTGCGAATACTTCTGGTAGGCAGGATCGGGGTAGTCACTGCCAGCGACGTAGGTAAACGTGGTAGGGATGTCCTGGTGGATGACGTCATTCATCCACGCCTCGACGTCCGCCAACTCCTCTTCACGGACCTGCTTGGCGTCGACGATGTACCATTCGTTGTGCGGGTTGGCGTTCACCTCAACGATCCTGGCGTCCTTGTCGGCATAGTAGCCGTCGAGGAGGTGAAAGGCACTCTGCACGGTCGTGTTGATCCAGCGCGTCCGGGCATCGACCTGCATTTTGATCGGATCATGAAGCTCGCCGGCCACCTTATGATAGAGGGTGTCCCCGTCCCACTTCAGGTCGACTACCGGCAGACCATTGATCGTCCCGCGATCGGCCAACTGCCCGCCCTTCTCGCCGTAGAAGACGGTCTCGTCAAAGGCGTAGTAGTCGTCTTTTTCGTCTTTGATCTTGGTCGTGCAGGTTAGCTTTTCGAAATTATCATAGTTCTTGTTCATTATTAGTCTTCTCCTTTCAAAACCATGTCAAGATGTGGAATATTATCTTCCAAATAGACCGCCGAAATCGGCCGAAAGCCAAATGATTCATAGAATTTCTGCAGATAGGCCTGGGCTTGAATCTGGATCGGTTCCCCCGGAAAATGCTCCTGGGCGACCGCAATCGTTTCCTGGATCAGCCGCCGACCATAATGGTGCTTCCGGTATTGCATCGGCACCAAAACCCGACCAAAGCTGATTTGGCCGTCCGCCCGTTGGTAAATTCGCGTGTAACCCACCAGTTGCCCCTGGTCGGTTTGCAGCTGAAGATGGAGGGCATGGTAGTCGTCAGCATCGACCTCCTGGTAGGGGCAATGTTGCTCGACCACGAAGACCTTAATCCGCTCCTGTACCAACCGGCACCATTCCCGTGCACTCATTTCATCAAGCGTCTTCACTTCAATTTTCATCCAAAAAACCTCCTAGTACGCAAAAAGCACCCAACCCTATTTCTCTTTCGTTCGAAAGCCCTAACGAAATAAGGTTGAGTGCTATTATTCCCAGTTCCGGGGAACCAGGTAGCGTATTTATTTGTTGCTAGTAATCTAGCACAATTAAGTATGGATGTAAACGTTTGGAATCAAATTCTGCTCAATAAACTTTCGCCAATCTACTCTCAATCCTAGTACCAGGCCGGTTTGTCGCCGTCCGTTCCCGGCTTGTCGACCCCGAAGTCCTTGCGTGCATACGGTGCCGGGTCGTTGATGATCTTGGCCACAAAATTACCGATCGACTTCCGTGAAACCTCGGTTCCCTTAAAGGCCTCACCACGCTCCGTGGTCTCGTAGTCGACCTCGTTCTTGTTGGTCAGCCAGGCCGGGCGAATAATCGTGTAGTCCAGGTCGGAGGCGGAAATCACGTCCGCGGCCTTGCGGTAAGTGCCGAGGTAGCTGTCCTCCTGACCGCCACCGAGCTCGGCGTTATTCCATTCGCCGAACTTGCCGGGTACTTCGTCGTAGATTCCGATCGATGAAATCCAGATCAGCGGCTTTACGCCGTGCTTATCCATCGCCGCCACAATGTTCTTGGCCTGTTGCTCGATCTCCGGACTGCGCAGGTTAGCATAAACGATGTCGGCTTGGGCAATCGCCGCGTCCAGTTCCGCCGTCTTCAGGGTATCGCCCTTAATCACCGTTTCCCGGTCCTTGTCAACGTGTTGAAGGTGCTGCGGGTGCCGGGTGTAAAGCAGCAGATGGTCGTTCCCATTTGTCAGCAAGGCATCAATGGCATGCCCGGCAATCTGGCCAGTCGCTCCGAGGATCAATACTTGTTTGGTCATTTTAATTCCCCCTATTCGATTTCTTACGGTTTCTAGTATAGGCAGTTGTAAAACTTATTAAAAGTAAGCACTTTACGGTAAGATAGTTACCCAGCGGTAAGATTTACCTGGCCTGGGGGTAGTTGACGAAATTAAATTTTTTGACCAAAGCTTGCTATAATGGACTTAGCATTTCACAAGGAAGGTGAACAGATGATGGAGAAAATGTTCAATACCGGTGCCGACTACGCCCTCTCAATCATCGGCGGCAAGTGGAAGCCGGTGATTCTCTACCTGCTGGCGGGACATCCGCGACGGACCGGCGAACTGGTCAAGCAGCTCGGCACCTCCTACAAGGTTTTGACCGACCAGCTACGCGAGCTCGTCGACGCCGGCATCGTGACCCGCAAAAGCTTCAACACCATCCCGCCCCACGTTGAGTATCGGCTGACCGACGAGGGGGAGAACCTCTACGCCGCCCTGCGCTACCTCAACTACTGGGGCGAACGGCGGGCCGCGGACGAGGATGGCGTCAGGATCATGTGCACCAACCAGATGAAGAAGGTTGGCGACGACGGCCTCTGCGTCGTCACCAAGCGCCACCTCAACCATTGGAAACAAGAAATCGTCAGCCAAGACTAAGGAGTACTTTTATGAAATTAATCAGTTGGAATATCGATTCACTCAATGCCGCCCTCACCGGAACGTCCGAGCGGGCCGGCGAAACCCGGGCGGTCCTCAAGAAGATTGCGGCTGCCACACCGGACGTCTTTGCCATCCAGGAAACCAAGCTGCGGACGGACCCGACCAAGAAGCACCGCGAGGCCCTCGCCGAAATTTTTCCCGACTACGAATACGTCTGGCGGTCTTCGGAGGAGCCAGCCCGGAAGAGTTACGCCGGCACCATGTATCTTTACAAAAAGGACTACCAGCCCAAGGTGACCTACCCGACCATCGGCGCCCCATCGACCATGGACCAGGAAGGCCGGATCATCACCCTGGAATTTCCGGACTTCTACGTCACCGAGGTCTACACGCCCAACTCCGGCAACGGATTGAAACGGCTGGCCGAGCGGCAAATCTGGGACGATAAGTACCGCGAATACCTGACGGGGCTGTCGAAGGACAAGCCGGTCATGGCCAGTGGGGATTTCAACGTCGCCCACGAGCCGATCGATCTCGCCCATCCAAACAGCAACCACCACTCCGCCGGTTTCACCGATGAGGAGCGGGAACACTTCACCAAGCTGCTGGCGGCCGGCTTCACCGACAGTTTCCGCAAGCTCTACCCTGACAAAGCCGGCGCCTACTCCTGGTGGGCCCAGCGCGCCGTCACCAGCAAGCAGAACAACTCCGGCTGGAGGATTGACTACTGGCTGGTTAGTGACCGGATCGCCGATAAGATTCAGGAATCCACGATGGTCGACACCGGCAAGCGCCGCGACCACGCCCCGATTGAGCTGAAGATTGACCTTTAGAAATGTCTATCTAGCTCTTGCTCCCGCCTTAGTTAATTATTAAAATAGGATCATTATGAGATACTCTTACAAATTCAGCGACGCCATCCACCTCTTGGCCTACCTGGTGGTTCACGAAGGTGGGGACTGCTCCAGTAAGGCAATTGCAGCCAGCATCGAGGTCAATCCCAGCGTGGTCCGCAAGTTGATGGCCGACCTGCATCACGCCAACATTATTGATACCCAGACGGGAAAAGCGCGCCCCAGCCTGGCCCGGCCGGCCAATGAAATTACCCTCTTCGCCGTCTTTTGCGCCATCCAGATGGACCACGAGCTGCTGCATGTCGACCCGGCCACCAATCCCCAGGAAAAGGTGGGGCAACGAATCCAGCCCGTTTTGAGCCATTACTACGCCCAGATCCAGGACGCCGCCACCGCGGAAATGCGGCGAATTACTATCGATGACATCGTTCAGCAAATCAACCACAAATAGCATCGGATTCTCAAAGGATCCGGTGCTTTTGTTTCACGTGGAACAGTTCAATTTTTAACAGCCCAACGCAGCCCGGACATCGTCGAGAACCTGCGAAAGATCGCCCTTGATCGCAACCCCCTTGTCCTCAATTTGTTCGGGTAAAAACTGGTAGTCCCGATTAACCATCACGTCGTAGGCCCCGGGCAGATTATTCGTCAGTGCCCAGAACGGCTCTTGGATAAACATCGGGGTCAGGCGGCCGACGCCCAGCTCAAGGAAGAGGACGTGTTTGTCAGGCAGATGGGTCTCAATATCAGCAGAAATCTTCTGGTATTGCTCCTGATAGCGGCTGCCCTCCAAGAAATTGCCGTAGCCGCGGACCCAGGGAAAGGCCTCGGCACCACAGTGTGGGCACCGCGGAATCATGCTCTCCGGCAGAACCGTGGTGTCATGCTCATCCAAGTAGTCATACATCTCATCAATTTGGGCGGTCGCGTCCCAAACGTCATCGGTGCACTGCTGGCTGCATTGGAAAAAGCGGTGATCGCCCTGGATCTGGGCCACTTTTTCCTCGGGAAAGGCCTTGATTGCCTGAGTATCCTGGTTGGTCGTCAAAATAAAGTAATCCTTATCGCGCAAAAGGGCCTGCAAATCCGCATACGGTTTGCGCACCGGGGCGTGGAGCGTGGTGTGCAAAAAGGTGGCTAGATAGCCCCAAAATTCGCCCCGACTGGACCACTGCCGCTGCATTCCCGCAAAGGCGCCACTGATCTGATACTTGTCATAGTAACGCTTGAAGGCCGTCTTAAATGATGGTGTGGCGGCGTAGTAGAAATCACCGCCACCGGCCGCCGACAGCCCGGAAGCTCCACCGACAATCACGTGGTCGGCCGCCTTAATTTTTTCGGCAAAGATTTTAATCTGCTGATCATAGGGCAACGGCTTTTTCGCTGTCAGTTTGATCGGTGTCTCGCCCTGTGCGTAGACGCCGTAATAGCGGGAATAGTTCATCTGCGTTTGCATCACGAGCTGTTCGTACAATGATTGGTTCATCTCAATTTGGCTCCTTTACTAATTTGGTTAACGTCTTTTTCAGATCCCCCGGCAGGGCCAGCGATCGGTCGGCGATGCCCGCTGGAATGTTAATTTCCGTTGGCAAATTTAATGTAAGATAGTGCCAGCGGGGATGGGCTGCGACCATTTCCATCAGCGGCTGTTTGATTAATTGGTTGGCCGCCCCGATCCCGAGCTCGAGCTGGACCAAATTCTTATCGGCATATCGTTGGAGAAAGTCTTGACAGGCCTGCTGCTGGGCCTGCCATTCGGGGCTCTGCATTCGCAGGCCAAAGAAGTTACCCTCAATTTCCCACAGTCGGTGCGGCTCAAAGCCGTTCAGTTGAAAATGTTGGTCGGCGTTGGACGTAATCACAAAGTAGTCCCTCTCTCCCACCAACTGCTTGAGCAGCCGGAACTGGTCAGCACCGTGATAGTCATCGATAAGATATTGATGCAGCTTCGCCATAAATGCGCGACGTGCGCCCTTGGGCAGGTAGGCCTGGGCCCCCTGAAGAATACTGGTGATTCCATACTCCGCGGAAAATTCACCGAAGTAGCGGTGAAAGGCGGCGTTATTGGCAAAGATATTGTAACCCTCGCTAATCGAAAGACCGTTGCTGGCGCTGATTAGAATTGCATCGGCGGTCCGCAGAAGCTGCTGGGCATTTTCAATCGCATCCATTCTTCCCATCTCCTCAACAAGTTGTATAATTATGGACAGGTTGTCTTGAAATTCATGTAATCAATTTAGCGCAAGAACCAAAAAGGGAGAAGCACACAGTCGCACGGGCTGTCCACTCCTCCACAGTTTTAAGAAAGTGTCGTGAAATTATGTCAATGAGTCGCAAGCGGGATCGCCGCACCATCTACACGATCAACCTGATCAAAGATAGCTTCGTCGACCTAATTCAGAAAATGCCCTACGCCCAGATCACCGTTACCAAGCTCTGCCGGCAAGCCGAATTAAGCCGCTCCACCTTTTACCTGCACTTCAATTCGATCACCGAGGTCTTAAATGCCGTCCTCGATGATGCCCTCGTCTACCTTCCCGATGATCATTCGGCCGACGTTTCGGTAGCCACCGCCTCGACCGATTACCTGAAGCAAAATGAATCACTCATTCCCGCCTGCCAGCGCATCGGCAATTCGTCCAAGTATCAACAGCTCTTGATGGATCCGGACCTCAGCGAGTACATCATCGGCAGAATCATGGCCCACGAACGTTCCCGGGTGATCCCTTCGATCCAGGAACAGACCGGTCTTCCGGCCAAGGACGCCGAAAAGATCTTCCTTTACATGCTCCACGGTTCCTTTGCGGTCAACCGCGCCCACCACTTCACCAAGGACGCCGAATGGTACCACGAGGTCAAATTGCTGAACCAGTTCACCCTCGGCGGCTATCGGGCCTTGAGGAAAAGCCACCACGCATAATAGCAAAAGGCCCGCTGCAAATCTGTGCAAACGATTTGCAGCGGGTCTTCACTATTTACATTTCCATTCCCATTTTCTTGTATGATTCCA
The DNA here is from genome assembly GCF_022482365.1 of Limosilactobacillus sp. NCBI lineage: Bacteria > Bacillati > Bacillota > Bacilli > Lactobacillales > Lactobacillaceae > Limosilactobacillus > Limosilactobacillus sp. Next base: position 1,390,740 of record NZ_JAKVPE010000001.1, read on the forward strand.
TGCCACCGAGCCAGAGTTGATCCATTGGAACGCCCCGCTCCTCTGCGAAGGCCTTCATCAGGGTCATGTGGTCCATCAGGTGGTAGTGCTTGTTCGGCTCGGCCGGATCGACGACCAGGAGCTGGGCCATCATTCCGCCATCCTCGTGTTCCAGGATGTGACAATGGTACATGAAGACGCCGGCAACGTTGAACCAGACCTTGAGCAGCACGTGCTCGCCGGGGTTAATTGCCACGGTGTCCTTTAGCCCCAGTTCGTTCGGGTACGGGGCGTGGCCGTTACGCGACACCACCTCGAAGGCCCCACCGTGCATGTGGTAAGGATGGATCATGCCGGGGGCCGGGTTGGTGTTGTAGATGTCCCAGAGCTGGACTCGATGCAGCGGCATCTGGTAGTCGATCCGGTCCATCTTGAATTTCTTGCCGTTCATGGCCACCGCCTCGTCCATGCCGTCGAGGGTAACGTGGTGGACGGGCAGGTCGGGATCAACCGCCGGGTCCGGGGTTTCAAATAAGGTCTTTGGCAGTTTCGTCTCATCCTTTTCAAATTCATGAATCCGGAAATGAACCAACGGAACGTCGTCGGAGTAGAGGATCACCTCATCCCCCGGCCGGTACTTGCCAAAGTCAACAATCACTTCCTGCCGTTCGGCACAGGTGATCAGGAGCTTGGTTAATTTGACCGGGTGTGGCAGGAGACTAAGGTCACCGGCGATCTGGGTGAATTCTAGATCGTCGGAAAAGTGGAGGCGGAACTCCCGCCGGTTGGCCCCGTCGAGAAAGCGCAGGCGGACCCGCTGCGTGGTGACGTCAAAGTAAGGATTAATCGTCCCGTTGATCATCGGCGTTGGCCCGGCGACCCCATCCGGATCATAGTCGGCCCGGTAATCCCACTGGTTATTTTCGTGGAAGCGCCGGTCCTGGAGGATGAGCGGAATGTCGTCGACCCCGTAATTGCGCGGCAGGGGCAGGCCCGCCTCGTGCTCATCCTGAACGATGGCACCACCGGCCAGACCATGCCAAACCTGCTCGGCCGTTGCCGGACACGGGTGGGCGTGGAGCCAAACGAAGGCGGCCGGCTGGTTGATCTTGAAGGTCACGTCACGGCTCTTCCCCGGGTAGACCGGGGCGTGACAGCCGCCATCCTCGATTGGCCCCGGGATGGCGAGACCGTGCCAATGAAAGGTCGTCACCTCGGGCAGGTGGTTGACCAGGTGAACGTGAACCGTCTTGCCACGCTTAAAGATTACTGTCTTGCCCAGCAACGCGCCGTTGTAGCCCCAGGTCTTGGTCTTTTCCCCCGGCAGGAGCTGGGTCTCGCCGGGCTGGGCCACGATTGTGTAGTACATGTCGGTGGCGGTTTCCTTGTCCGGCTTTAAGATCGCCGGAATTTTTAAGGGCTGCTGTTCGGTCTGGGGCGCTTCTAGGGGCACATAACCCGCGTCGTGATAGTCATAGGCAGCTTCGTCGTAAAAGTAGTTCGTAATAACCTTTCCTTCTGCCATCTTCCTCAACCCCTTTGGTTAAATACTATTGCAGCGAATCCCAAGCCGTCAGGGTAACCGGCGTGCTATCTGCCAGCTGCTTAAGCTCATCATCCAGGTACTTGCGATTGATCACGGCCTCATAAGTGTATTCTTCAAACCAGTCCTGGGTCATGACGAAGTAGCCGTTGTCACCGTTGTCCTTGCCCCAGCTGTTTTCGATCTTCCAGCGGATCGGTTCACCGTTAACCAGGTCAAAGCCGGTTAGGGTCATGGCGTGGGAAACCATTGCCTGCCGGGATTCGAGCCGGTCCTTCTTGTCCATCGTGAAGTCAACGTCGAGCAGTTCGGCCCGCCGGAAGAGCTTGGCATCCATCAGGCCCCGCTTGCGGTCCATCTGCTGGAGGACGTCGTTGCCGACCCAGACAGTTTCACCGGCCTTAAGCTGCTTGATGGCCGCTTCCTGCAGGTACTTGAACGGCACGTTGACGAACTTGATCGGGATCCCGCCGGCCACGCTGTCCTGGGTTGGCATTGCGTAAACCTTGTTGTAGGCGTGGTCTGGTGCGTTGGTGACAACCACGTAATCATTCAGGTTGGTGGCGAAGTATTCCCGGTAGAACTTCAGCGGTGTCAGGTTGAGGATCTGATGGAACTTCTTGTTATCGTCCTGGTATTCCAGGTCAAACTTTGTCGGCGGTTCACCAAAGGAGTAGGCGGCGACCTTGTAGACGTCGGCCATCATCTTTTCCTTGGCCGCGCTCAGTTCATCCTCGCTGGCCCCGTCATTGACCAGGCGCCGCAGTTCCAGAGCGTCCTTTTTCATCATATAGTTCATTACCTCAGCCACATCGGTCGTGTCCTTGGTGTTATGGGTGTCGGGCATCACGTATTCCGGGACGACCCCGTACTTTTCGATGATCGAAGCGGCGTTGGCCCACTGTCCACCATCGTTTTCGGCAAAGCTCAGGTAAAAGTCGACGAGCCGGTCGTGGAGCGGCTTCTTGGCCGTGGCAATGACCTTCTGGAAGAACATGTTGGCCCGTTCGATCCGGTCCCAGAAGAAGAGGTAGTTTTGCGACAACTCAAAGTCCTTGACCTTGTACTTAGTTGCAAACTTGTGCCGCAGCGTGTTCAGGGTCGCAAATGACCAGCAACGGCCACTGTGCCGCTGATTGGATGGTTTCCCGGTCTTAATCTCGTAGGAAAAGGCCCGGTGCAGGCGAGCACTGGCTGCTGGATCCTCACTGGCGTTCTTGATCCCGTTCTTTTGAACCGCCCGGGCAATTACGTCGGCATCGCGACGGGCGTGAAAGGCTTGTTGATACTTTGTCACCATTTCAGGTGTTAAGTGTTTTTCAGACATAAAGATCCTCCTTGTTCTTTTTGCAAAAGTTAATCTACATCTATGATAACGCAAACAAAAAAATGATGGGCGATTCCCATCATTTCGTTAATCCGATTGTTCTTCGAGTTCCCGTTTCACCATCGTTGGATCGGCCTTGCCAGGGTTTAGTTCCACCAGCTTGCCGGAGCCACTATAAATAATCCACTCGGCGAGGTTGACGATGTGGTCCCCCGCCCGCTCCAAGTAGCGAATTACCGCCAGGTAGGTGCCATAGCTCTGCACCGCCGTCCCCCGCTGGAGGGCTCGCATGATGGCATCCTGCTGCTGGACATAAATGAGGTCAACCTTCAAATCCTCGTTGGCAACCTCGTAGGCCTGCTGCTCGTCGGTGTAAACGTAGGCGTCCATCACCCGCTCCAGCATCTGGCGGATAATCATCATCATCCGTTCAATCCGGTCTTCAATCTGATCATCATCGACAGTCGCGCTCAGGTTAATGGCCGCCCGGGCAATATGGGTTGCATAGTCCCCCAGCCGCTCGATGTCCGAACTGGCCTTAAGGATCGAGATAATCTTGCGGAAATCCGTCGCCACCGGCTGCTGGAGGGCCATCAGCTTCAAAGCCTGCTTTTCAAGGTGGATCTCCTCGTCGTTCAGCTTACTATCGGCACTTAAAACCTGGTGGGCCAGGGCCGTGTTCTTATCGGTGAAGGCCTTCGTCGCCTGGTAAATCTGTTCGCTGGCGTCGATTCCCATCTCCATGAAATGTCCACGCAGCCGCTTTAGTTCGTCGTCAAAGATTGCACCCATTATCGTCCCCCTAACCAAACTTGCCGCTCAGGTAGTCGGCCGTTTGCTGTTCCTGCGGGTTCATGAAAATCTCCGCAGTCTTGTTGAATTCAACTAGGTGTCCCTGGTGCATGAAGGCCGTCCAGTCCGCGGAACGAGAAGCCTGTTGCATGTTGTGGGTCACCATGATAATCGTTAATTGTTCTTTTAATTGTACTAAAGTATCCTCGATTTGCGAAGTCGAAACCGGATCCAGAGCACTGGTCGGTTCGTCCATCAGGATAATCTCGGGCCGCACAGCAAGCGTTCGGGCAATGCACAACCGTTGCTGCTGACCGCCGGAGAGGGCCAGGGCGCTACTGTTCAGCTGGTCTTTAACCTCGTCCCAAAGTGCGGCTTGGCGCAGGCTCTCCTCGACACGTGCATCGAGCACCTGCCGATCCTTTTCGCCAGCCAACCGGAGCCCGTAGATCACGTTTTCGTAAATCGATAGCGGGAACGGCGTCGGCTGCTGGAAGACCATCCCGATCTGTTGCCGCACCCGATAAACGTTGGCCTTGGGCTGGTTAATGTCGATCCCGTGGAAGTTAATTTCTCCCGTCACCGTGGCCAGCTCGTCGTTCATCCGGTTCAGGCTTCGCAAGACCGTTGATTTTCCGGACCCGGATGCGCCGATCAAGGCCGTAATTTGATGGGCTGGAAATTTGAGCGAAACCTGCTCTACCACCTGTTTAGTGCCGTAAGCAACGGCTAAATTGTTCACTTCTAAGGCTGTCTTTTCCATTTCTTATCCTCACTTTGCAAATCGCCGCTTCACCAGGTAACCGATCAAGCGGGCTAACAGATTGAACAGCAGAATCGTAATAATCAGTACCGCGGCCGCTCCGTTTGAAACCGCCCGAGCATCCGGCACCAGGCCCTCACTGTTGACCTTCCAGATGTGGACCGCCAACGTTTCCGCTGGCCGCAGCGGGTTGAGAAAGCTGGTCGGGCTAAACGGATTCCAGTTGCCATAGTCTACGGCGGGAGCACTCTGCCCGGCCGTGTAAATCAGGGCCGCCGCTTCACCAAAGACCCGACCCGCGCTAAGGATCATTCCCGTAATAGTTCCCGGTAACGCCCCAGGCAGGACGATCTTAGTAGTGACCCGCCATTTTGACATCCCCAATCCCAGTCCAGCCTGTCGTTGTAAGGCTGGAACCTGCTGGAGCGCATCTTCAAAGCTCCTGGTCAGGATTGGCAGATTCAGAATCGTCAGCACCAAGGCCCCAGCCAGTAAGGAGAAGTCCAAGCCAAATTGGAGAACAAAAACCAGGTAGCCGAAGAGCCCAATGACGACAGACGGCAGCGATCCCAGGACCTCGACGGCCAGGCGGATGGCTGCCGTCAACCGATTCTGCGCCGCGTATTCGCTCAGGTAAATCGCCGCGCACAGGGCGAGCGGCACCGAGACAAGCATTGTCAAAACAACTAGGTAGAGTGAATTGAAGAGCTGGTCCCGGATCCCGCCCCCGCTTTGAAAGGCTTTTGCCGGTGACAGCAGGAAGTGCCAGGAAACATGCGGCAGTCCCGTTACGAGCAGGTAGGCCAAAAAGCCCAGCACCGCCAGGCCGGTGATCCCGGCGAACAAGAGGATCAGGCCCGTTGCCAGTTTGTCAGTTTTTTCCGGTCGCATCTTACCGGACCCCCTTTCGGCTAATCAAACGCAACACTAGGTTAAACGCCAGTGACATCAACAGCAGGAGGAGGGCTAATGACCACAGAGCGTTGTTTGACACCGTCCCCATCACGGTGTTCCCGATGCCGGTCGTCAAAACACTGGTGAGGGTGGCCGAAGACGACATCAGACCCGCGGGCATAATCGCTGCATTGCCGATCACCATTTGCACCGCCAATGCCTCACCAAAGGCCCGTGCCATCCCGAACACCATCGCGGTCAAAATCCCGCTCTTTGCACTTGGGACCACCACCCGGCTGATCGTCTGCCAACGAGTGGCGCCCAGACCCGCGGACGCTAGGCGGTACTGTTTGGGAACCTGCCGCAGGTTATCAATGGTCATCGAAGTCATCGTCGGCAGAATCATCAGGAAAAGGACACAGGTCGCCGCCAAAATCCCGAAACCGGTCCCACCAAACATTCGGCCGAGCTGGGGTACGATCACCGTCAGCCCGACGTAGCCGTAAACTACCGAGGGGATTCCCACCAGCAATTCAATTACTGGCTGCAAGACCCGATAAACCCAGTTTGGCAACAGCTCAGTGATGGCAATCGCGCTGACCAGCGCCAGCGGCAAGGCCAGGACCCCGGCGAGGACCGTTACTGCAAAGGAGGTGGTGATCATCGGCAGGGCACCGTAGTGGTGATGGCTGGGCCGCCAGTCGGTGCTGGTCAAAAATTCACCGAGTGAAAATTTGTTCGTGGTAAACAGGGCCAGCCCCTTATTAATCAGAAAGGCAAATAAAGTTAGTACTAACCCACCGATCAGGAGAATCGCCAGACAGCTCACCAGTTTGCCGCCCCACTCCTGCCTGGTTTCGGCCGACGGAGCCAACAGGCGGTCGAAGGCTTGGGGCACCTTCTTCTTCCGGCGAAAAAGTGCGGTCGGTTTTGACTCGAAGGATTGGTTTAACTCGTCCATCGGCTTATCTGCTCCTTTCACTGATTTGACCATCCGGCGTCCGTGCCACCTTCATGTCGTGGATGCTGATGTAGTTGGCATCCTTGATGAGGGAATCCTGAACCCGGCGTGTTTGCATAAAGCGAATAAAGCTTTTGGTTGCTGCATCCGGCCGTCGCTTCATGTACAGGTGCTCGTAGGACCAGAGCGGCCACTGGTTGGTCGTCACGTTCGCGGCCGTCGGAGTCACGCCGGATAATTTGACCGGTTGCACCCGTGAATTAATGTAGGCAAACGAGATGTAGCTGATCGCCCCCCGCGTATTGGCCACAATTTCCTTCACGGTTCCGTTGGAGTCCTGTTCCTGAGCATTCACTGCGTGCTCACCGGACCTAAGCACCGTCTGCTCAAAGGCGACCCGTGTCCCGCTGCCGCTTGCTCGGTTAATGACCGTGATCGGCAGGTCAGGACCACCGAGCTGCCGCCAGTTCGTGACCTCACCGGTGAAGATCTGCCGCAGCTGGTCCAGGGTCAAGTCGTCGATGCCGAGACGGGGATTAACGATCGGGGTAATTCCAGCCACCGCAACGATGTGATCTTGCAGCTTGGCATGATCGATCCCGTCCTGTTGATCAGCGAAGATGTCGGAAGAACCGACATTCACCGCTCCATCCTGGACCTGGCTCAAACCGGTTCCCGAACCGCCACCTTGGACGATGATGCTGGCCTTAGTGTGACTCTGCTGATACTGCTCAGCAGCCGCCTCCACCAGGGGTTGGAGGGCGGTCGAGCCGACCACCGTCACCTTGGATTGGGCTGGCTGTTTCTTGGCGGCTGCCCAGCCGAAGCCGAGACCCACCAGCACTCCGGCCAGCAAAATTCCCAATAATACTTTTCGCATGGTCTCCTCCTAGTTGTCTTCACGGTTTTCCTATGATACAAATAAAAGCATAGCAAGCCGCTGTAAATGTTTAATCTGCACAATGTAAATGTTGTGTAAATATTGGAGAAACAAATGACTAAAGAATTCCTCCTCCTAAGCCAATCGCCGGCCCTCGTCCAACAGCTGACGGACATCTGTGCCAAGGCCCACTGGCACCTCCGCCGGGTAACAACCCCGACCGGACTGGTGGTTGCTTTAGAAAAGCACCCGGCCAGCGGGATCTGGTGGGACCTGACCGCCGCTACGTTGGACACCACCATCGCCACAATGACCCTGATCCGCAGCCAAATCGCCGGCCCCATTACCGTTCTGACGGCCAAAATGACTGGACGCCTGCAGCGCAAACTCTACGCCGCCCGGGTTGATGACGTTGAGCTTCTGCCAATTGATGACGCGGCCTTTCGAGCCAAAATTGAGCAGCGTCTCTGGACATACCAGCATACCGACCTCCATGGCAGCACCCCGCTCGCAAAGCCGGCTCATTCTGAAATTCTCACGATCGGCGACCTGACAATTGACCTGGCCGCTTACACGGTGACTAAGCGCGCTCAGCCGGTCGACTTGACGCCCAAGGAATTCCAACTGCTTTCTTACCTCGCCCACCATCAACAGCAAGTTCTCAGTCGCGAGCAGCTGGTGACCGGGGTCTGGGGCTACGACCTCCTGACTACCTCCCGAATTGTCGACATCCACATCAGCCACCTTCGCGATAAGCTGGAAGACGACCCCCACCAGCCAACCCACCTGCTGACGGTCCGTGGCTTCGGCTATAAATTCGTCTAAGCCCGCGCCCGACAAGTGTTTTTGCTTTCACGCTAACAAAAAATAAGTTAGAATAATAATGAAGTTGAACCTATGCAATCAAGGAAGGAGTCTTATCATGACGAAAGTATTTATCGCCGGCGGATCCGGTCGGGTGGCAACTGAACTGATCAAGGACCTGGTAGCGACTGGCAACCAAGTAATTGCCGGTGCCCGGCACCCCGAGAAGATCGTTAAGATGGACGGGGTGGCCCCTGTCAAGATGGACCTGCACGGAAGCGTTGATGATCTGGCTTCCCTGATGAAGGGCGCCGCGGCGGTTTACTTTGTCGCCGGCTCACGGGGCAAGGACCTGCTCCAGACCGATGCCATGGGCGCGGTGAAGACGATGCAGGCGGCCAAGCAGGTTGGCATCAAGCGCTACGTCATGCTGAGCTCAATGTACGCCCTGCAGCCGGAAAAGTGGGCAAAATACCCGGCACTGGCAAGCATCCCCGACTACAACATTGCTAAGTTCTTTGCGGACAATTACCTCATCACCAACAGTGGCCTGGACTACACCATTATCCAGCCGGCCGTGCTGACTGAGAAAGCCGCCACCGGCAAGGTCGACCTGGGATTGGGCGATGAAACTACTAACCCGATTCCTGACGTCGCCAAGGTGCTGGCGGAGGTCCTCAACCGAAACAACACCATCGGCAAGGTCATCATGATGCGCAGCGGTGACACGCCGATTGAGACGGCCCTGGACAATATTTAAAATCAAAAATGAGGTTGGAAATTAGCCCAACCTCATTTTTAGTTTTAAATGCTACAGCGCGGTAGCTAGCTGGATTCCAGCCTCGTCGACGGGGGGAACGAACTCGCAAGCGAGTTCTGTCCCGCCGCCTTTTTACTTTCTCGCAAACCGCCACATCATTAGTAATTCGCCGACATTGGTAATCGTCAGGCCGGTCATCAATCCAACATTGCTGCTTTGCCAAACAAGGGCCAGCAGACTGCCGATCAGCCAAATGGCAAGCACCCAGCCGATGTGGCTCCCCCTGATCCGGTGCTCAGACTGGTTGTAGATGGCGTTGCACATCAGGCAGAGGTAGAAGACCAGCAGGCTGCCGGTCAACATGCCGACCAGGAAAGGACGCGAAACGGAGTCGTGTGCTAGGTAGACCAGGCCAACCGTGATGGTCAACAGACTCATGATCATCACCACGTGCGAATACATGGCAACAAAGCCCCGCGTGTACTGGTAGTGATCCTGCAGCTGCTCGATCTGGATAATGTAGCAACCAAAGAGCGCCGCCAAAAAAACGAAGATTAAAAGTGGCAGCGGTGCCCAGAGCGCGCCGTGGAAGTACTGGGTGACGTTCACCAGCGCCTCACCGAAACTGATGATGATGATCAGGCTCAGCCGTTCCACCAAGTGGGGAAAGTTGACCTTAGCGGATTCAAAGAGCCGGAAGAAGGCCAGCGGCATCAGGAAGCCAACCAGGCCCCCGAAAACGCAGAGGTAGATTCCGTACCGGTAGCCCAACAGCAGGCCGCCCAGGATGGCAACGAATTCCACGAGCAGGGTGATGATGAAGGCGCGTTCGTCCCGCCCCCGCCACGGATGCTTGCCGGTTCCGCAGAGGTATTGCCACAGCAGGTTGCCGACCGTTAGCAGCATCGCCGAATTGAAGGCCTGAAAGGTGGTCTCCCAAGTGGTGTTGATGTTGTTGGCCAGGTAGATCGCCGCGTACATGCTGATCATCAGCCCCACGGTATCGACCAGCCGGCTACGGCCAAAGCGGTTGATGTACAGTGTCTGGTAGAGCCAGAGCTGCATGACCAGGATGATGGCAGTGATGAACTCGCCGTAAGTTCCTAGCGCTAGTCCGCCGCCCACGGGATGGTGGATCATTGCCGTAATCCGCGAAATCGCGTAGACAAAGATCAGGTCATAGAAGAGCTCCAGCATTGAGACCGGCTTGGCTTTAATCTTTTTCATTCTCAACTCCCCCTCGTTGTTTTTCCCTAATGATAGCATGGTTAGGACCGGGGTTTGCAAACATCCCCCGTCCGCACTAAAATGAATTGGTAAATAATCGGTAAGTGCAGGCGTACCCGAAACAAAATTGTGCCGTTGAGAAAGGATTACTATGCTCTCAACGGCTTATTTATTAGTGCCTAAATTTCAAGAATAAGTTAGCCACTGGACTCAAATAAATAATACTGACCAATTGATTATTGGTTGATGGAGCTGTGATATCTCTTGGTAGAAGGCCTTACGATAGATATCCATTGACGAATGTCCATTAAACATAGCTCGTGGATAGTGATTCATCCAATCATTAGTCGCTATGATCTGAGCACTACTATAGTTATTTATAGCTTCACCTTTGGTAATCTCCTTGCGGAGAAACCGGTTATTGATCTCATTGGATCCACGTTCCCAAGGGGAATACGGATCAGCATAGAAAACATGATCGTGAACTTGTGTTAACTCACTAAATTCTGAACCGTTGTCAGAGGTTATTGTCTTAAAAATGCGATAGTAAGCATCTGTGCCCATTTTCTGGCGCAAATTTATAAAGAACTGATTTACTGCATGCGCAGTTTTACCAGCAATTTTACTCGTGATATTAACTCGTGAAAGGCGATCAGTCATTACTAGTACAACACTGTCATTACCGTTTTTCTGTCCCTGAACTGTATCCAGTTCCCAATGGCCAATTTCGGACCGTTGGTCCGCAGTTTGAGGTCGTTGAGCAATATTAGGCCCTAAGCACCTTTTAGCTTGCGGATGAGTTTGATGATGCTTACGTTTAGGTTTTTCAAAGAGGTCTAAATTGGACGTACGAAGCACACCCTCATTAATCCATTGATATAAAGTTACAACCGACTTTGGGATCAGGGTGCCATCATTCATTAAATCTCGAGCCTTATAAATAACCGCTTGTGGGGAGTAATGGTGGTCGTCAAACTCACCAAGCATTAGCTGATCAGCTAATCGTAAAAATTGCTTTGAAGAATAATATAAGCGACGACGACCAGAATGGCGGTGATGTTCAAGATATGTGGCCTGACCAGCTTCATAACTATAGATGTAGTAAGAATATTCGTAAATCTTACCATTAGATTTTTGACGACGAAGTTGGCGGACCGTACCACGGTTGAGCTCGTTATTAATTGTTTGATGATTAACTCCTAATTGGCGACCAATTGCGCGATTGGAAAGTCCTTGCGACTTTAAAGTCGCAATCATCACACGTTCTTCTTTAGTAAGATGAGCATTCTTTTTATGAGTAGTCAATAAAATAGTAGACATGGTATCATTTAAGTGCGTCATTTGACGGACATCCTTTCATATAGGTTTGGTTCACTTAATATGATACCTGATGTCACGCCGAATGGCGTTTTTTATTTACCACCAACTGGGTGGCTAACTTCATTCTATAATCTACCCTTATTTATTAGTGATGTCTTTAATTGCCGGGATTTTGACCGGGATCATCGGGATGGCTTCATTAACCCTGTACCCGGTCCTGCTGTCGGTCGGCGTGCCGCCCGTTTCCGCCAACGCCACCATCACCGTCGCAACGGTCGGCGCCGGGGTCGGCACCACCATCTCCTCGCTGAAGGAGCTAAGGCACCACTGGGGCAGCGCTATCCTGGTGGCAATTCTTAGCACCTGCGGCAGCATCTGCGGTGCCCTGATTCTCACCCGCAGCTCCAACGCGGGCTTTCAAAAGATTGTTCCCGTCTTTATTCTACTGGCCGGTATTCTTTTACTTTGGCCCACTTCAGGTCAAGTGCGACAGCGGTCCCGCCACTTTGCTTGGCTCCTGGACTGGGCCGGCGTGATCCTTATCGGCCTCTATAACGGCTACTTTGGTGCGGCGTCGGGGCTGTTGATGATCGCGGTCCTGTCCAAGGCAATCGGCGGCGAATACGCGACCTACAATGCCGTCCGAAATTTTGCCTCCCTGGTCAACAACATCTGTTCCGCCGTCATTTTCATCTGCACTATCAGGATTCAGTGGGCCATCATCGGCTTTCTGCTTTTGGGGCTGCTTGTCGGCGGCTACCTGGGCCCCATCATCGTCCGCTACATTCCCTCGGCCGTGATCAAAAAGGTGGTCGGCGTAATTGCCATTTTGCTGGCCCTAGTTCTGGGGTGGCAGGCAATCCATTAGCTAAACGAAAAGCCTGGACCGGTTGCTAATTTTGCGCAGCCGGTCCAGGCTTCTGTTGGCTATTCATGGTTCTCGCCGGTGTGCAGCTCGTCGTCATGAATACAGCCGTAGGAATATTCAATTTTAATCTGCGGATCGTTCTCCTTCACTAGTTCCTCGCCGACCAGGGAAAGCTTTACCATCAGTTCCCGCGTTCGCTGACCATTGGGCGTCAGGGAGTAAAGGCTTTGCGGCGGCATGGTATCGAGGCTCTCCCGGTGCACAATCCCGCTGGCCATCAGGCTTTTCAATTGCTGGGAGAGCACCTTGCGCGTCACCTGGTGATGGTTTTCAACGTTGACGTTGCGAAGCAGTTCACCAAAGTGCTGCGACTTCTTCCCTAGCTGACAGATGATCGAGGTCTTATACTTGCCCTTCATCACGTCAATCAGATAGTCAATTCCTAATAAGTAGCGGTCCTTCATCCCAATCACTTCCCCACTAGTTACTTAATGGTAACGCTGTAACTTAAAAGTGCCTTCTTTTCGCATTTTGTGAATCCCCTTACAATGAAATTGTTGAGGAAATAACACCTATTATTTTAGCGTGTTTTTCCATAATCTCAAAAGGTTTCACACGGAGGTTGATTCTTATGAAGATCAAAGCTGCGGTTGTTAAGAACGCGGGCGACCCATTTACCATCGAAGACAACATTGACTTGCACGAAGTCGGCCCGACCGACCTGCAGGTGCACATCGTTGCTAGTGGGATTTGCCACTCCGACGAGGCGATTCGTTCTGGCGAAGCATCAGTCGGGTATCCCGCTATTCTGGGTCACGAAGGTTCCGGAATTGTTGAAAAAGTCGGTGCTAACGTGACCGACTTCAAGCCGGGCGATCACGTCATCCTTTCATACTGGACTGACGGTACCTGCGACAAGTGCCTTGCCGGACACGCCGGGCAATGCCGGAACTACACTAAGGGTGACCTGATGGGGGTCCGGCCAGACGGTGACTACAACTTCAGCAAGGACGGCCAGCATATTTCCAACATGCTCAACCAGTCATCCTTTGCCACTACCACCGTTGTCGAACAACGGAACGCAGTTAAGATCGACAAGGACCTCGACCTGCGGAAATTCGGTCCCCTCGGCTGCGGCTACGTTACTGGATCCGGCACCGTTTTGAACGCCCTCCAGCCACGGCCGGGTCAAACAATTGCCGTCTTTGGGACCGGTGCAGTTGGCCTTGCTGCCATGATGGCCGCTAAGATCTCTGGCTGCATTAAGATCATCGCCGTTGACCGGCACGAAGCCCGGCTCGAACTGGCGAAGGAATTAGGTGCGACCCACACGATCAACACAAACGATGACGACCCCGTTGCTAAAATTAAGGAGTTGACGGGCGGCTATGGTGTTGACTTCTCAATCGACACAACCGGGGCCCCAGTGATTACCAAGGCAGCCATTGACGCCCTGACGACCGGTGGAACCTGTGCCGGCATCGCCGTAACGTCTAACAGTGTCAACGTCAGCGAATGGGGTGACCTGAGTGCCTTTGACAAGAACTTCATCGGGGTTCTGATGGGTGACTCAGTTCCGCAGCTTGACATCCCACGGCTCATGGAATTCTACAAGCTTGGTTGGTTCCCATTTGATAAGACTGAAAAGTTCTACGACTTCGACCAAATTAACGAAGCCAACGAAGATTCACGAACTGGAAAGGTCATCAAGCCTGTCCTGATTATCGACAAAGATTACCAGCCCGGTGATTAATTAAACGAAAAAGCCCCTGCCTGCTGAAAACTCAGTAAGCAAGGGCTTTTCGGTTAGGCCACCGTGTAGACGCGGACGTCAGGATCCGTCGTCCAGGTTGGCTGCAGACCTGGGAAGACGTGCTTGGTGAACATCTCACTCTTCAGGTAGGCCTGGGCGTGCTCGACGCTGTTAAAACCGTGCAGAACCTGAACGTCCTCATCCCGAACCAGCAGCTGCTTGGTCAGCGCTCCCGGAATCGTGTCCAAAAACGGCTGCCGGTAATCATTGTAAACCTTCGCCGCTGCGGCCCGCTTTTCTTCCGGAACCACCATCGTAATCTGTAAGTATGCTTTGACTGTCATCATGAATTCCTCCTGTTTCAATCATTTTCAATTTTCATGATAGCCATCTATAATCGACAAAGATACGATTTCAAAAGCGATTGAGCTACTAAAAATTTTTTGAGGAGGTTGCCATGTACCAGCGAAAGACACCCAAAAAATACTACTGCACCGTTGATTTTGCCCTCGACATCTTCGGTGGCAAGTGGAAGCCCCGCCTGCTCTGCATCCTCGGCCACAACAAGGCCCTGCGCTACGGCGAATTGAAGGCCGCCATGGAGGATATCTCGGACGCGGCCCTGGCGGATAGTCTGAAGGAATTACAGCAAGCGGGGATCATCAGCCGCCAGCAGTACAACGAGATGCCGATCCGGGTTGAATATTCGCTGACCGCGACCGGGCAGTCCCTGCTCCCCGTCCTCGACACCATTTCAGACTGGGCGGTTCAGCACAGCAGCGCGGACATCTACAGCGGCCAGCACTTTCAGCAGGTCCACTTTGGAGCGTTTGAACAACACGACTAAACTAATTTTTTACTTTCCGCTATTGATGGCCCTCATCAGTCCTTCAAAGACACCCAAATTATCCATACCGTTGTCCACGGAAATATCTTGGCCGTTAATGTAGCTTGCCTTGTCGCTCGCCAAGAAAAGGGAAACCTGGGCGATCTCCAGTGGCTTAGCACCACGTTTCCCGGGAAGAGCTGGTTCAACACTCTTCATAAAGGAATCAGGTACTAGTGGAGTTTTAACCATCCCTGGCAAAATAGCATTGACGTGAATATTGTCATCTCCGTACAGGTAAGCTGCAGAACGTGTTAACCCACGCAGGCCCCACTTAGCCGTCGAATAAACTGTATATGGACAACCGGTATTACCAGCCGCGGAAGAAATGTTAATGATGGAGCCATGCCCCTGCTTTTCCATTAGTGGAACAACCTCTTTAATTCCCAGCATCGGGCCAGTCAGATTAACCCTGAGGACTTTATCCCAATCCTCCAGCATTTCCGTTTTTAAGGTCGAGTGGATATCAATTCCGGCGTTATTAACTAGGACATCCAATTGACTCAGCTTAGCGACCAAATCATGCCAAGAGCTCTCCGACGTAACATCCAGGTGTTGATAGTCCGCCTGGCCACCCGTTTTTTGAATCTCTTCGACAATTTGTTGACCTTCTTCATCGTTCAAACCCGAAACAATGACCTTTGCCCCTTCTTTGGCGAAGAGCTTCGCCGTGGTTTCTCCCATTCCACTCGTAGAACCAGTTATTAAAGCGACTTTGTTATCTAGAATACCCATGGTAATCTCTCCTTTAGCAAATGTGAAATTGTGAACATCTTTTACATTTTCACTATAAAGCGCGCCGGTCCGTGCGTAAAATAGCTAATTCGAGGGGTATACTATAAGCAAAAGCCATGCTATGGAGGCTTGATTTGAATGAATATTCGCGAGTTACAAGTTTTTCTTCAGGTTGCACGTGATCTTAATTTTACAAAAGCAGCTCAAAAGCTGTTTATGACCCAGCCAGCAGTTAGTGGGCAGGTCGCGCACTTGGAGCGAGAATTGGGACAAAAATTACTCAATCGGCAGTATCATCGCCTAACACTCACGGCTGCTGGTCAAGAAACTGTTCGGTATGCCCAAACAGTCGTTAACGCAACGGAGGGGCTCCTCAAAGACTTGCATCAACAGCCTGCTAAACCAGCAGCTTTGATGATTGGACTGTATCTGAACGAAGAATTAGCGCCCATTGCGCAGATGTTTCAGCATTTCAGCCAGCTTTTCGATATTCCCATCACCATCGACCGCAGCACTGGGTGGTCATCCTTAGACAGGCTCACTAATCATCAGTTCGACGTTGTCTTAGCAATTCAAAGAGACTATCCAGGGATTGAATGGCTAACTCTTTGTGATGACCAACTGGTCGCTTGGCTGCCAGCCGACGATCCCTTAGTCAACGAGAAATTCCTAACGGTGGACCAGCTTAAGGGCAAACTAATGATCAAAACTTCAATTGTCGGCACGGCTGATTATGACAGCATTCAACAGGATTTTATTCATAATCACGATTTTGAAACCATCACCGTTCACTCACTATCGGCAACTTTTTATAGCCTTCAAACTAATAACTCTTTTGCAATTCTTCCTAAAACATCCTTTACCGCTAACGACAAAATCAAACCGGTGCCCCTAAAAATTGATCCAGAGCGATCGAATCATTTCCAAATTGGCCTAGCCTACTTGGCTAAAAACCACTCAGCCAGCGTAGATGCCTTTATTCATTACTATCAACTAATGAACTAGTGGTGCGTTGGAGCATTTGAACAACACGGCTAATGCCAATTCTGCTATAATCAAGCTCCAATCACAATCAGACTAGAGAGGTGCGCACGTCTAATGAAGGTTATTTTTGTTTGTCTCGGCAACATCTGCCGTTCACCAATGGCCGAAGCAATGTTTAAGAAGATGGTCCGGGAGGCCAACCTGCAGGACCAGATCACGGTCGACTCCGCGGGGACCAGTGACATCGCGGCCGGCTCCCCGGCAGACCACCGCACTAAGAAGATCCTGGACAAGTACGATATTCCCGATGATGGCATGATCGCCCGGCAACTGACCGACCGTGACTTTGAAGAAGCGGACTACATCATCGTTATGGACCAGATGAACATGGTCGATGCCAAGGATATGGCGCCGGCGGGAACCGCGCATAAGGTCCACGGAATCTACGAAGCAACGCCCCACAAGAGTAACCGCTGGATTGTCGACCCCTGGATCACCCACCGTTTCCAGGATACCTACGACAGCCTGAGCGAGGCCCTGCCAAACTGGCTGACCAAGCTCGAAGGCGAACTAAAAAGTCGCTAAATTGACGCCTGCCCCAACTTTCGGGTGGGCTTTTATTTTCATTCGGGAGCAATCCCTTTCTTCCCGCGGTCGATCCGCCGTATAATGAGTTTATCCTAATAAAAGAGAAGTGAATTTTAATGGCAAAACGATTATTAGATGCCTTCCAACCCGCGCATTACGACCTGTACCTCGATATTGACCGGGCTCAGAAGGCAATCAGTGGAAAGACAACGATTCGTGGTCACGCCAGCCAGGCGGCGATCGCGGTCAACCAAAAGTATCTTTCCGTGGCTAGCGTCCAAGCTGACGGCCAGGACGTTCCATACACCACCGACGACCAGGCGGAAACGATCAACATCACTCTGCCGGCAGCCGGCGACGTCACCCTGACGATCGACTACTCCGCCCCGCTGACCGACACGATGATGGGAATTTACCCATCCTACTACGAGGTCAACGGCGAAAAGAAGGAACTGATCGGGACCCAGTTCGAAACGACCGCAGCCCGGCAGGCGTTCCCGAGCGTCGACGAACCAGCGGCCAAGGCAACCTTTAGCCTGGCGATTAAGTACGATGAGCATCCCGGCGAAACGATCATCGCTAACATGCCCGAGGATCACGTAGCAGACGGGGTCCACTACTTCCAAGAAACTGTCCGGATGTCAACCTACCTGGTGGCCTTTGCCTTCGGGGAAATGCAGTCCAAACTGACGGAAACCAAGTCCGGGGTCAAGGTTGGCGTCTTCGCTACCAAGGCCCACCCCGCTAAGAACCTCGACTTTGCTTTGGAAATTGCCAAGCGGGCGATCGAATTCTACGAGGACTTCTACCAGACGCCATACCCACTGCCGCACTCCTGGCAGCTGGCACTGCCGGACTTCTCCGCTGGGGCAATGGAAAACTGGGGGCTGGTCACCTACCGGGAGGCCTACCTCCTGCTCGATCCTGACAACACCTCGCTGGACATGAAGCAGCTGGTCGCCACGGTCATCACCCACGAACTAGCGCACCAGTGGTTCGGTGACCTGGTCACGATGAACTGGTGGGACGACCTCTGGCTCAACGAAAGCTTCGCCAACATGATGGAATACGTTTCCGTTGACGCCATCCATCCCGAATGGAAGATCTGGGAGCTCTTCCAAACCTCGGAAGCACCGATGGCCCTGCAGCGGGACGCCACGGACGGTGTTCAACCGGTCCACGTTGATGTCAACGACCCGGCCGAAATCGACTCGATCTTCGACGGCGCCATCGTCTACGCCAAGGGTTCCCGGATGTTGGTTATGGTGCGGGCACTGCTCGGCGACGACGCACTGCGGAAGGGCCTCAAGAACTACTTTGCCGCCCACAAGTACCACAATGCCAAGGGTGGCGACCTCTGGCAAGCCCTCGGCGATGCATCCGGCCTTGATATCGGCAAGATCATGAACTCCTGGCTGGAGCAACCGGGCTACCCGGTTGTTACGGCTAAGGTCGATTCGGACGGCCAACTGGTCCTGTCGCAAAAGCAATTCTTCATTGGTGACGGGGTCGACCGCGGTCGGACCTGGCAGATCCCGTTGAACAGCAACTACGACGCGGCCCCGCAGATCATGGCCGCTTCCGAAATTAAGCTGGGCAACTACCAGCAGCTGCGGGAAGCAAATGGGAAGCCGTTCCGCCTCAACGTCGGCAACAATTCTCACTTCATCGTCAAGTACGATGACACCCTGCTGGCCGACATCTTAAAGTCTGCCGACGAGCTGGACCCAATCAGTCAGCGGCAGCTGCTCCAGGACCTGCGCCTACTCGCCGAGGGGCAGCAGATCTCCTATGCTGACCTGATTCCGCTGCTGAAGCGCTTTGCAGGCAGTCACTCCGCCATCGTCAACGCCGAGCTCTACCGGATCGCCAACAGCCTGAAGATGTTCGTCAAGCCGGGTTCAACCGAAGAGAGCCAGCTGCGGACCTTCTTTGATCAGCTCAGCCAAGCTCAGGTAGCCCGGCTCGGCTGGCTGCCGAAGGACACGGATTCAAACGACGACCAGCTAACCCGGCCGTACGTCCTGAACGCGGCCCTCTACGCTCGGAACAAGGTAGCCATGACAGATGCTCACCAGATTTTCCTGGATCACCGGGACGACCTGGCGAACCTGTCTGCCGACGTCCGGGGGCTGGTCATCAAAAACGAGGTCCAAAACTACGGCAACAGTGAGCTCTTTGACCAGCTGATCAAAGCCTACCAGGACACTACCGACGCCTCATACAAGGCCGACATCCGGGGTGCTTTGCCGCAGACCACTGACCCAGCCCTGATCAAGCAGATCGTCGGGCTCTACGAGGATGCCAGCGTCATCAAGCCGCAGGACCTGCGTGCTTGGTACCGGGGCGTTCTCGCCAACGACGCCGGTCAGCAGGCGGCCTGGGATTGGCTGCGGACCGACTGGCAGTGGCTGAACGATACGGTCGGCGGTGACATGGAGTTTGCCACCTTCATCACCGTGACGGCCGGCGTCTTCCATACGCCGGAGCGGCTTGCCGAGTTCAAGGCCTTCTTTGAACCGAAGATCAACACCCCTGGGCTGACCCGGGAGATCAAGATGGACATCAAGGTCATCGAAAGCAAGGTCGCACTGGTTGAAAAGGAACAGGCAGCAGTCAACAAGGCCGTTGCGGATAATTAATAATTAAGGGACTAAGCAAAAAATCTTCGTGATTTTTGCTTAGTCCCTTTTAAAATTCTTCGAGCATCATTTGTTCCTGCACGAACCAACATTCTCTTTATTTTATATCTCATTATAACTTTTCGCCTGATTTTATAACTCTTTATAACTTTTAGCAAAAATTGTTAATTGGTGAACTATTTGTATTCATATTTCCATTTTGTTCTTCTTTCACCTATTCTTAGAGCTACTCATTTGCATAATATCCGCAAATCGCTTATTATTCTTTCTGTTGGGGTAGGAATCTCCGAGTGATTGTTCGGCGGAACGGAATGTGAACGTCGAAAGGAGGCCGCCTGGCTGCTTGGTTATTCCGCATTCACCACATTGACAAGTCAATGTCGTCCCTAACATTCAAATAATTTTAGGGAGGCAATATGATGTCAATTCTATCTTTTTCTAGTCCCCGCTTCACGACCCGCCAGATGACCCTGGCGGCGATGCTAATCGCACTGCAAGTGGTTCTTGGCAAGCTATCGGTCGGCGATCCGGCCGTCCTCAAGGTGGGCCTCGGCTTTATCGCCACCGCCCTGATCGGCTACTTCTTAGGGCCCTGGACCGGGGGAATGGCGATGGTAATCAACGATTTGATCTCCAACACCATTCTGAGCTCCGGTACCCTCTTTTTCCCGGGCTTCACCTTCTCAGCCTTCGTTTCCGGAGTGCTCGCGGGGATGTTCCTCTACAACCAAAAAATCAGCTGGCAGCGGGTCCTGATCTACGAATTCTTCCAAATTCTGATCACCAACGTCCTCTTCACGACGCTCTGGCTTTACCTGATGAGTCTGAGTTCATCCAGCACCGCCCAGGGATTCTGGGCCCTGCTGACGATCCGGCTGCCTAAGGAGATCATCACCTGGCCGATCGAGGCATTGGTGGTTCTGGTTATTTTGCGCCAGGTTGCCAAGCTCAACCTCGCTATCCGCAAATAAATTTCAAAAAAGTCTTGCATTCTGAAAAAATTAAGTTAGAATACCATTAAAGAATAAAAAAGCGATGAGAAAGAAGAGTAAATAGTCGCGTTCGCGCAGTGAATCGGTGATAGTGGGAGACCGATCGACCCCGGGCTATTGAAAAACACTTTGTCGATGCTGCTGACCCAAATGCTTTTGCAAAGTAGGCTCAGCCGTCGCCGGTACGTTACCACACCGGGAGAACATGTTCGTGTTCTAAAAGAGGCCTAGGCACTTGCCTAGGCAACTTGGGTGGTACCGCGGAAAAAAGCCTTTCGTCCCTTTGTATAAGGGAACGAAGGGCTTTTTCTTTATTCTCAAATCTAAATTCTTCAAGGAGTGTTATCAATGAGTTTAATTATTCCAAAGGACTACGATCCAAAGCTGTCAATCAGAGACACTGAAGCCGCTATTCGCTTCATCCGTGAAAACTTCCAGGACGAACTGGGCCACGAGCTGCACCTGCAGCGGATGTCCGCCCCAATGTTCGTCGAAAAGGGAACCGGGCTCAACGATAACCTGAACGGGGTTGAAACGCCAGTCTCCTTCTCCATGCAATCCATCCCGGGTCAGACGATTGAAGTCGTTCACTCCCTGGCCAAGTGGAAGCGAATGGCCCTCAAAAAGTACGGCTTTGGCATGCACGAAGGCCTCTACACCAACATGAACGCCATTCGTAAGGACGAAGACGTCGACAACTTCCACTCGATCTACGTTGACCAGTGGGACTGGGAAAAGATCATCGCCAAGGAAGAACGGACGGAAACGACCCTGAAGGCCACCGTTCGCCAAATCTTCAAGGTCATCAAGAAGATCGAACGCGAACTCTGGGAACTCTACCCGGACGCCGTTTACCAATTGCCGGAGGACATTCACTTCATCACGACCCAAGAGCTGGAAGACCGCTGGCCAGACCTGACGCCAATGGAACGGGAAGACAAGATCGCCAAGGAAATGGGCGCTGTCTTCGTAATGAAGATTGGGGACAAGCTCCAGCGTTCCGGCAAGCCGCACGACGGCCGGGCACCCGACTACGATGACTGGCAACTGAACGGGGACATCATTTTCTGGTACGAACCGCTCCAGTGCAAGCTCGAAATCTCCAGCATGGGGATCCGGGTCAGTCCAGAATCAATGCGTGACCAACTGAAGAAGGCCGGCGCCGAAGATCGGGCCAAGCTGCCATTCCACAAAATGTTGCTCAACGGCGAATTACCATATACAATTGGTGGAGGAATTGGTCAGTCCCGGCTCTGCATGCTCCTGCTTGGCAAGGCCCACGTGGGTGAAGTGCAAGCCAGCGTTTGGCCAGAAGACATGCTTGAAAAGTGCAAGCAGGCTCACATTCAAATTCTGTAAAATATATTTAGATTGGGAGAGTTAAAACAGTGGAAACAATTAAGATTAGTGAATCACCAAAACACGTTGGCGAAACCGTTAAGATCGGCGTTTGGCTGACGGACAAGCGGTCCAGTGGTAAGATCGCCTTCCTGCAGCTGCGGGACGGCACCGGTTTCTTCCAGGGAATTATCCGCAAGAACGACGTCGACGAAAAGATTTTCGACCTGGCTAAGCACGACCTGCACCAGGAAACCAGCTTCTACGTTACTGGTGAAATCGCCGAAGACAAGCGGTCCAAGTTTGGCTACGAAATCCACATCCAGGACATCGAGGTTGTGGGTGAAAGCGACGAATACCCGATTGGTAACAAGGACCACGGGATCGACTTCCTGCTCGACCACCGTCACCTCTGGTTGCGGAGCCGCAAGCCGTGGGCACTGATGCGGATCCGCAGTCGGGTTAAGCTGGCCACAATGGAATTCTTCGACAAGCACGGCTTTACCCAGTTCGACGCGCCAATTCTGACCTCATCCGCTCCTGAAGGGACGACGGAGCTGTTCAACGTCAAGTACTTCGACACCAACGCCTACCTGTCACAATCCGGCCAGCTGTACGGTGAAGCCGGTGCGATGGCCCTGGGACGGATCTACACGATGGGCCCAACCTTCCGGGCAGAAAAGTCCAAGACCCGTCGGCATATGACGGAATTCTGGATGATCGAACCAGAAATGGCTTGGTGCCACGAAGAAGAGAGCGAAGAGATTCAGGAACAATACATCGCCTACCTGATTCAGGATCTGATTGACCACTGCGCAACCGAGCTGGAAATGGTTGGCCGGTCCGTGGAAAGCCTGAAGCCATTCACTGAGCTGCCATACCCACGGGTAACCTACAAGGAAGCCATCGAAATGCTGCAAAAGGCTGGCATGGACGTCAAGTACGGCGACGACTTTGGTTCACCGGAAGAAACCTTCCTGGCCGACCAATTCAATAAGCCAGTCTTCATCAAGAACTACCCACGGGCCATCAAGGCCTTCTACATGCCAACCGACCCAACGGATGATCGCCAGGTAATCTGTGCCGACCTGCTGGCACCGGAAGGCTACGGTGAAATCATCGGTGGTTCCGAGCGTTCCTACGACTACGAATACATCACCAGCAAGCTGGAAGAAAACGGCCTGTCCAAGGAGGACTATGGCTGGTACGACGACCTGCGCAAGTACGGTTCCGTGCCGCACTCCGGCTTCGGGATGGGGCTGGAACGGTTCCTCGCCTGGGTCACCCTGCAGGATCACATCCGGGAAAACATTCCGTTCCCACGGATGATCAACCGCCTGCGCCCATAAAATTATCCAATATCTTAATCCGCAAAATGCCTAAAACGCGTTTTGCGGATTTTTATTTTGACTCTATTTTGCCAAAAAGCCGTTTTTGACGATTTTAGTTGCGTAAGAGCTGGTTCTATTTTGCGAAAAATGCGTTTTTGTCGATTTTGAATCCATGAGAGCTCACTCTATTTTGTGAAAAACGCATTTTTAACGATTTTGATAGTGTACTTTGGGGTTCTATTTGCTCAAAAGTAAGGTTTTCGCGATTTTGATGGTATAATATTTATCAAAACACCGTTTGGAGGGACAATAATGAGATATTTGCCGCTTTCAAAATACAAATATGCTGTGCAAAATGGCGACGACCCGTGGGTAAATGTAGAAAATGAGTATCAATCCCGGCTCAACAGCTATGCAGTTCAGAAAACCGCCCTTTTCCCTCTTCTCACCTACCGCAATGAAAGTCAAACCAGTAAGTATCCCATTTTCTTTCTTCCACTCCCAGAGATACTGGAACTGGCTGATCAATTCCGCCTCAATTCCAAACGAATCGAGGATCTTGCAATGCAGCTTCCTGGCCTTGCGATTAACCAGTTTCTCAATTCACTCCTTGTTTCGGAAATTTTTTACACCAACGATATTGAAGGAGTAAAAACGAGCAAAATTGAAATTGGAACAGTAATTCAAGAAAACAGCTTAAAAGTCAACGGTAAAGAAACGACGTCCAAACGACGGCTCGGTTCAACAATTAAACTTTATCAACAAACTCAACTGGGCAAGCCAATTCAGATTCAAACGCTGGCAGATTTTCGTAAAATTTACGATCGACTGTTAAAGGGGGAGCTGACTAAAAATCGTCTCCCAAACGGTGAACTTTTCCGCGATCGTCTTCCAAATGGCGAGTCTTTGACGATCAGTTCTTCAACCGGGGTTGTTGTCCACCGGCCACCAGCAGATGAGGAAAAAATTCAGCAGGCGTTGAGCACATTAATTGAATTCATGAATGATGACACAACTCCGGCGCTGTATAAGGCCTTAATTACCCACTTTTTCTTTGAAAACACCCACCCATTTCTGGACGGCAATGGTCGAATGGGGCGCTACTTACTCTCTTCCTATATCTCAACCAAATATGATCGCTTCACCGGCTTCTCAGTGGCCACGGCCATTCACGCTCACGTTCAGAAGTATTACAAGGATTTCGTCGAGGCAGATCACGCCGAAAACCGCGCCGATTTAACGCTCTTCATTCAATCATTACTGGCGATTTTAATTAGTCAGCAGCAAGAAAACATTACAAATTTAAGTCGAGCCAAAGCTGAACTAGACGCAGCCAAGGACACGATTAACAGGTGGACCGAAGAAAACAAGGAGTCTTTCCCTAATAAAACAGATCTCAAGTTAGTTAAACAAACTCTTTTCTACCTTGCCCAGTCAAAGCTATTTTCTTATCAACCAGCCTTGGGAATTAAGGACAACGAAATTATTGAAAGCAATAAGAGAAATGGCTTCCCCATGGCTAAAACCCGCCGGACATTGGACCTGCTTACGGACTGCGGAGCAATTCAGCTAATCTCGAAGAAACCCAAACAACACGAAATCACAATCATTTAATCATTCAATATTTGCATAATTCATCACGATAAATAAGCATTTCCAATCATTCATTTTTTCGGTTATCCTGGGGACAAGATCACACAGGAGGTATTGAAGAAATGAATAAACCATACATTATTTGTCACATGATGATGTCAATCGACGGCCGGATCGATTGCGGCATGACCGCCCAGCTGAAAGGCAACAGCACCTACTACTCAACCCTGAGCGCTATCGACGCCCCAACCCGGATCAGCGGCCGGGTTACCGCCCAGACCGAACTGTCCGGCGGCCAGCACTTCGCCAGCGCTTCTGCAACCCCGCTGGGCAAGGAAGCCTTCGGGAAAAATGCCAGCGCGGCCAGCTACAATATTGTGATGGACACCAAAGGCACCCTGCTATGGGGCAATGACGGCGGGGCTTCACAACCGCACCTGATCATTACCAGCGAACAGGCTACCAAGGAATACCTGCACGACCTCGACAGCAAGGGAATTTCCTGGATTGCAACCGGCAAAGAGCACATCGACCTGGCACGGGCCATGGAAATTCTAGCCGAGCAATTCGGTGTTGACCGCCTGGCAATCGTCGGCGGTGGCAAGATCAACGGCGGCTTCCTTGACGCCGGCCTGATTGACGAAATTAGCATTGTCATCGGTCCCGGTGCTGATGGCCGGGTCAACCAGCCAAGCCTCTTTGACGGGCGGCCAGCTGGACGGCGGCCAATCGATCTCAAACTCAAAGATGTTCAGTCGTTTGACGACGGCGCGGTTTGGCTCCGCTACCTGACAAAGTAAAGTAAATTCAAACAACCCCCAGGGCGATTGGCTCTGGGGGTTGCTGTTTACTTGAATAGTTTTTGCATTTGTTGGTTGGTTAGGTCAAAGTGCTGTTGAACCTTAGACTTTAACTGATCTTCCGGCAGGCCTGCTTCACGCAGTAGAGAAATCGTGCCACGAATTGCCTCCATTTTCCCTTCTTCACGGACATCTTCGTCGTGGAACATCATGTGAGTCTTGTTATCCATGTAATCATTCCTCCATTCCGTGTTTTTGCTTAGATTCTGGATGTAATCCTTCAATTCATCGACGTACTCGTCATTTACTACATCCTTATTATCCACGTAATCAAGGAAGTTGCGCAAGTCTTTACTGACATCATCTTTGGTGCCCTTAGTATTCAGAAAAATTGCTGTGCGACCGTCGCCCAATTCCAGTGACTTCTCCTGCTTACAGTAACTTAAAAAGTCATACCGATGCAGTCCCAGGCCAAAGGGATCGAAGGGCCAGATAAAGATCACAAAGGACCTGTTCAGCGTTGCGTACTTTTGCCCGTGCTTTAACATCTCACTATCGATCCGGCCCTGATAATAGCGCACCCGCTGCGGCAGGCCGCGCGTGTGGCGGATCTGCATGTCGATCTCGTAGACGACGCCGTCCTGGTCCTTGGTGTAAACGTCGAAGCGGACACCGTGGCTGAATTGAGTTTCCTGAATCGTCTTCTGAACCGTCGGGAACTCAATCCGCTCGATTTTTAGTTCCGGCAGGATCAGCTGGATCAACTGCTGACAGAGCTTCTTATTGCTCATCACGCTGCCGAAGACAAAATCATCCTGAATGCTAATTTCGTTGTTCATTTTGTTCACCTCGTATTTACTGCTCTAATTAATAAATACGGGAAAAAGCCAAAATTTGATTTTTAAAGTTCCTCCTGACACAAAAAATCGTGAACCCAGCCGCCCGAGTCTACGATCTTCTTTATTTTTGCATCAGTTTAGTTTTCTTCATCAGCCAGTCGGTCGCGTAAGCCGCCACCAGCAGCACCGGCAGCAGTTCAATCGGTACCAAGAGGGCCAGGAGGATCACCGTCAGCAGCGGGCGACCCAGGATGCAGGTCAGGCTGGCCGTCAGCACGACCGCCGCATTGACCGCCACCGTCCCCGGCAGCACAAGCGCACAGGCCACTCCGATCGCCAGGCTGGCAAAAATTGCCGGGAAGATTGTCCCCCCGCGCCAGCAGAGCGCAAAACCGAGGTTGGTGACGACCGCCTTCAGCACGGCCACCAGTA
Organism: Limosilactobacillus sp.; assembly: GCF_022482365.1. NCBI lineage: Bacteria > Bacillati > Bacillota > Bacilli > Lactobacillales > Lactobacillaceae > Limosilactobacillus > Limosilactobacillus sp. The sequence continues at coordinate 1,417,771 of NZ_JAKVPE010000001.1, forward strand.
GGAGGTAACCGGCCGTCATCCCCAGCGCCTCCCGGCTAAAGGGCACGATCCGAAACTCACCGGAGAAGAGCGCGTCCTGACTGATCAAAGTGCTGGCCGCCAGCAACAACCCAAAGAGGCCCCCCTGCCAAACCTTGTCCAGACGGGCATGCTCGATGTGGCTGGTCCACTTGCCAAGCTGGACAAAGAGCCAGCCAAAGGCGATCCCGACCGCCAGTGCCGGAAGCGCCGTCAGCAGGTCCAGCCACTGCCAATTGATGGTGCGGTGATGGATGCCGAAGACCCCTTCCTCGGGAAAAAGCTTGAAAATGATTGCCGACCCGACAACGCCGACCAAGATCAGCAAAGTGATTACCAGTCGTTTCTGACGCCGATCCTTAAACAGCGTGCCAAAGCGCGGCGCCTGGGCCAGCTCTTCTCGCCTCATTTTGTCGCGCCAGATACTAGGTCGGTGCTCATCATCCCTTGTTTGGTCCAGATAGTAGGCCCAGCGCATCCGGTCGCCGAGCCAGTTCACCATCCCGCCGATGATCACCGTCGTCGAGGCCTCGGGACCAATGCTGCCCCCGGCGCTCAAGACCAGGAGCCCCAGCAGCATCGACTTCCACCACTGGTGATAGTCGACCGCGCCCTTCATCCTTACCTGGGTCAGAACCCCCGCGATTGTCAGCGGGTAGTCGCCCAGGCGCTTGTTCAGGTAGCCAATCAAAAGACCCGCGGGGATGCAGATCAAAAACGGGTACCAGTGGCTGGGCAGGTCAAACAGGTGCCGCCCGTCGAGCCAGACCCGGTCGATCAGCCAGTTCACCAGGTTCAGGTAGCCCGCCGTCAGCATCCCGATCACTAGGCTCCAAGCCAGCGCGTAGCCGCCTAAGTTTAGTCGCAAATGTTTATCCATCAGTCTCTACCTCTCAAATGCAATTTTAGCAAAAACGCTTCGGATCCCAGTCCTGGGGGTTGGAATCGTCGGCCGTTTTCCCCGCCAGGATCTTCTGGTAGTGATTGATCCGGTCGGTGACAATTTCCTGGCGCTGCTTCAATGCGGCCAGCTCCTGAGCATTGTGCTTTTGCGCCTCCTGAAGGATCTGGTAGCGCTCCTTTACCGTGGCCGGGCCCTCCAGGCAAAGGTCGAAGTAGTGGCGAACCTCCCTGACCGTCAGCCCGCAGCCCCGTAGGAATTGGGCCGCCTTGAGCCAGTTGAGGACCTCGTCGTCAAAAATTCGGTTGCCGTTTTTGTCCCGTTTGACGTCCGGCACCAGGCCGCTGTCGGTGTAGTGACGGACCGTGTAAACCGTCATCCCCAGCTTTTCGGTTATCTCATGCATCGAATACATCATCAATCACTTCACTTTACCAAATTTTAAGTTCTTTCGCCTTGCCTCGGGTAACCCGAGCAAGAATATACTAATGACATCATAACGAATCTAGAACAAAAACGAAAGGATCTGATTGAATGTCAAAGATGTTACGTGTTCACCAATTCGGTAGTGTTGCTGGGGTCCAGCTGGACGATATCGAAGTGCGCCAGCCGGGTGCCGACGAAGCCCGCATCAAGGTTGCAGCCGCCGGAATCAGCGGCGACCAGCTCAACTTCATCAAGGGCCGCTTCCTGCCCGGCCAACCCGTGCCAGAAACGCCAGCCAGTCTCGGTTACGAGGCCGCGGGTGTCGTGACCGCCGTCGGCCCAAACGTTGATTCCAACTGGGTCGGCAAACGAGTTGCCCCGATCGGTCCTTACGACTTCCTGAAGTACGGCAGTTTTGGCGAAGAAATCATCGTGCCAGCGGATCGCCTGGCCGAAATTCCCGACCAGCTTCCGTTCGACCAGGCCGCGGCGCTCTGGGTGCCATACCTGACCGCCTACCCAATTGCCGTCACCAATCCTCAATTAACCCACGGCTACGTCCTGATCACCGCGGCCACCTCCACCGTTGGCCACGCCGCCATCCAGATCGCCCAGGCACGGGGCCTGGAGGTGATTGGCACGACCCGGTCCGCGGCCAAGGCCAAGTTGCTGAAGGAAGAAACCGGAATTGAAAATGTCATCGTCAGCGGCCAGGATGACTTTGTCAAGTCGATCCAGCAGATGACGAATGGTCACGGTATCGACATCGCCTTTGACCCAATCTTCGGCCAAACCATCACCGAACTCGCCGACGCCATGGCAATGGGCGGACACATCATCGAATACGGCGTGATCGCCGGGATGGAGGCCCCAATGCCCGTTCCGCAATTGCTCGGCAAGGGCCTGACGATCAAGGGCTACTCCGTCAGTGAGGTGGTTGACCATTCAGAGATTCGCCAAACTGCCAGCCAATACGTCCTCGACCACATCACGGCCGGTGACTTTACCCCATTGATCGCTAAGGAGTTCCCACTGGCCGACTTCAAGGCCGCCTTTGATCAACTGGCAAAGAATGACCTGCTGGGCCGGGTCATTCTGACGATGGACAAGTAAGGAGAAAAAGATGAAGTTCACGATTCAACCAGCACCCCAATTAATGTACGATGCCCCCCTCGACCAGTGGCTGGGCGCACTGACCAATTTTGGAACCAAGCGGCCGCTGATTATCTTGGGCAACCAGTTCTTCAAGAGCGCTGGCTTCCTCGACAAATTGACCACCACCCTGCAGGCTAGCCAAATCATCCCGACCGTTTTCGACGACTTCCGGCGGGCCGATGTTGAAACAGCCAAGCGGGCCCGGGACCTGGCGATTGACCAGGGCGCTGATGCGATCATCACGATCGGTGGTGGGACGGCCCACGACCTCGGCAAGACCGTCGCCCTCCTGACCGCCAATCCCAACGCCAAGCTGATGCCCATTCTCCAGGGCCAGCAGTCGGTCGCCGGCTGGTCCTACCTCCCCGTTTTCACCATCCCGACCATGCCTGGCTCCGGCTCCGAAGCCAACGGTTCCGCCCAATTGAACGGGACCGATGGGCTGCCATACGGACTCGAAGGAATTTACCCAGCGCTGACCTATCTCCAGCCGGAGTACCTGGGCACGCTGCCGAACGTCTCCCTTATCCAAGGATCGCTCACCATCCTATCCCAGCTGACCTTAATGGACCTCACCGCCGACAGCAACCGCCTGATCGAAGGCACCCTCGATCAGTATCTGACCACCCTGGTGGAAACGCTGCAGTCCGTCGTTGACCACCAGCGAGCCAGCCATGACGAACTGGGGACCATCCTCCAGCTCAGCAGTCTCGCCATTGGTTCCCACATCCAGTACGGCAAGACGATGGACTGGGGAATTTTACTGTTGACGATGCAGGTCATGAACCGCTGGCAGGTTTCCTATTCCCAAGCCATCAGCCTTCTTTTGCCGGGCTGGGTTGCCGTCGTCGGAACTGCGACGCCCGCCTTTGATCACTACTGTCAGACGATGGGAATTGACCCCACGAACGTCGTCACGGGACTCCAGGACGTTTACCGCCGTCTGAAGATGCCAACCCGGCTCAGCGAAGTCGGCCAGACGCCCGCCCAGCCACTCACTGCCTGGGCTGAAGAAATGGCGACTTCCGCTCTTCAGGGGGTGATGAGTGCCGAACAAATCCAAAAGATCCTCAACCTAACTGAATAACACGCCAAAGCGGGCGGCCGTGAGTAAAATCGTCATAGTCGCCCGCTTTTTTTACTTTTCGCACGCAAAAAAAACGGTCGATTTCGTTTTCGACCGTTTTTACGCCCGTTTTGCGCGCGATTTATTTGCTTAAAATGTATCTTGTCGCTCTGCCCTCACCTATTTTTTCAACATAGCCTCGCTGGCTGAGCTGCTTCAAAAGCCTCAAAGCCTTAGTTCTCCCAAAGCCAGTTGCCTGACTAATTTTCGTCGTGGTACTTGCCCCTTCGTGAATTGACTGGTAAATCCGATTTTCGTCAGCAGTCAGGTCGTCAGCAACGAATTTCAAAACCGGCAAAACGATTTTGATTGAATTTTCAAAAATTGCAAATTGCGGCTGAACTAAGCTCTTTTGATATGAGTCTTTGATTCTTCTTATTCCGGTGCCGAATTGTTCAATTAGCCCTAGCCTAAAGAAGACGTTGGCAATAATTGGATTTCGCAAAATGGAAATCTGTCCCGCCAAGTATTCATTCTTGCTTAGCCCTTGTGGCAGTCCACCTGGTGAGGTTACTTCGATTCGGTCATCAAACATGGACACTTTAATTTGCGAATTAACACTCCAAATCCGATGAACTAATGCGTTCGCGATAGCTTCACGAAAAGCTTCTTCAGGAATCAGACTGACAACATTACGAGTCGCACCCTGAATTTCTTCGTGTTGATAGTATTGGCGATATTTTTGGAGAGCTTGGTCATATTCTTTAAGGATCGATTCATTTTCATAACTCGCCCGATCGAGCATAATGCTAATGTTCTCGCCAAAACGAATAATGTCGATTCCGCGGTAGTGGTTTTTATCGGCGAGAAGCTCACCGGCATTAGTGTAGCCATCTTTTTGCTTCAAATTAAGAGTAATCAATACGTCGGATGTTAATCTTCTAATCCCCAATTTTTCTTTCAGGGCATCTTCTAGAACATTAAATGAGAGATCTTGATTTGTCGCCGTTAAGCCGTCGTATGTTTTATTTTCACCAATCAGAATTAACTGGGATAATTCTGCTCTGTCAACTTCGATCGATGCACTATCATTTCTCTTATAGGCCTTTGATTTATACAAGTACGGGGGATGATCTCCTTGATTGACCGTTAAGGTAACCACGTTTGTCTGCTCATCAATTTTCAAATTATAGTCTGGATTCGGTTTGATCGAATCATTGATCTTATTTTCGACGTCTAGACAAAAGTCAACCGGATTCTTCACGCCAACAATTGTTCCATCATCCTTTACTCCGAATTTGACCTCACCAGTTCCATAATTTGCAAAAGCACTGACCGTTTTTGCGCCCGTTTTGCGCGCGATTTATTTGCTTTTCGCGCGCGTTTGAATCGGCTGATCTTCTTTAATTTTACTTTGGCCGCGCCATCGAGAAGCGCTCGCCAAGCCGGCTGTAGTTTGGTCCGGCGATCCGGGAAATTGGATCGAGCGCGGTGGCGTCGACGTGATAGCGATCGTCGACAATCTGGTCCGCCAAGTCATAGTTGACGACCTCCAAGATCAGGAGATCTGCGTCGGTTTCTCCATCCCGATTCTTAATTGGCACCACTTGGTCCAGCTTAACCTCCAGGCGCGCCTTGCTTCCCGCAATTCCGGGCGTCGTTACCCGCTGGCTATCCGCGGTGGTCAGTCCTGCAAGATCAGCCTCACTCTCGCCACTTGGCAGGCTGGCCGCGGTCATGTTCATCTGCGCCGCCAGCTGCCGGTCCACCAAGTTAACAACCCCCTCGTGCTCACGAAGCAGATTGGCCGTGGTGTCCTTCGGTTGGCCATCAATTCGCCCAATCGCCACGGTCACCAGCGGCCGCGACCCCGGCACTACCGAGAAAAAACTGAAGGGCGCCAGGTTCAAGTTGTGGTGGCCCGCATTCCAGGTGGAAATCCAGGCAATCGGCCGTGGAGCCACCAGCCCGGACAGCAGCTTGTAGTTATCGAGCGGCGAAACCCGCTGGCTATCAATTTGTTTCATTATAAAATCCCCCTAACGCTTTAATAGTCCCTGCTGCTGAGCGTACTGAATAAAGGCATCCCGCGGGCTGGCAGGCCGGTCGTTCAGGGCACTGGCCCGGCCGGCAATTAGATCGGTGAAGCTGGTGTCGCGGGCATTGGTTGTTCGACTAGCGTAATAATCGTGCAGGGTTTGATCGTAGTCGGCGAGGGTAGACTCCGCCACCCCACCGGCCGGATACTCATTTTCAAAGACCAGGGCGTCAAGGGGCAGACGCGGCTTTTCTTCCGACTCATCAGCGGGAACGCCAATCTTCAATCCCAAGACCGGCGCTGTCAGCTTGGGCAGGTGGAGCAGGTCGCTGATCGCCTGGTTGTCATTGTGGATACTGCCGAGGACGACTCCGCCCAGGCCCGCGCTTTCGGCTGCCACCAGCATGTTCTGCACCGCCAGGGTCGCATCGAAAAAGGCCTCCATTAGAATGTCGGTCGTGTCCAGCCGGCCGAGGGGCTGGTGCGCCTTTTCACGAATCTTCGCGTTCCGGTTCAGGTCGGCAATGAAGATGAAGAGGTCCCCATTTCCGGCAATGTAGGGCTGGTGGGCAATCGCCGCGATCTGCTGTTTCTTGGTCGGATCGGTGACGTGGATAATCGAAAACTGCTGGAGGAACTGGCCGGAAGAGGTGTGCCGGGCCACTTCGTAAAGAGTGTTCAGCTGGTCGGTCGTCAGCGGCTGATCCTTAAATTTGCGAATCGAGCGGTGATTCAATTGTGCTTCAATCGTGGAATTGTTCATGGTAAAATCCCCCTTCTTGTCACTTACTAATTATAAGTTACTGCTGAACGATCACCAAGTCAATTGTGCCTTAGTTAAAGGACCTTAACTGCTGGTTAACGAAAAACGGCGGGCCACAAATGCTGGCTCGCCGTTAATTTTTACTTGCTTGGCGTGTTGATCCCCACGCTATTCTTGGAATAAAGGCTTGGATCCGCACTCAGGCGCTTCACCAAATCGGCAATCGAGCTGACGGAGACGTTGTGCCCACCGAATGGCTGACCCTTCTCCGTGACCTCGTAGTCGACCGGGCCGGACGTGAACCAGCCGGGCCGAATGACCGTGTAGTTCAGGTCCGAGGCTTCGATCACGTCGGCCGCCTCCCGATAAGGCTGCAGGACGGGGCTATCCTTGAGATTGTCACCCATCCCCGCGGGTACCTCGTTGTAGATCCCCATCGAGGAGATGAAGAGCAAACGGGAAACGCCATTCCGGTCCATCGCCGCCACGATCTGCTTGGCAAAGCGGCCCAGGCTGCCGAACAGGGCGGCAAAGACCACGTCCTGTCCTTGCATGGCCCGGTCGAGGTCGGCGTCGTTCATGACGTCACCGCTGATCACCGTCTCGCGGTCGCCGGCTTGGATGCGGTTCGCGGACCGGGCAAAGAGGGTCAGCGTGTCATTCGTTTCGTTCAAAAGCGTTTGCCGGACCGCACTGCCGACGGTCCCGGTTGCACCAATAATTAATACCTTAGTCATCGTTTATTCCTCCTCGAGCTCTTCCAGCCAATTCTTCAAATTCTTACCGTTGTCATTGCCGGTGAGGACCCGCAGCTGCGGATTTTCATCGGCAAACTGTCTCTCATAATCGCCGTTGTTGCCGACGCTGGTGTAGAACGGCGCCACTTTCCCGGCGTAGTCGCCAAGGGCGTGCAGGAAAGACAATACCGGTGTCGATGGCGAGTAGGTCCAGACTGGGCCGCCGACCAGCACCAGGTCGTAGTCGGTCAGGTCCGGCAGCTGGTTGGTCAGCTGCGGCAATTCGCCGGCGCGCATCTGCTGCTTGGCAATGTCGGCCGTCTTGTACATGTCCCGGGAGAAGATCCCCGGGGCCACCGTCAGTTCCAGCAATGTCGAATCCGGCAGCAATTTGTGAATCCGTTCCGCCAGCCGCTTGGTCGTGCCCGACCAGGAGTAGTAGGCAATCAATGTTTTACTCAATTTTAGTCCCCTCTCTCAATAAGTAGAAGCCTCTTGTCTGACAATCAGCCATTTCCCGTTGTCCTTTTCGTATTCGACCCTCATCTGGAGCGGCCAGGTGGCAACCGCACTGCCCCAAACGCTGGCCCGAACCCGGTTCTGGCCAACCAGGCTGGCGCGATTGCCGTCAATCTGGACGTCCTTGATCCGGTCCTCGGTCGAGGAAAGATAGTACATGTCGCCGTTTTGAATCTGGTCAATCCATTCCAGCTTGGGCTGCACGTAGCCGGTCATGTGCACCAGCTGCATTCCCGGCGCCAGAATCCGATTGAGGGTGGCGACGTCGCGGGCGACCATCGCCTCGTTCTCCATCCGGTAAAGGTTGACCAGCTCCTGTTGGTCGTTGGCAATCATCGTTTCCATTTTAATTCTGCTCCTTCAGCTGGTCCGCCGCTTCGTTGACGCAACGCAGGGCGTTCAGGCTCCGCGGATAACCGATGTAGGGAATGTTTTGGGAAATCACCTTAATCAGGAACTCCCGGTCATTGCCGACGCGCATGTTGCCCTTAGCGTGGCCGATCAGCTGCGGTTCCGCACCACCCTGGGCAGAGATAAAACAGAAGGTGATCATCTCCCGCTGCCGCTTGTCCAAGCCGGACCGGGTGTAGTAGTCACCAAAACAGTTATCGGTCAGCCAATAGTTGATGTGGCGCGTTTCGGCCGGACCGGACTTCCAGAAGCCCTTCATCCCGTCGCCGAAGATGTCAACCTGGGCTTGTTCACCAGCGGTCAGACGATCCGCCGTCGTGGTATTGGCCTGTCCTTCCAGTGGCAGCTTGATGCCGCGCTGTTCAAAAATCTCATTGGTAGCCTTGAGGAAGGGGAAGACCCGGCCAATCCCAAGGTAGGCGACCGCCTGGTAGACGATTTCCTTGATCTCGACCGGGGTCAGGCCAAAGTTCATTGCTGCCGGAACCATGGCCTTAAATTCGTCAATCCCCTGACAGCCGAGCAGCGTTGCCAAAATCGTCATGAAGCGGGTCTTGCCATCTAGGTCGTCGTGGTTGACCACCTCATCGAAGGCAAAGTTGTCGAAGCGTTCGATAAACTCAGGGTCGGTCCGCTTGAAGTCGGACTGGTAGCCCGGAAACATCTTTTCGTGGTATGCCTGTGCGTTTTTACTAATTGCCATTGTTGATCTCTCCCTTGTTAGTCAATGTTTCGTTCTGATTGATTGTCTATATGATAGCGGGAACGCGCGGCCAGACCAATTCCGCTTTTTGATGGTTTGGATAAGAAAAACTTATTGAAGATTTTCAGCCGGAACAGTTGACTTAGAGTTTACTCTAAGTAGTACGATCATTCGTGAATCAAAGGAGGTACCATGATGATCCTATTGGGAATTGGCCAGGGTCTAGCGTTCAGCCTACAGACTAGCTCCGGGGTGGCAAATGCGGGCCCGGCGATTGCCGGCTCCGCGTCCGGGGTCGTCAACGTCGTCCACCAACTCGGCAGCTCCGTGGGGATGTCGATCACGGTGGCCCTGACCAGTGGAATTGCTTCCCGATCGGCTGCTTACAACACGGCTGTGTTAATCATGCTGGTGATCGCGCTGATCTCGCTGGCCGCTTGCTTTAACGTCGCCCGGGTAACACGGAAGGCTGCTAAATGAAAACAACCCTCAAGCGCAACTATTCATTGCGCCTGAGGGCTTTCTTATTTCTGAAATTGTTCCGCCAGCTTGTCGGCGAAGGCCTCGATGTAATAGCCCGAGTTGTCTTTCTTCCAATAGGCGTAGTACTTCTGGTGCAGCGGGCGCTTGCCGTTGTAGAGCGGGAGGATCCGCGAGAGCTGCGGGTCGATCAGGTCCTTCGTCCGGCCGTTAACCAAGATGTATCCCTGGTTGGCCACGACCAGCGCCTGGGCCTCGCCAAAGGTGCTGACCACCCGGAAGGCGCTGTGGATCCCCAGGATATCCCGGTAGTAGTCCTCCTCTTCCCCCGCCTGCTGGGGATTGACCACCAGAATGCACGGCAGGTCAGCCAGCTCCGCCGTGGTGATCTTTTCCCGGTCGGCAAACTTGCTCGAACTGACCACCGCCATGAAGTCGGTCTCCGTCAGCAGGCGGTTGTTGTACTCGTCCGACAGTGCCCGCCGTTGGTCGGAGAAGTTCAGATCGACCCGATCGGACCGCAGCAGCTTGAACAGCTCCTCGTGCATCCCGCTGGTGATCTTGACCTCCACGTTCGGGTACTGCTTGGAAAATTCGGCCAGGGCCTGGAGAAACTCCTGGGTGCCAAAGTTGCGCAGGTAGCCCAGGTGCAGGACGTACTGCTCACTGCCCCTGGCGATCCGCTGGGTTTCGGCCCTGAGCTGATCAAGCTGCTTGACGATCTGCTGAGCCTGGCGGTAGAAATATTCGCCGGCCGGGGTCACGGTGAAGCTGCGGCCCTTGCGCTCCAGCAGTTTCACACCCAAGTTGTTCTCCAGCTCCTTGACCTGCTGGGAAATCGCCGATTGGGAAATGTTGTTGTCCAGAGCGGCCGCGGTGAAGCTGTGGCGGTCCACCACCGCGATAAAGTAGCGCATCTGTTGGTCCATTGATCTCACTTTCCTTCCGTGCTCGTTCATGGTTCCATTGTACCCCATCGAACAGCCACCAAGACAAGTAACAAGTCACAATGTTTCCCGTGGAACATTTTAAAAGCAGGGCGCCGTGAAACGTCCTGCCGTTTTGCATTTTTAACAATTTACTCCATCCGGTGCTTGAGCTGGTTCGGGATGACCAGGCAGAGCAGGGTCACCAGAACCGAGTAGAGCATTGCCGGTGGCCACACCGTCAGTGTCAGAATCAGGCCGACCACTTTGATGAGGACGTCGGGAACGATCCAACCACGGCTGCGCTCCTTCAGCCATTCTCCGTACGACTTCTTGCCATCAGCCTTGGCGACCGAGGCGTACATGTTGGTGTTGGCGAAGGTAATCAGAAGGACAACGATCCCGTAGAAGGTCTGGGCGCCAACGTCATCGTAGTGGGCTGACATGATGCTCGTCGCGTACGGAAAGAGCGAGGAGAAGAAGAGCATGATCAGCGTTGCCCAGAGGGTCCCGGTCGTCACCCGCTTGATGTGGTACCACTCGTTGTGCATGTTGATCCACATCGCTCCGAGCCAGAAGAAGGAGATCGCGTAGGCCATGTAATTCGGCCACAGTTTTAAGAAGCCTGCAAGCGTCGTGTGTTCCGGCTTTTCCAGTTCTAACACCAGGATCGTAATAATAATTGCCAGCACCGCATCGGCGAAGGCAGCCAGTCGGTCTTTGTTCATTGTTAGCACCACCTTGTTAGTTTTACCTTATTCTAACATAGAGGGGCAATTAAAAAGAGCATCCGCGTGAGATGCTCTGATTAGTTAAATTAGCAGCAGAAAGCTAACCCCGCACACCTTCAAGCCCCTCTTTAACAATGAAGAAGACCAGCAGGAGTGAGAAAACGCTGTCCGACCACCACCAGCCTTGCCAAATTGTCAGGAGGTTGCCGACCAGGACCGCGGCCGCAGTGTAGGCACAGGTCAGGTTGCACATGGCATCTTCTTTGAGCGCGGCCGAGTTGACCTCCCCGGCGACCCGCAGCTTGATCATCATCAGGATCGGCATGCAGATCAGCGAGGCCAGGGCCATCAGGGTGCCGGCCAGGCTGCTCTCCGCTCCCTGGTGGGCTAGCAGATTATAACCCGAGGTCAGAACGATGTAGACCGCCAGCGCCAGCAGGCACCAGCCCACGATTCGGCTGGCTCGGCGTTCGATCCTGGCCACCTCCTCAGCAGGCCGTCGAAAGCCGACAATTAGCCGCCACAGCAGGGCCCCACCGGAGATGATCTCCAGCAGGCTGTCCAGGCCAAAGGCGATCAGCAGCAGCGAATGGGCCTGCAGCCCAGAGAAAAAGCCGACGAGAAACTCGAAAACCATCCAGGCGATCGAAAAGAGCTCGACGGTGATTCCCCGCCGGTAAGGATTGATGGTTGACATTAAATTCCACTTCTTCCGCAAGTTAATGTGAATATTCTAGTAGTTTTGGCCGAATAGTTCAAATCCGTACTGCCGCTGACAAAAAACGCCGCACAATTGCTAGCACGTGGCTAACCGTTGTGTGACACTTTCAATTTAATTCTTCAAAAACTGGGCAATCGCTTGGGCCACCGCCGGATTATACCGGGTCAAAGCACTGTGCTGGGCAAGCGGCCCGCGAAATTCACGTTCCTGGTAGGTCCCCGTGATTCCGGCGAAGTCCTGGCGCAAGCCCTGGGCACTTTCGTGACTGACCGCACCGTCGCTCGGTTTCCCCTGGTAGGTTCCGTAGATGTTGAGGTCGCTGAAGTGCGCGCCATTGAATGGTGAGTGCCGGCCCTCGTACCATTGCTGGTCGGCCCTCATCTCTTTGACATAGGTCGCAAATCCCCCGGTCTGGTGCTCCCTAAATTCGCGATCTTGCGCGCGATCAGTGTTGACGCACGAGGCAATGTCGACCAGCTTATTAACCCTGGCTGGCCCATCCCGGTGGGTCGCCAGGTAGTAAACAATGGCGTTGTTCCCGTAGGAGTGAGCCACGGCGTTGAAGCGCTCCACCCCGTACTTTTGATGCAGGTGGTTGACGATCGTGCCGATCCATCCCGCCGCAACGTGGTAGTCCCCCTCATGATTGTTAGCAAAAATCACCTGAACCAGGGGCTGGCCATCACCCTGGTGCCACCGACCAGTGTATTTGACCTTGCCGTTTGGTGAAACCGTCGCCCGAATGGAACGCTGGCCATAGCCATCCGCCGCAATCCGCCGAATCAGCATGTTGCTGGACCGCGCATTGCCGCCAAAACCATGGATAAAGAGCGTCGGCACTGGTCGCCCGTGTGATTGACCGGGCCGACTTCCCGAAAGCGCCGGGGTTCCGATCCCAAAGAAGCCGGACAGATAGGTGAGCGCCAGCACCACCGCGGCCATCACAACAATCAGCGCCCTTTTGCCACCCTTCGTCATCAATCCTCGCTTCTTTCTTAGTTCATCAGCTTGTAGCCACCGTCAATCTTAATCACTTCACCGTCGATAAAGGCGGCATCGTCGCTGGCAAGGAAGGCCACCAGCTTAGCCACCTCTTCCGGCTTAGCCAGCCGCCCCTTACAGGTCTTGGCCTGCTGGTAGTCCAAAAGGTCCTGCGGCAGGTCCTTGTTCATGTCGGTCGCCACCCAGCCCGGGCAGACGCAGTTGACGTTGACGTCCGGCTGGTACTGGAGGGCACTGTTCTTCGTCAGGTTGATCAGGGCCGCCTTGGAGGCATCGTACTCCGCGCTCTCGGGATTGTAGGTCGTCATGACGTCGATCGTTGCGATGTTGACGATCTTCCCATACTTGTTCTTAGCCATTTCCGGCGCCAGAAGCTGGGTTAAAAGGAATGGGGCGTAGAGGTTGACTTGCATTGACTTTTCCCAGTCCGCCAGCTTTTTATCTTCAAACTTGCCATAGAGGGCGATTCCGGCGTTGTTGACCAAAACGTCAACCCGTCCGAATTCCTGCAGGGCCGTGGCAGCGAGGCGCCGAACAGCGGCTTCCTTTGATAAATCGGCCTGAATGGCTAGGGCCCGGACGCCATACTTGGCGCTGACCTCCTGCTTCACGGCTTCGGCCATGGTCTGGTTATGGACGTAGTTAATGATGACGTCATCGCCACGGGAAGCAAATTCTTCAATCTCGGCCTTGCCCATCCCCCGGCTCGATCCGGTTACTAATACGACACGCTTCATAATTTTTCCTCCTAATCTTGCTTAAAGTTCACTTGGTGCAACCACTGCTGAATCTCGTCGTGCGGTGCCCCAGTATCATCCACCGGCAGGCCCGGCTTAATCTCGGCTCCCGGCGCCGCCTTCTTGATTAGGCGGACGCTCTTGCCCAGCCGACTCGATGAAAAGGTTGAGAACGGGTAAATATTCTTTCCCCGCAGGTCATACTGACGCAGGAAGGTTTTGACCACCATTGGGGCTGTGTTGTACCAGATCGGGTAGCCAACAAAAATGTTTTGGTACTGATCCATGTTCTTAACCCGCGTCTTAACGGCTGGTGACAAGTGGCCAAAGTACTCCTTACCGGCCCGGGCACTGACCGCCGAATAGCTCTGGGAATAGGGCTTCGCGGGTTCGATCCGGACGAGGTCGCCGCCGACCTGGCGGTGCAATTCTTCGGCAACCTGCTTAGTGGTCCCGCTGTAAGAGAAGTAAACCACCAGTGTCCGGCCCGGCTTAGCGGCCGCGTGAACGGGCCGGGCCAAGCCCCAGCTGGCAAGTACCGTCAGCATGGCTGCAACGATTATTTCAAGCCATCTCATGCTTCGCACCCCCCCCCCTATGGCAGTTGGTCGTAATCCGCATCACTGACCGGGTCACCCCAGGTCGGTTCGCCCTTCGACCAATCTTCGAGCGCCAGGTGGGTAAAGTAGCTGTCCTTGGCGGCGCCGTGCCAGTGCCAGACGCCGGCCGGGATTTTGACCACGTCGCCCGCAATCAGTCGCTGAGCGGGCTTGCCCTGCTCCTGGTACCAGCCTTCGCCGTCGGTCACGAAGAGCACCTGTCCGGCAGCATGGCGATGCCAGTTGTTCCGCACGCCCGGCGCAAAGGTGACCGTGTCGGCAAGCATTGGGTAGTCAAAGCCGAGGATTTCGTGGATCCAGACCGGACCGTTAAAGTGGGGATTCGCGCTGTCCTTTTCGCCAAGGCCAAAGCGCCCCTGGGGAGTCGTCAATTTCATGTTCAAGCCTCATTTCTTTTAGTTGTTGCGACAACTGTTTTGATTGACTATTATCCTACACAAGTATTTGGCGAAAGTCAACGATTTTTTCAGAAAAGTTTTTGCGACAACAAAGTGCCATTAAACGACTGTATTTAGGGATCTTGATGAGAAAATGCGATTGACAAAGACCAACAATTCGCTAAAATAGTTTTATCAACAACTTTCAGGAGGGGAACCATGCGTTATCAACTACCCGCAAGTCTCGGCGAACAAATTTATCTCGTCGGGCAAATGGAAAACAAGTACATTCTGACGAAGCTAAAGGAGCTCCAGCTGACGGCCGACACTGCCACCATCATTAGCTTCGTCAATGACCATCCCGGCACCCGGCAAAAGGAGATTAACCAGGCGCTGAACAAGCAGGCGGCAACCGTCACCAACATGATTAAGCGCCTGGAGAAGCGCAACCTGATGATCCGGCGGGTGGATCCCGAGAATTCGCGCGAAAAGCAGTGCTTCCTGCTCAAGGACGGTTTGGAAATCGTCGACAAGATCGACCAGTCAACCGCCGACGTCAACGCCCTCTTGAAGCCCTGCGTCCTGCCGACCGGGGAAGTCAATATTCAGCAATTTTTCCAAGCCTTGCTGGAGGCACTGCGTGAACTTGGCGTGGCGGAATAGAAGGTATAAGAAAAGAGCGCTAGCACGGGTGCTTTTGCTTATTCTAGTTGCCTATGACAAAATAACTTTATGAGGAGGGGATGACATGGAAACTGTTAAAGTAGAGCTTCAAGGAAACGAGACAGTAGTACCAATTCCAAAATCATTTCAGGTTCAACCGGGAACAGAATTCCGAATTATTAAGGGGAACGATGGCACATTGACACTAATTCCAACGAAACAATCGCCAGCAACCATCGAGAAGCTTTTTAAGGACTGGCACGGGAAATATCAAATGCCCGATGATCTCAAGGAATGGGAAAAACTTTAAAGCTTAAGCCTGAGCAATCAAAAAAGGGCATCTAATTCAGATACCCTTTAACATTGTCCTCTGTTGTCAAATCAACATTCTACTTATTCAATTCCGTACTTCTCCCGGATAACATCCCGGACGTCGTTGAAGTTCTTCACCGGCTGGGCGTCGGCCGGATGGTCACCCAGCAACTTTTCCATCCAGATCATGTCATACCAGCGGCCAAACTTGTAGCCACAGCGGTGGAACTCACCGACCAGCTGGTAGCCGAGGTGCTTGTGGAATTGGGCACTGTTCTTCGTCAGGTACTTGTCGTCATCCGTTGCCGGGTAGCCGATGCAGGCGTTGAGGTTCAAAATTCCCATTTCCTTGACGATCTTCTCCAGTGCCGCGTAGAGCTTGCCGCCAACGCCGGTGTGCCGGCAGTCCGGATCGACGTAGATCGAGGTTTCGACGCTCCAGTCATAGGCTTCACGACCGACAAAGGGCCCCACGTAGGCATAGCCGACCACCTGGCCGAACTGCTCGGCCACAATGTAGGGATACTTGACCAGCGTGTTGGCCATCCGCTGGCGGAAGTCGTCCACCGTCGGCACGTCATATTCAAAAGTAATCACCGTTTTCTCTACGTACGGTGCATAAATTTCTACCAAACGGGGTGCGTCCGTCAGCCGGGCCACCCGAATCGTCACATCTGCCGTCATTTGATTACCCTCTTTATCAATATTTATTTCCAGTGTAGCCCACGGCGCCGCGCCCGTCTATTTGACTTTTCCTATCATCGGCCATAAGATTTGGCTATCGCAAGGAGGAATTGTCATGACATTTCAGCAGTACCGCTACCTGATCGCCATCGCCAAGTACCGGTCGATCTCCCAGGCGGCCAAGGCCCTCTACGTCACCCAGCCCAGCATCAGCAACGCCATCCACCAGCTGGAGCGCGAACTCGGCATCCAAATCCTGATCCGCAGCAACCGCGGCGTCCAGTTCACTCCCGACGGCCAGGACCTGCTCCAATACGCCCGCATGCTGGTCGCCCAGGAGCAAAACATCCGGGCCCACTTCCGTCGTCAGCACCAATCGCCGCGCCACACGCTGACCGTGGCGTCCCAGCACTACAGCTTCGGGGCCGCGGCAATTCAAGAGCTTCTGCAGGCTTACCAAGAGGATGAGTACCAGCTGAGCTTCTGGGAGGAGCGCTCCACCGCGGTTGCCCACCACGTCGCCACCGGGACCGCCGATCTGGGAATCACAACCGTGGCCGATTTGAACCGTGAGCTCCTGGCCCGGCGTTTTGCCGACCAGGCCCTGGTATTCACCCCGCTTATGACCACGACCGCCCAGGTGTTCATCAACCGCAGCCATCCCCTGGCGCAAAAGCAATCAATCACCGCGGCCGACTTGAAAGACTTTCCCTGCCTGACCTACCGCCACGACGACCTCTCACTCAGCCTGCTGGAAGAATTCACCAGCTTTGCTCGCCAGGTCGTCTATGTCCAGGACCGCGGCACGATGGATAATCTGCTCGCCCACACCGCCGGCTACAACCTCGGCACCGGCGTGGTCACTCCTGGCTACGTCGACGCCGGGATCATCGCCCGCCCCTTCCTGCCGCAGCAAATCATTAAAATCGGCTATCTCCAGCGAGCCCACCACGCCGCCAGCGCTGAGGAGCAACGTTTCATTGCCATTTTGAAGGACATTCTTACCAAACTCACCGACTAAAAGGGCCAGTCATTCACTTCATAGTTGAAGTGAATGGTTGGCCCTTTTTTTAATCTAAATAAGCATTCTTAACTTACTTTTGCAATTCTTGCTTCTTAAAGTTCTGCAAATTCTGCTTTGTCGGGTTCAGGTTCGCCCAGCGCTTCGACAAGAACTGGTCATTCATCCGGTAGCTCGGCTGCGGCTGCTTTTGCGAGATGAAGCGGTTTGTCTCGTGGTCAAACTTGACCCAGCCGGCCCAACCGATGTGGATGGTATCCTCCATGAAGGCCGGTTTGTTACCGTCATGGGACAGATCCAAGATATGAGTGAAGCCCTGTTGACGCAGCTGGAACTTGATCTTCGCCACGCTCCGGTAGTACATGTTCATGTTCAACCCCGTGAACTTTTCCCACTTGGCGTTGACCGGTGGAATGACGAAGAGCACATTGGAATTGGTGTTCTTGAACTGATTGAGAACCACTTGAAGATCACCGTATTCCGGCGAGGCCGTGTAGGAGAACTTCCGCTGGGAGCCTGCCATCTTCTTGAGATGGGACTTAACCCGTTTTTCAAAGAAGGCGTTGCGGATGCCAAAGGGGTTATTGCCGGAGTCGCGCTTGCCGACCCGCTCGGCCTGGGCGGTCAATCGGTGATAATCATACTTTTTCGGCAGCTTATTGACGTTTGGCAAGATGTGATTTTGATAGTTCCGGTTGATTTGATAGTCGGAGAAGAGGGCGTCCTCGTGGGCCAGCATCGTGATCCGCATGTTGATCACTGTCCGGTCCCACGAATTCAGCGCCTTGCCAGCCGCGATCTTGCGGGCTCCCTCACCAACCGTGCCGTCGTCGCCGACCAGCTTCAGCAGTCGTCTAGCCACGTAGCGGTCATAGGGCGACTTTGGATTGGCATGCCTAAGCCAGGTCAGATTAGCGTAGGAACCGTTATAGTACTGAAAGGCCGGCTTCATGACTCCCTGCTTGGTAAACCACTGGGGTGAGATAATGTAGACCGCCTTTTGGCCCTGCATCGCATTTTCCATCGAATTGATGTTGAAGAACTGCGGTAACGATTGGGTTCCACGGGAGCCGAAGAGGAACGGCGTGTAGTCGTGGTAACGGGCCGCCATCACTGACGGGTGGTAGCGATCCATTCGCCGAAATTCACTGGAGCCGAAAAAGGGGACGAATTTAGTCCGCTTGTCGGTAAGAGCCTGAGTCTTCAGGGATTGATTCTTAAAGACGGTCGGGCTCAGCGAAACGGCGGCCTGCTTCTCCGTATTCAGCGAATGGTTAGCCTTGATCGGCAGGAAGAAAAGGATCAGGACGAGGACGAAAGCAAGAATTACCGGGCCGAAGATCGACCACAGGCGCTTGCCATTATGCATTTTGCAGCTCCTTTACCCGCTGTTCGATCTTTTCAACCGTGTTCCACTGGCTCCGGTCAAATTCAGAAACCGGCACCTGAATGTCAAAGGCATCCTGGAGTCCCAGCAACAGGGACACCGTGGCCATTGAATCAAGCAGGCCGGATTCAAAAAGATCCTGACTGGCGTCGCTGAAGTCAGCAGCGTCGCGACCGGTTGCGTCAGCTAAAATGTTGATAATTTGTTCTTGCATAATGTTAATCCTCCTAAATTAATGTCTCAGCAGGTAGGTATTTAAGAACCCGCTGAAGATTAAAAATGTAAACATGACAAAGTTAAAGGTAATGAAGATGGCCACGCCCGTCGTCAATTTGTTGTGGGGCAGGTTCTTCAGGTGCTTGCGCTTGTACCGCAGCCACCAGTCATTGATCACCAGGGCAAGCCCGTGGATGAACCCGTACAGGATGTAGTACCAGGTGATCCCGTGCCAGAAGCCCATCAGGACCATGTTCAACATGTAAGCCGTTGCTGACAGGGTGTTGCGGTTTTTAAACCAGTGCTTCTTGGTGGCTAAGAAGACGAAGCGCATGAAGATGTAGTCACGGAACCAGAAGGACAGGCTGATGTGCCAGCGGTTCCAGAATTCCTTGATGTTCTTGGATTTAAAGGGCTGCTTGAAGTTCATTGGCGAGCGAACGCCCATGAAGTACGAGATGGCGACCGCGAAGAGCGAGTAGCCGGCGAAGTCGAAGAACAGGTAGAAGCCGTATGAGTACATGACCCCCAGCATGCTCCACGACAGCATTGACGGCTGCATCATCGCCATTCGTTCAAACATTGGGTAGATCCGTTGACCAAAGTAATAACCGATCACGAACTTGTACAGGAAGCCAAGGAAGAGATAGAAGGTCCCCTTATTGACCAGGGCCAGGTAGTCCTCCCGACTCGGCACCTTGGCGTAATCCTTGGCAAAACGCCGGTAGCGATCGATTGGCCCGGACGTCAGGGTCGGCATGAAGAGCATGAAGCGGATGAACTTCCAGGCCGAGATGTCCTTGACCATCCCGTCCCGGCTCTCGATGATCGTCCCGGTCGCCCGGAAGGTCAGGTAGGAAATTCCGAGAAAGCCGAGCAGGGAGTTGTGACCGACCATCGCCGGCGTCAGCTTGACGACTACCAACGGGGCAATCGAGAGCGCCGTAAAGAGATAGAAAACCCCGGCAGCGTTATTCTGCTGGCGATAGTGATGGTAGTACATCACCAGGCAGGTTTCCCAGATGACGTAGGCAATCAGGGAAATCCCCTGCCGCCAGCTGGCCCCGTCAAACATCAGAAAAATGAAGATAAAACTGATCAGTGCTTCGTACCAGCCGAAGCGCTTCCCGAAGTAGAGGCCGATCCCCAAGGGGAGAATGGCCAGGATCAAGTAGATGAAGTAAACGGGGGTTCCGTAAGCACTGAAGTTCGGTAGACTAGCGATCCAATTCATCATTTATTGGCCTCGCTAATCAGTTGTTTAATAGCGATCTTGCCGTTGGCCGACATTGGGAAGCTGTCGCGGTAGACGAACTGGGTCGGCATCATGTACGGCATGATCAGGCCCTGCAGGCTCTCCCGAATTGCCTTGGTCAGGGCAGCGGGATCGTCCGGCTGACTCTGGGGAATCACGTCGGCGATCAGGTGGGTCACCTTGCCGTCCCGGTTGTACTTCGGCACGGCCACCGCCTGCTTGATCAGGGGACTCTTCTCCAGGCTGGCCCGGACCTCGTCGAGCTCGACCCGGAAGCCATGAAGTTTGATCTGGAAGTCCATCCGACCCTTGTGGTGGAGGAGCCCATCGGCGTCCAGCACCCCGGCATCCCCGGTCCGGTAGGCGCGTTGGCCGTTCAGCGTGAAGAAGGCCTTGGCTGTCTTTTCAGAATTGTTCATGTAGCCCTGGGCCACGCTATCGCCACTGATGATGATCTCGCCCTGCTTCCCTGGCTCGGTGATTTCTTGATCGCCGTTCCAGATTGAGAGCTTAATTCCAGACTTGGCATAGCCGACTGGCAGGCGGTCACAGTGCGCCACCATCTCCGGGGTGATTTCGACGCCGGAGATCGCCACCGTAGCCTCGGTGGGTCCGTAGGTATTGAAGATCTTGGCGTGGGGGAAACGCTGCTGAAGATTGCGGGCGGTCTTGACGGTTAGCTCTTCCCCACAGAAGAGGAAGAACTTCAAGCCACCCATCTGCTTTTCACTAAAGGCGGGGCTGAGCATCAGCATGTCCGCAAAGGATGGGGTTCCGACGAAGATATTTAGGTCGAGCTTCGGTAGAGCCGTAAAGAGCTGACCGAAGTTTTCCACGACGTCATGCGGGATCGCCTTGATCGTGCTGCCGCTCAGCAGGGCCGGCCACCAGTACATGTTTGAAAGATCAAAGGAGTACGGCGGTTGGCCGAGGTAGTTAACCTGGTGCGGCAGCTTGAAGTCCGGGCCAAGCATCCAGTCGATAAAGGCCCGCAGGTTGTCGTGGCTGACCTCGACCCCCTTAGGCGAACCGGTCGTCCCGGACGTAAAGAGCACGTATGCCAGGTCGTCACCGCTGACCGGTGCAGTCACCGTGAATGCTTGTGGCGTAGCGATGATTTTGTCCAGCTGTTCCCGGGTAATTACCGGTGCGGTCACCTTAACTTGATCACTCGGGAAATCATCGACGGCAATCACCATGCCAGGCTGGGCCGTGTCGAGAATCGACTGGAGCCGCGGCAGGGCAGAATCAGTCGCCACCGGAATGTAGGGGTGGTTGGTTTTCAGGGCGGCTAGGAAGCTTTCGATCATTTGAACCTGGTGGTCACCGAAAACCAGGATTGGCTCCTGGGTGGCAAGTCCCTGCTTAGCAAGCCAAGCGGCGAGCGTGTTGGTTGCCGCCTGCAGTGCGCCGTACGTGGTGGTGGTCCCCATCTCGTCATAGGCGACTCGGCTGGCGTTTGCCCGCGCACATTCGTCAAACGATGTCACAATATTTTTGGTCATAGTTTCCTCCAAATCAGAATTCATTATAGATAAATGGTTCTTGGCCAGCGCCATAGTAACCATACATGTAAATCAACAGGAGAATTACGACAAAATAGAACAGCGTCTTGAGCGCGAACCGCCAGTGTGGGTGTTCTTGCAACAATTTTGTCACCGTTTAATCCTCTCCTCTCACAATAAACTATCAGCTCGACTGATGTTCCTACGATACCATCGTCGTTCACAAAAAAATCAAAGTTTACATAAACTTTACTAAAATTTGAACATCTTATGAAAAAGGTAGATTATAGAATGAAGTTAGCCACCCAGTTGGTGGTAAATAAAAAACGCCATTCGGCGTGACATCAGGTATCATATTAAGTGAACCAAACCTATATGAAAGGATGTCCGTCAAATGACGCACTTAAATGATACCATGTCTACTATTTTATTGACTACTCATAAAAAGAATGCTCATCTTACTAAAGAAGAACGTGTGATGATTGCGACTTTAAAGTCGCAAGGACTTTCCAATCGCGCAATTGGTCGCCAATTAGGAGTTAATCATCAAACAATTAATAACGAGCTCAACCGTGGTACGGTCCGCCAACTTCGTCGTCAAAAATCTAATGGTAAGATTTACGAATATTCTTACTACATCTATAGTTATGAAGCTGGTCAGGCCACATATCTTGAACATCACCGCCATTCTGGTCGTCGTCGCTTATATTATTCTTCAAAGCAATTTTTACGATTAGCTGATCAGCTAATGCTTGGTGAGTTTGACGACCACCATTACTCCCCACAAGCGGTTATTTATAAGGCTCGAGATTTAATGAATGATGGCACCCTGATCCCAAAGTCGGTTGTAACTTTATATCAATGGATTAATGAGGGTGTGCTTCGTACGTCCAATTTAGACCTCTTTGAAAAACCTAAACGTAAGCATCATCAAACTCATCCGCAAGCTAAAAGGTGCTTAGGGCCTAATATTGCTCAACGACCTCAAACTGCGGACCAACGGTCCGAAATTGGCCATTGGGAACTGGATACAGTTCAGGGACAGAAAAACGGTAATGACAGTGTTGTACTAGTAATGACTGATCGCCTTTCACGAGTTAATATCACGAGTAAAATTGCTGGTAAAACTGCGCATGCAGTAAATCAGTTCTTTATAAATTTGCGCCAGAAAATGGGCACAGATGCTTACTATCGCATTTTTAAGACAATAACCTCTGACAACGGTTCAGAATTTAGTGAGTTAACACAAGTTCACGATCATGTTTTCTATGCTGATCCGTATTCCCCTTGGGAACGTGGATCCAATGAGATCAATAACCGGTTTCTCCGCAAGGAGATTACCAAAGGTGAAGCTATAAATAACTATAGTAGTGCTCAGATCATAGCGACTAATGATTGGATGAATCACTATCCACGAGCTATGTTTAATGGACATTCGTCAATGGATATCTATCGTAAGGCCTTCTACCAAGAGATATCACAGCTCCATCAACCAATAATCAATTGGTCAGTATTATTTATTTGAGTCCAGTGGCTAACTTATTCTTGAAATTTAGGATCTTATGAAAAACGTTGGAAAATACAACAATTTTGATATAACTGTTGCGGATGATATTAATTGCCAGACGAACCAACTGAAAAAAGACCAGCCGTACGTATTTTCCGCGTACAACTGGTCCTCTGTTTTTATATTATTCATCATCATTTGGATAGTCGACGGCTTCCAAGCCCTCGGTCGGTTTATCCGCATTCAGGATCATCCCGATCAAGGTAAACCAGTGCCGAGCCGTGACGCTAAAGACATCCCCGTTGTATTGGTGGCCGGCCTCAGTCGTCAGGTAGGCCAGAATGGTGAAGTTATTTAATTTGCTATAAAAAAGGCCAGCGCAAGTTTGTCGCTTGCGCTGGTCCATTTATTTTAGAGATCAATGATTTCCGGTTCAAAGTCGATTGCCTTCAAGAACTTCATCAGGTCCGGCGTCTTGATGAAGAGCGTGTGGGTGTTTTCATTCGGGTGGAAGGTCTGGATCGGCTCGTCGACGATGTCCTTATCAATGTAGACCGTCACGTTGTGGTCCTCATTGTTGAGCAGACCGAACGGCGACACCACCCCCGGTTCCAGGCCGAGCTGCTCTTCCAGGGCGGCTGGCTGGGCCATCGAGACCCGCTTGGCCCCGGTCAGGTCCTGGAACTCATGGAAGTCCATCCGCTTCTTGTCGTCCATGATCACCATGTAGTACTTTTTCTTCTTCCCCTTGAGAAACATCGTCTTGGTCCGCACGCCCTCGTGCCCGGCGATGTATTCGTCGGCCTCTTCCGTCGTGTGAGCGGCCGGGTGGTCAACTACGTAATAGTCGTCGATACCCAGCTTCTTCAGTGCGTCCTTGACCTGTTGGTAGGTGCCCTTTGCCATCTTGATCACTCCTTGTTAAAGCGTTTTCTTGCTTATCACCATTATAAGGCGTGCGCGGCAAAATGAACACAGACGGGCAATGCGATTTTTATACGCTTGAATTGGAGAAATTACACTTTGCGGACACGATAAATCTGTAAATTTATCGGGTGTTATTTTCGGTAAAAAGCAATTTTCGCCCCGCGGTCCCGTAT
Organism: Limosilactobacillus sp.; assembly: GCF_022482365.1. Classification (NCBI taxonomy): domain Bacteria; kingdom Bacillati; phylum Bacillota; class Bacilli; order Lactobacillales; family Lactobacillaceae; genus Limosilactobacillus; species Limosilactobacillus sp. The sequence goes on from NZ_JAKVPE010000001.1 coordinate 1,441,752, forward strand.
AATGTGAGTTAAGAACGCAATTTTGAATTAATGAACGAGGACCAAACGATGACAACTATTTACTATGGCAATGACCTCACCAAAAAATTGGGAAAGAAACAAGCACAAACAGCAAGCACATCAGCTGAACCGCAAGCATTTTCTACCTGGTTCATCGCCCCGCTGACGATTAACCGGAAGCCATACTACCTGCACGTCGAGGCGGTGACTGGTTTCCCAGTCGTCACGAAGGCGCTGACGCCGAAGCAGTTTGCGCGGGTCTTTCATAAGACCATCGACCGGATCGATTATTTGACTGATGATCAAAAATTTCAAATTGAATCCCTGACAACTGAAAAACTTACCTATGATTACGCCCCTACCGCCACAAATCTAATGTTGACGAAGTACCAGCAGCATGCTGCCCAACACCCAGAGGAACTTGAAGAGGCGTTGGCAAAAACTAGGGGGCTGCCCCGCCAAGACAGTCTGTCGCAACTCTCCTTCAAAGTCTTGCAGTCGTTGGGAGTTAAACAAGAAATCTTGCTTTCACGAAAACTAATCAAGTTTGCCAACAGCAAATTTGCGGATAAGCCAGGAAAACCGAAGCCAACCGTTAAGTACGTGACCACTACGCCCCAATTTGATGATCCGCGGAAGTGGGAAAAGTACGAATGGCAGCCGGTTGATCAACACCCGAAAATTGTTCAGCAAATTCAGCACAATAATCTTCAAGCAATCGCCCAATATGTTGACACGCTGCCATCATCCTATCGCTTGCCACTTGAACTGGTAATGGATTTTCTCAATGACTTTCTCAATCGCTACCTCTTCATTGAGTGGATCATCCTCCCGACTACTAGTCTCGCGGAAGCCAATGCCTACTACTACAGCTCGATGACGGCCCAACCAGAGAATTATGAAATGTATACAGAAATGCTGACCGGTTTCTTCCGTTTTCTCAGCAAGACTGGCATTATTCGGAAAAGCGATAGCCAGCGGGTCAATTCTTATATCAAGCATACCAGCAAAAAATTCCTCGGCTATAGCAGTCAACGCGAGCAAATGACGTATACACTCAAACAGCTGTCCTCACTAATCGAAAACAATCCAGATGCTGTTCAGACGGCGATCGAGCAAATGCAAAATGGTGACGAGCCGGACCTAACCAACTTCTTTGACCAACCGGCCCATCCCGCTAAAACATTCTCGGCCCCAAGCAACCAAACCTACGAATTGCGGGCTAAATTAAATGACTTCCATCCTTCAACTTGGCGACGATTCGTCATCAGCGGCGATGCGAGCCTGGCCGACCTCGAGGAGGCAATGATCTTCATATTCCACGGTCAGTTTGAGCATCTCTATGACCTGCGAAATGAGCGCACCAATGAAGTCTTTGAACTGCCCGAAGCAATGGACGAGATGTTCTCCCCATTTGCCAATGCGGATTTTAAGGACGCTACCAAGACCAATGTTTCCTCATTAAAGCTCGACGACCGACTGCTCTTCACCTACGATTTTGGCGACAGCTGGGAGTTTACGGTCCACGTGCGCAAAATCACCAACGAACCCGGTCCCGCAACAGCCCAGGTTCTTTCTGGAAAAGGCTACGGCATCATCGAAGACATCGGTGGCGTCGGTGCCCTCCAAGAATACTATGACGACTACAAGGCTGGGCACGTTGATCCGGATCTGAAGGAATGGATGGGCGAGTCGCTGATCGATCTCAACCAGTTCGATAAAAATGAAATTAACGATCTACTGCGTGGAGAATAATGGTTCCCACGAAAACAGGCACCTTGAGCCTCTTTGGCTCGTGGTGCCTATTTTTTTAGTACCAGCCGTATTTTCCAAATTGCTTTTTCATCCTAAATTTCAAGAATAAGTTAGCCACTGGACTCAAATAAATAATACTGACCAATTGATTATTGGTTGATGGAGCTGTGATATCTCTTGGTAGAAGGCCTTACGATAGATATCCATTGACGAATGTCCATTAAACATAGCTCGTGGATAGTGATTCATCCAATCATTAGTCGCTATGATCTGAGCACTACTATAGTTATTTATAGCTTCACCTTTGGTAATCTCCTTGCGGAGAAACCGGTTATTGATCTCATTGGATCCACGTTCCCAAGGGGAATACGGATCAGCATAGAAAACATGATCGTGAACTTGTGTTAACTCACTAAATTCTGAACCGTTGTCAGAGGTTATTGTCTTAAAAATGCGATAGTAAGCATCTGTGCCCATTTTCTGGCGCAAATTTATAAAGAACTGATTTACTGCATGCGCAGTTTTACCAGCAATTTTACTCGTGATATTAACTCGTGAAAGGCGATCAGTCATTACTAGTACAACACTGTCATTACCGTTTTTCTGTCCCTGAACTGTATCCAGTTCCCAATGGCCAATTTCGGACCGTTGGTCCGCAGTTTGAGGTCGTTGAGCAATATTAGGCCCTAAGCACCTTTTAGCTTGCGGATGAGTTTGATGATGCTTACGTTTAGGTTTTTCAAAGAGGTCTAAATTGGACGTACGAAGCACACCCTCATTAATCCATTGATATAAAGTTACAACCGACTTTGGGATCAGGGTGCCATCATTCATTAAATCTCGAGCCTTATAAATAACCGCTTGTGGGGAGTAATGGTGGTCGTCAAACTCACCAAGCATTAGCTGATCAGCTAATCGTAAAAATTGCTTTGAAGAATAATATAAGCGACGACGACCAGAATGGCGGTGATGTTCAAGATATGTGGCCTGACCAGCTTCATAACTATAGATGTAGTAAGAATATTCGTAAATCTTACCATTAGATTTTTGACGACGAAGTTGGCGGACCGTACCACGGTTGAGCTCGTTATTAATTGTTTGATGATTAACTCCTAATTGGCGACCAATTGCGCGATTGGAAAGTCCTTGCGACTTTAAAGTCGCAATCATCACACGTTCTTCTTTAGTAAGATGAGCATTCTTTTTATGAGTAGTCAATAAAATAGTAGACATGGTATCATTTAAGTGCGTCATTTGACGGACATCCTTTCATATAGGTTTGGTTCACTTAATATGATACCTGATGTCACGCCGAATGGCGTTTTTTATTTACCACCAACTGGGTGGCTAACTTCATTCTATAATCTACCATTGCTTTTTCATTCGGGTTTCATCAAGAAGCTTACCAGTAAAACTTTCTTCAATCAGGCGCCGATCATGGGCCCGTTGCTCCGCTGCTGTTAAAGTACGTTTCTTTGGTAGTTTCTCCATGCCACCATCCCCTTTTCCTTTAATCATATCATACCAACCCAAAAGGCCCGAGCATTTGCCCAGGCCTCAACCCATCAATCTTTAATTTTCCGCAATCGCTCATCCCTGCTTAATCCGTTCCGGATGCGGAATCTTCTTAATCACGCGCGCCGGCGACAGCTTTGCGCGGTCCGTCCGCATATTAACGACGGTATACTTGCTCATTTTGTTTTCCCCTTTCTAGCAAAAAACACCGGGCCGCTGCCCAGTGTTAACTACCAATTTAGTCGTTGGCGTGAATGTCAAAAGCATTCAGCAGCATGTCTCCAACACCCGGCGTGTCCGGATCGTGCTGGCCCTTGCCGTGGTCGAGGTTGCGGATGGCGTCCATCTCGTCGGAGGTCAGCTCGAAGTCAAAGATCTCAGCGTTTGACTTAATCCGTGATTCGTGAACGGACTTCGGGAAGACGATGACCCCTTCCTGATGCTCGAAGCGCAGGATGACTTGACCGACGTCCTTGCCGTACTTCTTGGCAATTGCGTTCAGGATTGGCTCGGCAAAGAGGTCCTTGTTGCCTTCGCCCAGCGGTGCCCAGGCCTCCAGGGCCACGTGCGCGTCAGCCAAGACCTGGCGCAGTTCCTTTTGCTGGAAGTAAGGGTTAAATTCAACCTGGTTGACCGCTGGCATCACATCAAAGCTCGGCACGAACTTCTTCCAGAGTTTTGGCGTCATGTTGGAAACCCCGATTGAGCGGATCTTGCCGGCCTTTTGTGCTTCCTCCAGGGCCCGCCAAGCCTCGTCGACCTTGCCGTATGGCTGGTGCAGCAAATAGAGGTCCATGTAGTCCAGACCCAGCTTTTCCAGGGAGGTGTCGATGGCCTTCTTGGCGTCCGCATAGGCGTAGTCCTGCAGCCAGAGCTTGGAGGTTACCCAGATCTGGTCGCGCGGAATCCCGCTGTCCTTGATTGCCTTGCCGACTTCCTGCTCGTTGAAGTAGGCCGCGGCCGTATCGATGTGGCGGTAGCCCAGCTTCAGCGCGTTGGCCACCGCGTCGTAGGTTGAGCCGTCCGCCGGGATCTGGAAGGTACCGAAGCCAAAGGACGGGATTTCATTGCCATCATTGAGTTTAAAAGTTGGAATAGTTGTCATCGTACATTCCTCCTAGAGATTATTCTGTTCGTCGGCTTGCACCTGCTTCAGGCTGGAGCCAAAGATCTGTTCGATTGTGACCGGATCGTGGTGATCGAAGAACTGACTGACATTCTTGTCTAGGCCGGCCATCGTCTTCATGTCATCGTCGGAGAGTTCAAAGTCAAAGACATCGATGTTTTCGGCCATCCGGTTCTGGTGAACGGACTTCGGAATCACCGTGATGCCGCGCTGCAGCAGCCAGCGCAGGATGACCTGGCCGTTGGACTTGCCGTACTTGTCGGCAATGGCAGCGACCGTTTCGTTCGTGAAGATACCGTCCTTGCCTTCCGCAAACGGTGCCCAGGCTTCCGGCCGAATGCCCTCGCCCTGCATGAACTTCACTTCGTTTTCACGCTGGAACCACGGGTTGAGCTCGATCTGGTTGACTGCGGGCTTAACCGGTTCGGTCAGTTCCAGGTCCTTCAGTTGGTCCGGCCAGAAGTTGGAAACCCCGATGGCACGGATCTTGCCGGCCTTCTGCGCTTCCTCCAGGGCCCGCCAAGCACCCATCGTATCACCGTATGGCTGGTGCAGCAGGTAGAGATCCATGTAGTCTAAGCCCAGCTTTTGCAGGGAAGTGTCAATCCCCTTCTTGGCACGCTCGTAGTTGAAGTCGGACACCCAAAGCTTAGAGGTCACGAAGACATCCTCCCGCTTGACGGAACTCTTGGCGATCGCCGCTCCAACTGCCTCCTCGTTTTGGTATGCGGCGGCGGTATCGATCAGGCGGTAGCCAGTGTTTAAGGCATCGGTGACGGCCTGTTCGGCTTGGGTCAGGTCCGGCACCTGGAAGACCCCGAAGCCCAGGGTTGGCATTTCCACCCCGTTGTTGAGTTTAACTGTTGGTACGTTTACGTCTGACATAGCACTTGCTCCCTTCTGTTCTTTTATTCATTTGCTGACTCTATGGTAACGTCCGACCCGCGGTTTGAAAATTACTAGATGAGCATGCTAGTATACGTTGGATGTATGCTAGCTCACTTCCCCCTTACCGCAAACAAAAAGCCTTCAGCAAGGGTCAAGGCTGAAGGCTTTTTGCAGTTATATCAATTTGCAGCTATCTCAATATTTATGAGGAGCTAGTCATTAGGTAAACTATCCGCTAGTAAACGCATGAATAAGTTGAGAGATGCATTGTCGTTACTTGCTGAGTTTACCATCATATACGGAAAGCAAGATAATAATCAGGATAACAACCAGTAGTGCCAAAATATACTTCATGAGCTCTCACTACTTTCTATTTTGGATGGCTTCCCAAGCCTCATCATCGAATTTTCTGTTCTTAAAGTAATAGGGCTTATCCGCTTCCGTTATTTTTCGCAAGACATGGCACGGATTACCTACGGCGACCACATTGTCAGGAATATCCTTAGTGACCACGCTTCCTGCACCAATTACCACGTTATTGCCAATGGTAACGCCCGGACAGACAGTAACATTCCCGCCTAGCCAAACGTTATTACCGATGGTGATCGGCATTCCATATTCATATCCAGAATTACGACTTACCGGATGAACCGGGTGACCAGCCGTTAAAATATTTACGCGCGGGCCGAACAAGACATGGTCACCAATTACAACTTCACCAACATCAGAGATGATGCAGCCAGTATTAGCGTAAAAATAATCGCCGACTTTGATATGATTCCCATACTCACAGTAAAAAGGCGGTTCCAGGTATATTTCCGTGCCATGCCTTATTCCAGACTCAGCAATCAGTTCTCGCCCCCTTTCAAGGTCAAATGGCATTACTTCGTTGTACTCCCGAAATGCTTTCTTCGCCCTTAGCTGCTCTTGCAAGACTTCCTTAGTAGCAATATAGGGCAGCTCATTATCGCGCCGATATGAATTATCCATTTTAACAGCTCCCTTGAATCAGTTGATATCATAATTATATTTGCTGATAATCGTTAAAACTATTAAAATAATATCTAAAAATATAAGGAAATTGTTTATGGACTTTCATGAATTGGAAAATGTCGATTATAGTTTTAGCGACTATCCCGTTTTAATTGAATATACCAATTTATCGTCTTACCCAGATTTTCGCGCGATCAACCATTGGCATGATGATTTTGAGTTCACATATATTTTTGCCGGTCAAATGGACTACAACGTTAACGGAACCATCATTACCCTGTCCAAGGGAAATGGGATCTTTGTAAATTCCAAGCAAATGCATTTCGGCTTTAATTCAAACCATCAAGATTGCTTGTTTCTATGCGTTGTTTTTAAGCCAACCTTGCTGTGTATCAATTCAGCCTTTGAGGAAGAATACGTTAAACCAATTATCAATAATGGGGTGCCATTCCTAAAGTTAAGTCAACAAAATCCACTGCAAAAGAAGATTCTGTTGTCTTTGCTAACACTGAAGGATTCCGCACAATCAAAGCTGGCAATTCAGGCGAGGCTGTTTGCCATCTGGAACGACTTATACCAGCTCCTGCCCAAATCCTCTCAAAACGTTTTGGAAAAAAGCGCTGACTTTTCACTGTTAAAGCGGGTTCTCGTTTTTATTGAGAGCAATTATCAAAATAGATTAACCTTGGCCGATCTAGTGAAAGAATTCAGCATCAGTAAAAGCAAGATTATTAAATTATTCAACCGGTACCTTCAGCAAACGCCAATCGAATACCTCAATAGCTTTAGGATCAAAAAGGCTTGCCAACTACTGACTTCGACTGAGCTACCCATTACCGAAATCAGTTTTAAGGTCGGCTTTAATGACAGCAGTTATTTTGCAAAGACCTTCAAGCAAAAGATGCGGGAGACAGCACGTGAATATCGCAAAGGCCATTGAATCCTAGCAAAATTCATGGCCCTTCATTTGATAAGCGTTTGACATTAGGGTGGCTGAATGTGTATCATTGACGTGAAAGCGATTTCAGAAAGGCGGTTAAACCATGCAAAAACTCGATCCAAGCAAATTTGTCCACGTTACCAACCAGCGTTATCGCCAGCACTACCACATCACGACCCCCGGTGGCTGGCTGAACGACCCGAACGGTCTCTGCTACTTCAAGGGCTATTATCACGTCTTCTACCAGTTCCACCCTTATTCCTCCGAGTGGGGACCGATGCACTGGGGCCACGTCCGCAGCCGCGACCTCGTCCACTGGGAGCAGCTGCCGATTGCCCTGGTCCCCGGCGATCCCGAGGACAGCGGCGGCTGCTTCTCCGGCTCAGCGATCATCAAAAACGGGCGGCTCTACCTGCTCTACACCGGCCACCACTATTACGGCGACGGTGACCTCGACCACTTCTGGGAAAATCAGAACCTGGCCTACAGCGACGACGGCGTTCATTTCACCAAGTACGAGCACAACCCGATCATCGAAGCGCCAGCCGACAACACCCAGCACTTCCGCGATCCGAAAGTCTGGGAGCACAACGGCAGCTACTACCTGGTGCTTGGCAGCCAGCATAAGGGCGATGAGCTCGGCCGGATCCTCCTCTACAAATCGACCGATCTATTCCACTGGGAATCCTGCGGCCCGATCATCTAGTCCCAGGGCAAGGACACCGAGGGCTGGATGTGGGAATGCCCCGACCTCTTCTCCGTCGACGGGCAGGACGTCCTGGTTTACTCGCCGATGGGCATTAAGCCCCAGGGCAAGCGATTCTTGAACACCTCGCAGGTCTGTTACCGGATCGGCAAACTTGACTACCAGACCCAGCGCTTCACCGGGAGCCAGCCGGCGGAACTCGATCACGGGCACAACTTCTACGCCACCCAGAGCTTCACGACCCCGGATGGCCGCCAGCTTCAGTTTGGCTGGATGAGCCCCTTTGACGAAACGCCGCAGGAGCACACGGATGGGTGGGCCTGCTCCCTGACCCTGCCGCGGGAAATTTCGGTAGTTGACGGCGTCCTCCACGCCCAGCCGGCCCGCGAACTGGCCGCCCTGCGCCACCAAACCAACATCGATAATGAGATGCGGGTGGCGGGTCAGCAAGTTCTGCCGGTCAGCGACCCACAGCACGCGGAATTAGCGCTCAAGTTTGCAGAGACGCCCCACGACTTCTCCTGGATCCTGAGCGACCAGGATGGTGCCCTGGTCAGCCTCGCCTACGAGCAGGGCCAGCTCACCCTGACCCGCCGTGGCAATGATCCGCACCGCTACGCCACGGTCACAGAACTCGACGACATTCGGATTTTCGTCGACACTAGCTCGGTGGAAATCTTCGTTAACGCCGGCACAACCACCTTCACCGAGCGCTACTACGCTAAGGGCCAAGTTGAACTTGCCCTGGCCGCCGAAAGGGAATGCCAGCTCCATGTTCAAGCTTTTCAACTTAAGTAAACAACATTAAAAGCCCCGGGCGACGCGATTCCTTGCGTTGCCCGGGGCTTGTTATTCACCCTTATTTGAATAGTTCTTGCATCTGTTGATCGGTTAGGTCAAATTGCTGTTGAACCTTAGATTTTAACTGATCTTCCGGCAGGCCTGCTTCACGCAGTAAGGAAATGGCGCCACGAATTGCCTCCATTTTTCCGGTAGCAATGCCTTCTTCACGGACGTCTTCATCATGGAACATCATGTGGGTTTTATTATCCATGTAATCATTCCTCCATTCCGTGTTTTTGCTTAGATTCTGGATGTAATCCTTCAATTCATCGACGTACTCGTCATTTACTACATCCTTATTATCCACGTAATCAAGGAAGTTGCGCAAGTCTTTACTGACATCATCTTTGGTGCCCTTAGTGTTCAGAAAAATTGCTGTGCGACCGTCGCCCAATTCCAGTGACTTCTCCTGCTTACAGTAACTTAAAAAGTCATACCGATGCAGTCCCAGGCCAAAGGGATCGAAGGGACAGATAAAGATCACAAAGGACCTGTTCAGCGTTGCGTACTTCTGACCGTGCTTTAACATCTCACTGTCGATCCGGCCCTGATAATAGCGCACCCGCTGCGGCAGGCCGCGCGTGTGGCGGATCTGCATGTCGATCTCGTAGACGACGCCGTCCTGGTCCTTGGTGTAAACGTCGAAGCGGACACCGTGGCTGAATTGAGTTTCTTGAATCGTCTTTTGGACCGTCGGAAACTCAATTCGCTCAATCTTCAGTTCCGGCAGGATCAGCTGAATCAACTGCTGACAGAGCTTTTTGTTGCTCATCACGCTGCCGAAGACAAAGTCGTCCTGAATGCTAATTTCGTTGTTCATTTCATTCACCTCGTATTTATTGCTCTAATTAATAAATACGTAAAAAATCGCCAAATGTATTAAAAAAATCCGCACTATTTTTGTAGCGCGGATTTATTCATTAATTGGGAACGAATCAATTAACTAGGCCGCAGCGGCTTCAGTGTGCGCTGCTGGCTTTTCGGTTGGCTTCAGAAAGGCCCCGGTGATGATGGCGAGGATCGTTACCAGGAACGGGAAGAAGGCCCACGGGATAAACTTGAGCGGGTCAATCTGCAGGGCACCAGCGATGAAGACCCCGGAAACCGACCACGGGATGATCGCGTTGACGGCCGCCCCGGCATCGTTTAGGATCCGGGTGAGGTACTTGCGCTTCAAGCCCAGCTGGTCAAAGGACTTCAGGAAGGACTGACCCGGCAGGATGATGGCGAGGTAGTGTTCCCCGACTAGAACGTTGACCCCGATGCAGGTCACGGCAACGGCGGTGGTCAGCCGGCCCGGCGTCATGATTGACTTGGACAGGTGGTCGATGATCGCACCGATGATGTTGAACTTGATCAAAAGTCCCCCAAGTGCCAGGGCGAAAATGATCAGGGCTAAGGACGTCAGCATGCTGGCGATCCCACCCTTGGACAGCAAGGTGTCGATGGTCTTGTCACCGGTGTGGGAAACGTAGCCCATCATGATTGTCTTGGTAATCGTGCTGATACTGGTGGCTGGCGCGTGGATCCAACCGAGGGCGGCGGCAAAGAGTGAACCAAGGCCCAGCGATGGAATGGCCGGGACCTGCAGGATCGCCAGGACGATCAGCAGAACCACCGGCAGCATCGCCCAGCCGGAGATCCAAAAACCGTTGGCCAAGCCGTGCATCATTTGGTGAACGGCGGTTAAGCTGACCTTCTTAGAGTTCAGGCCCAGCATGGTGTAGAGCACTACGCAGATTGCCCAGGCCGGAATATCGGTAATCATCAGCGCCTTAATGTGTTCGTAGATGCTGATCTTACCGACGCTGGCGGCCAGGTTGGTGGTCCCGGACAGCGGTGAAATGTTGGAACCACAGAAGGCCCCGGAAACAATCACCCCGGCGGTCAGACCAGGGTTGATCTTCAGCGTCGCCCCGATCCCGATGAAGGCAATCCCCATCGTGGAAACGGTGGTAAAGGAGCTCCCGCAGGCGACCCCAACCAGGGTACAAACGATGAAGACCGTCGGCAGGAAGAACTTGACCGAGATGATCTTGAAGCCGAAGTACATGATCGTCGGAATCGTCCCGGAGAAGATCCAGGTGGCAATCAGGACCCCGATCGACAGGAAGATCACCAGGGGGTCAACCCCGGCCCGCAGTCCGCTGCGCATCCCATCCATGACCGTGTCCCAAGAAAAGCCCCGCAGCCGGCCGTAGATGGCCAGGAAGGTGAAGGCGATGAATAACGGTGCTTGCGGTTCCTGCTTGCGAACGATAATCAGGTAGCCCAGGATACACAGAATGACTACCAGGACGGCGAGACTCTCGCCAAAGCTAAAGACCGGTTCGGGCCGGTTTGCTGATTTCTTAAATAGACTCATTATTAATCATTTCCCCTTAGTTTAACCAAAAAAACACCAACCAGACTGACGAGCCGCTCGGCAATCTAGTTGGTGACCTTTTGCAAAATAGTAATTAAGGAGACCATCCCTGCTAGATTGGACTCACCTAGCAGGGATGCATTAAACACAACGCTGCTTCGGTGCGAGCGCTCCTGCCCGCGCCGAAACGGCACAGACATTACGCTGAATAAGCATCGTTGTTATAATACTTCGCCGTGTTTAATGACTTCATTGTGATTCGTTCCCTTCGTGATTTGTTGCCATTATTAAAACATTCTCATTTTAATTTGTCAACCTCTCATAGCACTTTAATCTGAAATTGCTTGTTTTTGTCGGGACCAGCCACTAAAATTTGAGACAAAAACGGGAGCGTTCAGATCATGGCACAGAAAAAACTATTATTACTATCCACCGGTGGCACCATCGCCTCGGTCGTCTCTGACGAGGGTCTGGTCCCCGGCGAAACCGGTGAGCAGTTGCTGCAAATGCTGGGGAGCGTCCCTTACGACGTCACCGTCAAGGACATTCTCCAGCTGGACTCGTCCAACATCCAGCCCGAGGAATGGAAGACGATCGCGGAGGCCATCTACCGCTACCGCAACGACTTCGACGGAATCGTCGTCTCCCACGGCACCGACACGATGGCCTATACGGCGTCGATGATGACCTTCATGCTCCAAAATATCAACGTCCCGGTGGTCTTCACCGGAAGTCAGGTCCCGATCAACGTCATCTTAAGCGACGCTCCCGACAACCTCCAGCTGGCCTTCGCTGCGGCCGCCCAGCTGCCACCGGACATCTACCTGGCCTTTAACCGCAAGATCATGCGCGGCTGCCGGAGCGTCAAGGTACGGACGACCGCCTTCAACGCCTTCGAGAGCGTCAACGTGCCGCCAGTGGCCGCCGTGACCTCCGACGGCTTTACCATCATGAACCGCCGGCCGCACCACCAGCAGGATTGCGTCCTCAACACCCGGATCGACACCAACGTTTTCCTGGTCAAACTCTTCCCTGGCTTTGATCCCCGCTTCCTGCAAGCGATGGCTAAACACGACTGCCACGGGATCGTGATCGAGGCGTACGGGCTCGGCGGGATGACCTACATTCGCCGCAACATCGCCGCTGCGGTCGGCCAGCTGATCCGCCGCGAGATCCCGGTCGTGGCGACCAGCCAGTGCCTGTACGAGCGCAGCGACCTGACCAAGTATGAGGTCGGCCGCCAGGCGCTGGTCGAAGGGGCAATCAGCGCCCACGACATGACCTCCGAGAGCGCCATCACCAAGCTGATGTGGGGCCTCGGCCAGGGGATGGACGTCGCGGCGATCACGAAATTCTTCGAGACCGACGTGGCCGGCGAAGTGACTTTGAATTAGCAATAAAAAAAAGAATGAGATTTCATCCCCGCCCAAGGCATGAAATCTCATTCTTTATTTTTGCAAAAATTCGCTCACGGTCTGCAGCGTCTCTGCCAGCTTTGGCCCCTCCAAGAGGTGATCCTCGCCTTCCAGGAGGTGCAGCTCGGTGTTTGGAATAATCACGTTGTACTTACGGGCGGCCTCCGGTGATACCACCTGGTCGTCTAGGCCATGAATGATCAGCGTCGGATTGCCGAAGTGCTGGGCCGTTTCGTAAATCGGCAGCAGCTGGGCGGTCCGAAAATACTGGCCGCTGACCTCCTGGCCGTTCACCTCGACCGCCAGCGGAATGTGGTTCGGGTCGTAGGTGCTGCCCTGGCAACGGCCGTAGAGGGCGTCGTCCTTGAGCGTTGCTGCCGGGGCCAGCAGCACCAGCTTGTCGATCAGGTCGCGGTAGTAGCCCGCCAGCATCGAGGCCACGACCCCGCCCTGGGAGTGACCGACCAGGTAGATCTGCCGGGCCCCAATCTTGGTCCGGGCAAAATCGATGATGGCCATCCCGTCCAGGATTTCACCCAGCACCGTCATCTGGGCAAAGTCGCCGTCGCTCTCGCCGCAGCCGGCAAAGTCAAAGCGCAGCGTCGGGATCCCCGCCTGGTTCAGCTTGGCGGACAGGTCGTACAATAGCTTGCCGGCTTGGTAGCCGCGGTTCCCCTGAAAGCCGTGCATCAGGATCGCTACCCGATCGTTCTCCAGCTTGTCGGTGCCCTCCAGCACGCCCCGGAGCGTCAGTCCAGCACGTTGAATCGTTATCTCCATTCTAATCCATCCTTTCTGCTTATCACCGTTGCCTTCATTTTACCGTGTCCGGCCCGGGCAAGCTAGCGGGCATTAACCTGACGTTAAGTCCCCTTAGCCAACCCTCAATTTTTCTCCTACCCCTTTCCTGCTAAGCTGTTAATAAGAACAACGAAGGAGGAAATCACCATGACCAAGAATCGTGTAACGGAAATTTTAGGAAGCGAAAAGCCAATCATCCAGGCACCAATGGACTGGATCACTGACGCCAAGCTGGTTGCCGCCGTCAATGCGGCCGGGGGCTTTGGCTTCTTGGCGCCCAACGCTGGGCAGACTACCAATGCCAAGTCACCGGCCGAGGCCGTTTCCCGGATGAAAAACGAGATTGAGCAGACAAAGGCCCTGACCGACCGGCCGTTTGGGCTGTGCGTCCTGCCCGGCGATCCCCAAACGGACCAGTTTACCGCGCCGATGGTGGATCTGGCCATCGAGGAAGGCGTCAAGGCCATTGCCTACGTCGGCGACCGCCTGATCCCCGAACTCTTCGCCAAAATCAAGGACAACGGTCTGATCTTGATCTACCGGGCCCTGAATAATCCGTCCGTCGAGCAGTTCAAGACGGCCGCCGCAATGGGTGCGGACATGGTCGTCGTCACCGGTTTCGACCACGGTGGCGACCTGCCGTACAAGTCTATCAGTACCCTGGAACTGATCCCGCAGGTCGTTGATGCCGTTGACATCCCCGTCCTGGCCGATGGCGGCATCGCGGACCGGCGCACCGTCAACGCGGTCTTTGCCCTGGGCGCCGAGGGTGTTTACTGCGGGACGGTCTTCATTGCCAGCGACGAATGCCCGGCCAACAAGACCATCAAGAACTTCATCGTCAGCAACAATGCCGACAGCCTAGTCCTCTTCCGTGGAGCCCCGTCACCATACTACCGGTCCATTCCAACGACCCTTGCACTCAAGCTCCAGCAGATGAGCCGCCAGGGCGCCGCTAACGAGGAGATCGGCAAGCTGATGCGGGGCGCCGTCCGCAATGCCCTCGTGGACGGTGACATGGAAAACGGTCTTGCCACCCTGGGCAACGGGATCAGCAACATCCACGCGATCCGGCCCGTTAAGGAAATCATTGACGACCTAACCCACGATGTCGCCTAGCTGTTTCATCGACTTCAGGATCTCCTGCATGTCTGCCCCCTGCCGGTAGAGCCAACCGACCGCAAAGCAGTTATCGACCCAGGGGGCCAAATCCAGCGTTGGCAAGTCGCTCAGGCCCGCAAAAACGGAATTTTGGGCGTGCCATTCCAGCGCCATCGTCACGGCATTCTCGTTTTGAACCAAACTAAAAATCGTCGAAGGATCACTCGTCTTGAGCATCAGATGGAGTGGTCCTGTTTTCTTTTCCAGTGAACGGAAAAGGTCGGTTTCTAACGAGTCGTTAAAAAGGACGAATGATTGCCGAGCGATATCCTCCTTACCCGGCTTTTCGAGCGTGTTCAGCTGGTTACCTGGACTAAAGATTAGTTTGGAACGGGTCGTCCCCAACGATTGAAATTTCAGTCCGCTCAGCTGATCCTGATGCGCCCGGTCGATGATGATCAGCCCCAGGTCCAATTCCCCCGCACGGAGGTCGGCGACAATCTGCTTAGTCGGCATGATCGCAATCGTTAGGCGGTATTTCTCCTCTAACTTGGCCATCTGTTCCATCAGCTGCTTGGTCATCGTATTGGCAACGCCGAGCCGCAAGCGCCGGCGGTTTGACTTCACCAGTTCCTCAGTCTGCCGATCCAGCTCCAGCATGGCGGAGTAGGCTGTGCGCGCCGCTGGCAGCAGCTGCCGACCGGCGTAAGACAACGACGTCCCCATCCGGCTCCGGTTAAACAGTGTCAAGCCCATTTCTCGTTCCATTTGTGAAATGGCCTTGCTTAACCCCGGAACGCTGATGTGCAGCTTTTTGGCGGCCGCAGCGATGCTGGGTGAATCTGCCAGCGTCAGAAAATACGATAGTTGTTCATAGGTCACGTCAGTTTGCCCCCCTTTTCCTTTGATTTTAGCACGACACAAGGGCCAGCTGGGATCTAGAAGTGATCCCAGCTGGCCCTTGTTAAGTCACGATTCAATTCTAGTGGTAAAGGTCGAAGCGCCCCTTAGCAAGCAGTTCCTTGACGCCACCGGTTTCCAGCAGCGATTTGTTCATGATCATCTTCTTGACCACTGATGCCGGGTAGCCCTTAGTTGAATGACCCATGGCCACACCAAAGGCCCGGGTGTTCCCGACCGAGGCCACCGTCCCCAGTGACTTATAGGTATAGGCTCCCGGCCGGCTGGTCCCCTTGACGCGCGCAGCAATGTCTTTGGCAACGTAATTGGCCATCGAAAGCGCAATTTGGGCGGTCGTTGGATACGGCCGCTTGCCGTCAGGTGGCATAACGGCTGCATCGTCACCGACCATGTACACCTCATCATGATCGGGGGCGGTCAGGTGAGCACTGTCCATTACCCGACCACGCCGCGCTTGCAAGCCAGACTCGGCCACGATCGGGCTGCCGCTAACCCCGGTCGTCCAGATGATGGTGTTTCCACTAATTTTGTGGAGTGGGGCACCATCCTCATCACCGGCGCCCTTGTAGAGAACCACGCCCGGCTGGATTTCCTGAATCAGGGCCTCGGTAGTGATGTTGACGTCCAGCTTCTTCAGCAGGTTCACCCCGTAGTCCGCCAGCTTGTCATCAAACATCGGCAGCAGACGCTTAGAGGCATCCACGATTTCAATCTTAATCTGATCCGGACGCACGCCCGCCAGTTCAGCGTAACGCTTCCGGCCATCCGCCACGGCCCCGGCAAGCTCGATCCCGGAGAAGCCGGCTCCGCAGATAATGATCTTCAGGTTGTTTTCGTCCTTGGTTTGCCGATAGTCCTTCATTTGCGCGGTGATATGATCACGAATTGCCTCAGCCTGATCAACATTGGCCATCGGCAGGCTGTTCTCCTCTGCGCCCTTGATGCCAAAAGTTTCGGAAACAAAGCCCAGGGCAAAGACACAGTAATCATAGGAAAGCGGCTCGTGCTTAGCAAGTTCTACCGTCTTCTTTTCGATGTCCACCTTATCCACGTGGTCCTGGATGAAGGTGGTCATCTTCGGATCCAACACGTCAGCAATCGGGAAGAGGATCTTGCTTGCCGGTAAATTTCCAGAGGCAACCTCATGCAGGTCGGTTGCTTCGTAGTGGTACGAATTTTGGTCGACCAGTGTGATGGCGACCTCCCCGCGCAGCTTTTTTTGCAATTCAACAACCGTTTTCAGGCCACCGTAACCGGCACCGAGCACTACAACTTTCTTCATTTTGTTCTCCTCCATTTCTAAAATCAAATTATAATTCCAAACCAATAAGTTATCAGTTGGGTAGCTGAACCAACAAGCAGGATCTTGACCGCACAAATAAATGTTTCAGTTTTGATTTGCTTTTGAGCCAATAGCTTGTTCTGGTGATAAGTAAACGGTAAAATAACCAGTGAAAGCCAAACTGTCCAGGGGGCAACACCAAGCAGCGGCGAGATAACGATCATCACGAAGGCAAGGATGTTCTTGATGCTAAAGGCAGCTAAGGCATTGCGCTTGCCAATGAAATGAACGATCGTCTTGCGATGATTGTCCTCGTCCTCCTGGGCATCACAGATGTTGTTGGCGAGCAGCAAGTTAGAAATCCACAGTTCATCCGGCAGAGCAACCACCAGGATTCGCCAAAGCGTTGCCCAATTCCAGGTAAAGTACTGGTAGGCATTCAAATAGACGCTCAGCAGGGTAATCATGACGCCCATCGTAAAACCGGCCGCGATTTCGCCAAATGGCAAATTCGAGATCGGATAAGGCCCCGATGAATACCAAATGCCAATCGCAAAGCAGAACATCCCCATCCAGAGGACCGGCCAGCCAGCGCGATACACCAGCCAGAATCCCATCAGGGCAGCAACCACGGAAAAGGTCACCAGTAAGGCCAACACTAGCTGGGGTGATAAGTTTTCGCGCCCAATAATGTTGGTTTTTTGCTTATAGTTTTGCTGATCGACCGCATGGTTATAGTCGTTATAGTTGTCCAGCATGTCAACGGCCATATTGAACAACAGCATTGCAACAAAAAAGATAATTGCTAGCGTCCAGTTAATCGAGTGAAAATAATAGAGGCTAAAGCCCATCCCCAAGAGGAAGGGAACCACGCTGGCCGTCTTGGCCTTGATTTCAACAAGTTCTAAAAAAACATCTAGTGCCACCAAACCACATCCTTTCGGTATATTCGGTATAATTAAAGTTAGTTAAATTCATCAAAACAAGGGAACTAAGCAGCATGAATAATCAATGGCAATCTTACCCGTTTATTAACACACAACTTCAAAGCGTCAATCAATGCATCCAGAACCGGATCAGCTGCAATAACGCCGATCTTCAGCAGGCCCTGCTCGCCATGGCCAACAACGGTGGCAAATATCTTCGTCCCGCCGTTTTGCTGACGATTGGGCAGATCTGTGGTGCCAAGGATGAGGAGCGGCTTATCAAGCTCGCCGCCTCAATTGAGATCCTTCACATGGCCACGCTTATCCACGACGACATTATTGATGATTCACCGCAGCGACGGGGCGCGGTCAGCATTCAAACGCGTTTCGGCAAGGACACGGCCGTTTACGCCGGCGACCTGCTTTTCACGGTCTTCTTCAAGCTGCTTTTAGAGACGGTTCCCGACTCGGACTATTTGAAAGTGAACGCGCACACAATGCGCAAGATTCTCAATGGTGAGCTCGGTCAAATGGACCAGCGTTTCAATACCACGCAAAGTCTCAAGAGCTATCTACATGACGTTAATGGTAAAACCGCCGCTCTCTTCCGGCTTGCCGCTCAGGAGGGAGCCTACTTTGCCGGCGCCTCTTCCCGAGCTGTCGCCATGGCGGCCAAGTACGGTCAAAACCTCGGGATTGCTTTTCAAATGCTGGACGACATTCTCGACTATACGGGCGATCAGTCTCTTAATAAGCCGGTAATGGAGGACCTGGCTACCGGGGTCTATTCCCTGCCATTGCTTCTGGCCCTGCAACAACCGGCTGCGGCGGCCGAACTCAAGCCATTGCTGGCCAAGCGTTACCAATTAACCGCCACCGACATGGCCAGCGTCCAGCAAATCGTTGTTGCTAGCGGTGCTATCGAACAAAGCCGGACACTCGCGGGCAAGTTCACCCAAAAGGCGCTCGCTTGTCTGCAAGCGTTGCCGGACAGCCGTTCCCGACGATTCCTAGAAAAGATGACTAAGCGGCTGCTCAAACGCACAATCTAAGTTTCTGCCGACCATGGCTTACCGGCCCTGGTCGGCTTTTTTTAATTCCCGGTAGCGGGCACTGGTTTGCCATAGGCCACTCGGGGTCCCCTGCATCGCTAGTCGTCCCTCTTCAACGAAGATCACCTGGTCGAAGCGCTCGATCCCTTGCAGGTGGTGGTTAATCCAAATCAGCGTCTTGTCTGCCAGTTGATCGAGGATCGTGGTGATGACCGCCTGTTCCGTAATCGGATCCAGGCCCACCGTCGGCTCATCCAGAAGAACAATCGGGGTGTTTTTCAGGAGGATCCGGGCCAGGGCCAGTCGGTGACGCTCACCGCCGGAAAAACGCAGACCTGCTTCATCGACCTTAGTTTCGATTCCCTTTGGCAAATCCTCAACCATCTTTTTCAGGCCAACCCGCTTCAGGACGTCCCAAATTTCAGCATCAGTAGCCTCCTCGTTACCAAGGCGAATGTTATTGGCAATGGTGGTGTTAAAGAGGTAGGGCTGCTGGTTGATCACGCTAATGTAATCAGCAATCTGGTCGCCAAAGTGATCCGTCGCCACCCCGTTAAGCTTAACCGAACCGTGTGTTGGCGTTCGGTCGCCACGAATAAGGGCCGCTAACGTACTCTTGCCGGCGCCGCTTCTGCCGAGGATTGCCAATTTTTCTCCCGGCTCAATCGCCAGGTTGATCCCCTGCAGAACCTCCTTATCGGTCCGCGGATATGCGTAGTGCAAGTCACTAAGCTCCAGTCGATACGGGGCCGTAATCGTCGGCACCGTCCCGGAGGCCTTTACCGAAGGATTCAGGTCGTTCAGCCGGACCAGTGAATTTGTATAAACGTTAGTTTCCTGGGCTGCAGCGGGCAGCGGAGCAAGGGCATCAATTAGCGGAAAGACGGCAAGGACAAAGGCCGCAATCCAATTGGCCGGGCCACCAGCCTGACCGCCAAACCGCCAAGCTCCCCAGATAACCAAACTGATCACAACGACTAGGATCAGCTCTTGAACCAGAAAGTCCCGGAAGTGCTCAAACTTCCGCATTGAACGGCCCACCTGCTGGTAGCGTTGCTCGTTTTGGTCGTGGAGGCGAAGGTAACTATCACCCCGCCCCGCCAGAACCCAATCGGCAATCCCCATTACGTTGTCCGTCAGGTTGACGTAGAGTTCGTCCTTGGCTCGCTTTTCATACTCCTGCCGGGCACCGTTGACCAGGACCGACCAGAGCGGAATGGCAAAGATAATCAATCCAAAAACCACCAGCATCCAAAGGCCCAGCAATGGCGAGAGAAAGCCTAATGCAACCACGATGATGGCGTATAGGCCCCAGGCAACGAACATCGGAAAAATTGTTCGCAGATACAGGTTTTGCACGTGCGAAACATCATCCGACAGCAGTCCAAGAATGTCGCCAAGCTGATACTTACTGCTAAATGACGCGGCGTCGTGTTCGAGCGTGTCATACAGCTTTTGCCGCAGGCGAGAGGTCATCTTCAACACCCAATTATGACTGACCAGCCGTTCCAGGTAGCGGAAGGCCGGCCGGGCAATCCCAAAGGCCCGGGTGAGGACGATCGGCACATACACCAGCAGGATGTTTTCCGGTCGGGTCGCCGACTTGCTGATCAAAAATCCGGCCGAAAACATCAGTCCTGCACCGCAGACGAAGGTGATGATCCCCAACGTGATTGCCAGCACCAGCGTTTTGCGGTAGCGGTAAAGAAACGGCCGGACCCAGCGATCGTGTTTCAACGCCCGCAGCAGTGGAATTTTCTTTAGCATTAGTTCTCACCCCGCATTTCCTTCATTAGCCGTGTAAAGTAGCCACCCTTGGCTTGCAGCTGTTCAAAAGTCCCCTGCTCAACCAATTCACCATGGTTCATCACCAGAATGTAATCCATTTGTTTCATCCAGTGCAACCGGTGAGTGGCAAAGAAGACCAGCCGGTTCTCCATCAGTGGCAGCATTCGTTGTTTTAAGTCCATTTCCGTTTCGATGTCCAGGTGCGCGGTCGGCTCATCAAAAATCATCACTCGCCGTTTCTGGTCCAAAAAGGCCCGGGCCAGGGCAATCCGCTGGGCCTGTCCGCCGGAAAGCACCCGGCGGCCGCTGCCAATCACGGTATCGAGGCCGTCCGGCAAATCGCTCAGGAGGTCATCGAGACCGACGACGTGGATCGCCTGCAGCACCTGCTCATCGCTGACATTGGGCGTGTAGAAGGCCACGTTTTCCCGCAAAGTCGCCGTAAACACATACGGATTCTGGGGGATGTAGAGCAACTGTCTGTGCCAGGCCGGAATATCCAGGGTGGTCGTCTCTCGTCCCTGAATCTTAATCTTGCCGGCGCTGGGGGTCAGAAAGCCACTGAGCAGGTTAATCAGGGTCGTCTTGCCGGCGCCACTCATTCCAATAATACCGATCTTTTGGTATCCCTGAATATCCAATGAAATGGGCTTGATGGCCATGCCATTCGGGTATTTGAACTCGAGGTCGGTTAACTGCAATTGGTCGGCATCAGTCCAGTCGTGAAGTGGCAGCTTAGCCACTTTAGCATCCGGTTCGTCAATCAGCTGCCGGATCGCCTTAAATGAATTTTTCCCGTTCAATGTCGCGTGAAAATCGCTGGCAAAATTTCTGATGGGTAAAAAGTATTCCGGTGCCAGAATCAAAATGGCCAGGGCCGGAAAAAGGCTCATTTTACCGTTAATCAGGCCAAACCCTAGGTAGACGGCGATTACCGCAATTGAAAGGGTCGTAAAAAAATCAAGGGCAAAAGTCGACAGCATGGCAATCTTTAGGACCCGCATCGTCCGTTCCCGGAAAAGCTCGCTAGAATTGAAGATACTCCTGGAATAGCGCTTGCTCAGGCCCAGGTACTTCAGGGTGTCAATTCCGCGCAGCGAGTCGATAAAATTATTTGATAATTTCTGAAAGTTGCCAAACTGCTTTTCTGCCTTCGCCTGGGCGGCCTTGCCGAGGATAATCATGAACATCACGATCAGCGGATACATGATCAGTAAGATCAATGCTGACTTGAGATCCAGGAAACCCGCTGCAATTAAAAGCAGCACGGGAACAATCATCATCGTCAGCACCTTGGAAAAGGTCAGCTTGATGTAGTCACGCACCTCGCTGATGCCATCGAGGGCCATCGTGATCATGCTCCCGGTCCCCTGCTTCTGAACCAGCGCCGGACCGCGTCGAAAAAGCTTCTGCAGGAGCGCACGGCGCAAATCCTGGGCAGTCCGTCCCGCATAGCCGTCCAGCCAGTGCTCACTCAGCCAGTTCAGCAACTGGCGTCCGGTGAAACAGAGTGCAAAGAGGAGCAACAGCTTCCAATTCAACCGGTCGCCTTGCCATAATTGGGTAATGCTCGCACTGAGCGCCAGGGCTTGCCCAATAATCAAAAAGGCCTGCAGAACATCGAGTCCCGCAAGCCTTATGCTGATTGATCGAGCTCCTGCGAGCCGAAATAACTCTCGATCAATCATTAATCAGTCACTCCAATCCTTGGCATCGCGATCCGCTTCCGGAAAATCCAATAAGCCCAGATTGTGTAGGCCAGAACGCACGGTACCAGGATCACCGTTGCAATCGTCATCACGATCAGGGTGTAGTTGGATGACGAGGCGCTCTGAATCAACAGGTCAAACTTGCTGCTGATTGATGAGATCATTACCCGTGGGAACAGGCCGCAGAAAATCAGTGCGACCAACGAAACCAGGGTCAGGCCGCTCGCCGTGAATGCGTGCCCCTGCTTGTTGGCAAAGGTGGCCGCGTGGGCCCAAACGGAGAAGCCGACGATCAGAACCAGACACAGCAGCGTGGCGATCGGATGAACCGCCAGGAAGTCGGTTTGGAAAAGCAACAACAGGGCAAAAATAACCTCACCCAGGTAGAGCACCCAGTAGAAGAAGTGGGCGTAGTTTTGTGCTCGTTCCGAAACCGGGCCCTTAGTCTTCAAAGTAATGTAGTTAAGGCCGTGCAGGTAGGTCAAAAGGGCCAGGGCAATCCCACCGACGATTGAGAACCAGTTGAAGTAGTCAAAGAAGTGGGCATGCATGTTACCGGCCGCATCAATTGGCATTCCCTTGATCATGGAGATAAACATCACCCCAAAGAGGAAGGGAACGAGGAAACTCGTTACGGCCATAATCCGCTCCCAGATCGGCTTCTTCTCATCCGGACTCTTTGCCCGGAATTCAAAGGAGACGCCCCGTAGAATCAGGCCAACCAAAATGAAGAGCAGAATCAGGTAGTAGCCAGAAAACAATGTCGCGTACCAGTACGGGAAGGAAGCAAACATCGCCCCACCGGCAGTAATCAGCCAGACTTCGTTTCCGTCCCAAACCGGACCGATCGTCTGAATGATTTGAGCACGCTCCCCCTCATTGTGGGCCAG
Organism: Limosilactobacillus sp.; assembly: GCF_022482365.1. Classification (NCBI taxonomy): domain Bacteria; kingdom Bacillati; phylum Bacillota; class Bacilli; order Lactobacillales; family Lactobacillaceae; genus Limosilactobacillus; species Limosilactobacillus sp. The sequence goes on from NZ_JAKVPE010000001.1 coordinate 1,464,768, forward strand.
CGTCCCCACGGCCATACCAACACCGTAATCGAAGCCGTCCAGGAAGAAGAACCCGGAAAACAGGACCCCGATTAGTATGAACCAAAGTATTTGCAGAAATGACATTTAGAAGGCCCCCTTTGCAAACGGATCCGTTGCTTTCTTGTCCGCTTGGGCAGCATCCCATTCCACTGGATCATTGCGCAGGAAACGAACGATCAGGGCAACCAGAATAGCGGCCAGCGACGCGAACAGCACGAAGTAAATGATATTCGACGTCAAGAGCGAGGCCACGGAAACGTTTGGCGAAACGCTTTGCTGAATAGTGAAGAGACCATAGACCGTCCATGGAACCCGGCCAAACTCAGTAATCAGCCAGCCAGAGGTATTGGCGAGGAACGGTGAGAAGGTCATGAGGGCGATGACCCAAAGCATCCAGCGGTGATTGTAGAGCGTCTCCTTGCCCCTTCGTGTCGTAATCAAACCGACCAAGGCAACTAGGAACATAAGGGCGGCGAATCCACACATGACCCGGAAGCTCCAAAACAGCGTGTTGACCGGAACGTAGTAGCTCATCTTGTGCCCGTCAATGTGGGTCCCGTAGGTCTTTTCGAGTTGGGCATTCACTTCGTCCATCCCCTCAACGGAACCACTTAATTTGTGATAAGAGAGCAAGCTTAAGACGCCAGGAATCTCAATCTTACCATTAACCTGGTGAGTCTTCGGATTGGCAATCCCGACAACCGTCCAGGGAGCCGGACTCTTCGTAGTCTTGTAGACCGCTTCGGTAGCGGCAAACTTCATCGGCTGCTCCTTAATCAGGTACTGCATCTGCATGTCCCCGGCGCCAATAGAACCCAGGGAGAAGATCAGCATTAACCACAGGCCAACCCGCATCGTCTTGTGGTAGATCTTCTTGTTTTCAGCGGATAGCTGCCGTTTCTTCAGCAGCTGGAAAGCAGCCAGGCCACAAATAATGGTGGCCCCGGTCAGCAACGCGCCCATCAAGACGTGACTCAGTTCAAAGATCAGCTGCGGATTAGAAATTAAAGCGCCAAAGTCGGCCATTTCCGCCCGGCCGTTCCGGATCGTGTAGCCAACCGGATGCTGCATAAACGAGTTCGCGGTCAGAATCCAGAGTGCGGACGTAATGGTCCCAAAGACGATCATCCAGATAAAGAAGAGGTGCAGGCCCTTCTTAACCCGGTCCCAAGTGAAGACCCACAGGCCGATGAAGGTCGATTCGATGAAGAATGACAACAGGGCTTCGAAGGCCAGCGGCGCACCGAAAATGTCTCCCATGAATCGAGAATAATCAGACCAGTTCATCCCAAACTGGAATTCCTGAATCAAGCCGGTAACAACCCCGACGGCGAAACTCAGCATGAAAATGTTCCCCCAGAACTTCGTCATCTTTTTGTATGACGGGTCCTTGGTACGGACATAGAGTGTCTCCATAATTGCAACGACGAACACCGTCCCAATTGAGAACGGCACAAAGAAGAAGTGAAAAATTGTCGTCATTGCAAATTGGAAACGAGCTAAACTAACAATACTCATTGCTAATCTCCTCCAATTTACCAAATACCTTATCAATCACTCAATAATAATTGCTTCTTATATTTCATAGTGTACCCCTTAAACCGCTTACTTTCAAATAATATATTCCATTTTGTTTAAATATCAGTCGATAAGTATTTTGCTATTTTTTATGCTCATGGGTCCACAAAAAAGGGACTAACCAATTACCATTTTGGCCGGTCCCTTTGGGGTTATATAATTTTAAGATCATTCTAAACTATTGGTATGACTTATGACAAGACGGTCATCATCACCCGTTTCAGCTCCTTAATCTCCTCCTCGTTCGGAAAGCGCCCCATCAAAAGAACGTGCCGGACCATGTTGACGAAGGCACCGGCGCAGAAGTCGAGCGTGAATTCGGAAGGCCGGGGAGTGATCACCTCGTTCAGCGTCTGTTCAACCCGGCGGTGCAGTTGGCTTTGCAGGCTCCGCTCATCGTACTGGATTTGAAACAGCTTGAGAATCAGCTGGCGGTGGCGGAATAGTTCATCGTAAATCCCGTTTGCCCGGCCCAGAAGAACAAAAGTCGTCAGTGATTCATGCTCTTCCATCTTTTGGGCCCGTTTGGTAAGCAAGCGATCAAAAATTGCCAGCATTTCAGCCGTGAGCTTTTCCGTCAGGTCATACTTATCCAGGTAGTAGTTATAGAAGGTTTGGCGGTTGATCAGGGCCCGTCTAGCAATCTGGGTCACGGTCACCTCACGGAAGGATTCTTCCTGGAGCAGTTCGACGAAGGCATTTTGGATCATCTTCTGGGTTCGCTGGGCTTGCAGGCTTGCCATATCATCACCTCATTGATAGCTGTCATTATTTGTGACACATGTCATGATCAACGACAATTCTAGCACAACTGGGGATTGTCGGCTAGGCGGGCGCATTGGATAATGAGGGCAATAAAACAACACGGGAGGAATTAAAATGCAAAACCTACTCGACATTCGCCAGCTTGAGAAACGGTTCGGCGACCAGGTCGTCCTCCGCGGCGTCAATCTCCAAGTCACCGCCGACCGGATCACCGGCCTGATCGGTCCCTCCGGCTCAGGAAAGACCACCCTGATCAAGACCGCCCTCGGGATGGAAAAGAGTTCCGGCGGGTCCGCCACGGTGCTGGGCAAAACGATGCCTAACCGCCTGGTCCTGGCCAAGATGGGCTACATGGCCCAGAGTGACGCCCTCTATCTTGACCTGACCGCCCGGGAAAATCTCCAGTTTTTCGGCCAGATGAAGGGCCTGACCGGGGCGAAGCTCAAGGACGACATCGAACACGTCGCCGGGATTGTCGACCTGACTGCCAGCCTCGATAAGCGCGTCCAAGCCTTCTCGGGCGGGATGAAGCGCCGGCTGTCCCTGGCCATCGCCCTGCTCGCCAGCCCGCAGCTGTTGATCTTAGACGAGCCCACCGTTGGCATTGATCCTGCCCTAAGCAAGCAGATCTGGGCGGAGTTGAAGCGGCGGCGAGACGCGGGCTGCGGCGTTTTGGTCACCACCCACGTCATGAGCGAGGCCGAACAGGTTGATTCCGTTGCTCTCCTGATGCAGGGGACGATCATCGCCAAGGACACCCCGCAGAACCTGAAAAAGCAATACCAGGTTGACTCGATCGAAGACGTCTTCCTTAAGGCAGAAAAGGAGGTGGAAGACTAATGCGCACCCTTGCAATTACCAACCGAATCGTGAAGGAACTGAGTCGGGACAAGCGGACGCTGGCCCTGCTCTTCCTCGCGCCAATCTTCATCATGTGGCTGCTCTCAATCATGTTTTCCGCCAACACCAAGCCCCACGTGACGATTGGGACCTACAACGTCAGCTCCTCCCTGGTCCAGCGGATGGACAAGGTCAAGAACGTCAGAACTAAGGAGTACGGCTCCAAGGCCGCCGCACAGCGGGCACTGAAAGACTACCGGGTCGACTCAATCGTGACCAAGAGCGGCAGCAACTACCACGTCCGCTACGCCAACATCGACTCGACCAAGACGGCACTGTCTCGTCAGGCCTTCCAGCTGGCCCTGCAGAAGACCCAGGCCACGGCGACCCAGCGGACAATCCACAAGCTGGTGGCAACCTTGCCGGCCAGCGTCCAGGCCCAGCTCGGCAAACAGCAAGCTGCGGCCGTTCCGTCGGTGAAGTCCTCCTACCAGTACGGGGATCACAACACCAACTTCTTCTCCAAGGTAATCCCCGTCTTCATGGGCTTCTTCGTCTTCTTCTTTGTCTTCCTGATTTCGGGAATCGGCCTGCTCAAGGAACGGACCAGCGGAACCCTCGACCGCCTGCTGGCCACCCCGGTGCGGCGCGGTGAAATCGTGGCCGGCTACATGATCAGCTACGGGGCCGTCGCCATCCTGCAGACCGTCGTGATCGTCGCCACCACCATCTGGCTGCTCAAGGTTGAGGTCGTCGGCAGCCTCTTCTGGGTCTTCGTGATCAACTTCCTGCTTTCCCTGGTCGCCCTGGCCCTTGGGATCTTCATCTCAACCTTTGCCTCCTCGGAATTCCAGATGGTCCAGTTCATCCCCCTGGTGGTCCTGCCGCAAATCTTCTTCTCCGGCCTGGTGCCGTTGTCGGGAATGCCATCGTGGACCGTCGCGGTTTCTAAGATCCTGCCGCTGACCTACGCCAGCAACGCCATGAACGACGTGATCCTCAAGGGCGGCGGCTTCAACGCCATCGCCGGCGACCTCTGCGCCCTCTTGGTTTTTGGGATCATCTTCGTGGTGCTCAACATCATCGGGCTGAAGCGGTACCGGAAGGTTTAAGCGAACAATAGCAAAGCTTGATCAAATACCACAACCTTGTTTCTTTCGGGTTGTGGTATTTTTAAGTTTCCAAAAAAGTCCAGGGTAGCGTGGATTACCCTGGACTTTTTTGAAATAGGTTTTATAAGCATTATTAAGCAAGATGCATTAATTGCCATAATGGAACGCAAGCTAATAGCCCAATAATATTTAATATCATGTAGCCACTTGACGACATTGCCAACGCTTTTTTAGTAAACATGTGATTCTGCACTGCTGCTTCCCCTGTAATAAATGGTGGATTCATATACTGAAGCAGCCAAATGTTAACACTTGTTGTCACAATCAAAATTAACAGCGCTGGATTAAAGGCCATCTGACTGAAGAAGGGAACAAATGCCAAAATCACCAAAGTACCGCAAGAGATAGCTGACACTACCACAAATTTTAGAAGATAGATCAAAAGTGGAACAATCACAACTGCCAGCCAAATATTATTTGTCACCGGACCCAATACTGGTTGTAAAATCTGACGGAGCCAAGTCGTCAAGTTTACTTTCTGCATTACATTGCCAAGCGCAATTACGGAGCCAACAAAAAGCACCGTACTCCAGCTGACCCGGCTGCCCAAGTCTTTGCCAGTAAAGACATGACAAGCGGTTAGAATTGAAACACCAACAAGTGCCGTTACCGCTGCAGGAATGTGCAAAATATCTTCAAAAACCCAAAAGACAATTGCAACTAAAATCACTACTGCCGTGATCTTTTCTGCAGAAGTCATCGGTCCTAGATCAGCTAATTGTTTTTTTATAAAGTCATTAGATACCCGATGATCATCATGAGGCTTAAACATAATTTTAAGCATATAGAAGCCCAGTACCAAAATAATAATTGTCCACGGCAGCATCAATAGCAGCCAGTTCCCCCAACTAAGCGTATCCTGCACCTTAGCAGGAAGAATACCCTTAAAGGCATAATTACGAGCCGTTGCCGAAAGAAAGCCTGATTCCGTTACACAGAACCCCCACATTGCTGCTAGAAACAGGCCCGCGGATCCCTTACTACGGTCGCGATATCCCAGTGCCTGACTAATTCCCTGCGCGATGGGCGCACTCATGGCGTTCCGCGGATGATCACTGGGAATCAGCGGTGAAATGATTGTACCTGCCGTCAGTAAGGCTAGTACCTGTCCACTAAAGTTAGCCGGGAACAGGGACATAATCTTAAAAGCAATTCGCTTTATTAGACCCGTCTTTTGCGCAGCTGCTCCCAATGCCAAACCACCAATAATAATCCACATTGTTGGCATCGCAAAATCACCGAACGCAACTTGAAACTGAACATGACCCAAAATTATCCAGGACGCCATCATCAGCAAACCAGTGGCAAAGGTCGGCATTACATTAAAAATCCAAAAAACATTTGCCACAAGCAATGAGGCCAAGACGACCATTCCGTTATGATTAAGCCCTTGTGGAACGGGAATTAAGTAGGCGACGATTCCTCCCAAAACAAGGCCAATTATTCCTATTATTAATTTCCGATGTTTCATTATTTTCACTCTTCCCTTTATTTTGCCAACACGTCTGGATTAACAGCCCCGTTTGGAAGTTTGCCATCAAAATAGTCAATAATAGATTGGGCTGCTCCCACGGCTTGAGCACGGCTGGATTCTAACGTTGTTCCTGCAAAATGCGGCGTTAAAATGATGTTCGGTACATCAAAAAGCAGATTGTTGTCGAGAGGTGGTTCGACTGAATAAGAATCAATCGCTGCTCCCGCAATCACTTCCTGTCTTAAAGCCGTTGCCAAATCATTTTCGTTAATAATCCCGCCCCGTGCAGAATTAATAATGTAGGCAGATGATTTCATCTTCTTTAGTTCATCAAGCGTTATTAGATTTTGCGTTTCGGGTGTCAGGGGCATGTTAATCGAAACAAAATCAGCTTGACTAAGAGCGTCGGCTAATCGTGGAATAATCGGAATTGTTTGCTGTTTGGCGTAAGGATCATAAGCAACTACTTTCATCCCCAGTGGTTGCGTCAGTTGGGCAATCACTTTCCCAATGTGCCCCAATCCTAGAATTGCCAACGTTTTACCACGAACCTCATGCCGATTTAAGTTAAAGTAGTTGGTGAACCCCGTTAAGGAATTAAAGTTTTTTAATTGGCTTCGCTGCTCTCTGAATGTCCGCTGTGCCCTTTCAACTCCCCGACTTAACATTAAAATCATCATCAAAACATACTCTGCAACCGCAAAAGTATTGGCCCCGATTACTCGAGTAACAAGAATTCGATTGTGAGTAGCGGTCTGAATATCGATGTTATTTACCCCCACTCCATGACGAGCAATGATCTTTAAATGATCAGCGGCATTAATAACTTCTGCGGGCAATTCAGTTGACCTGATAATTAACGCATCGGCGTCTTTGATTTCCTTTTCTAGCGTTGGTGTATCAGTACCGTCAGCTATTTTTACAGAATAATGATGCTTCTTTAACAACTCGATTCCAGCAACATCAATTTGCTCACTTACTAAAACTTTTTTCATCCTTTTCACCTCATAAACATGTGATTTCCTTCACACTGCTAATTCTAATGAGGTTATAATGAAATGTAGATTCCCAAATTTGGACGGCTGCGGAACAATTTATTCGCCGCACAGAATGCTAAGGAAGTGCTCAGCTCAATGGATACTGAAAAAGTCAGAAATTTTCTTAAGGTTGTTAATTATGGCAGTTTTAACAGTGCCGCTGATCACCTATACCTAACTCCACGTGCTATTTCTAAGCAGATTCGTCAACTTGAAGATGAACTCGGCATTACGCTTTTTAAGCGCGAAAAAAATGGAATAACCCTCACCGGGGATGGCAATGCATTCCTGCCAATTGCAAAAGAGATTATTAATAATTACAATCAAGCGCTGCTCATCAATTTGCAGCATACACAGCACCAAATTAAAATTGGCTATTGCTCCGCTTATCAAGGTGCACTTATTGCCGCTATTCTGGGAAAATATCGCAATTTAAAGCCATCGGCCCACTTTGTCTTTAAAGAAGACAGTGCTGAAGCGCTCGCCCAACAGGTCATCACCGGAGCGGTTGATTTGGCCGCGGTTCCTGACGAACAGCACCGCCTTTCTAAAATTGACCCCCACTTAGCGACTATTAACCTAATGACCGGCGAATGGGGAGTTGGCATTAGTCGGTCAAACCCACTAAGCACTGCTAAAAAGATAAGCCTGGAAAGCCTCACTGCATTGCCATTACTGCACCATAGCTTTAACGATTCTGACTTCTTCCCTGATAGCTATAAGGCTGCATTTGGCGGACTACTGAAAAACTGCCAAATGCAGCGAATCCCGACATTGGAACAGCGAAATCTTTTAATTGCATTTGATCAAGGGTTTGGGCTGTTCCCCCTTCCCCTCATCGGCTTGCTTTCAAATCCTCAAAAGGGGTTAATTAAATATTGCCAGATTGCTGACAACGTTCCCAAGGAGTATCAAGTATCGCTTCTTTATAATTCTGCCAACCACACCGCTTCATTCGAGGCGTTGAAGGAACACATTCAGGAACAAAATAAAATTGGAAACTATCGCCAGCTTTTCAATCGGGGCCTCAAAAATTTGGAGGAATAATTTTTATTACACAGAAAAAATTGCCAAATAAAAAATAACGGTGCAATCTCCTCCGGGAAACTGCACCGTTGTTTTTTACTTTGTACTATTTTCTTCTTCCGCTTCCGTGCGTTGCTTGTAGCGCCGCCACTCCGTTACGAAGGTGAAGGCAAAGGCACTGGCGAGAAAGATAATCAGGATGACTGCCTGAAGCCACTTGGCACCGTGCAGGCTGTAGGTCAGCACCAGAAGTACCAGGCTGATCAGCGCAACACTGGTCGTTGCCCGGCGATTACTGAAAAACTTCATCGAAAATTCATCCCCTTCACGCGATTTCTCTAATGATAACACATCACCGGTGCCCGTGCTGATTGGCCGTCGCTACAGGGAGCGTGCCAAGCTGATCATCTCAAGCAGGCTCTGCGCCGTGCTGGCCCCCTCGTTGCCCATCTTGAGTCCGGCTCGCTGCATGGCCTGCTCGATGTTGTCCGTGGTCAGGATGCCAAAGGTCACTGGAATCTTGCCCTGCAGATTCAGGTCCATGATCCCGCGGGTCACGTTCTGGCAAATCAAATCGTAGTGGTCCGTGTCGCCCTTGATCACCGCACCCAGGGTCATGATGCCGTCGAAGCGCTCGCTATCCATTAGTTTTTTCGCCGCAAAGGGAATCTCAAAGGCCCCCGGGACGTGGTAGACGTCAATTTGGGCAGTCGGGACGCCGAACTTTTCGAGGGTCGCCACCGCCCCTTCCTTGAGCTGGCGGGTCACCGTCGAGTTGAAATCGGCGACCACGATTGCGATGCGCAGGTCCTGCTGGTCAAATTTGCCACTGAATTCATTCATGATTATGCCTCCAAATTTAATAGGTGATGAAACTTGTGCTTCTTGGTTTCCAAATATTTGTGGTCGTAGATGTTGGGCGCGATCTCCAACGGCAGGCGGCGGTTGATCGTGATCCCGTCGAGTTCGAGCTGATCAATCTTATCCGGATTGTTGGTCAAAAGGTCAACCTTTTCGATCCCCAACTGGCGAAGCATCCGGGCGGCTAGTGCATATTTGCGCTCGTCGGCCCGGAAGCCGAGCTGCTCGTTGGCCTCGGCCGTGTCCGCGCCTTCCTCCTGCAGTCGGTAGGCCTTGAGCTTGTTGCGCAAGCCGATGCCCCGCCCCTCCTGACGCAGGTAGAGAATCACGCCCCGGCCATTGGCTTCAATCCGCCGCATCGCCTCGTGGAGTTGGGGCCCGCAGTCACAGCGCAAAGAGCCCAGGACGTCGCCGGTAAAGCATTCGGAGTGCAGGCGGACCATCACCGGCGCCGATCCGGAAACGTCACCCTTAATCAGGGCCAGGTTGTCCCCGGCGAAGTAGTGCAGACGAAAGCTGCCGTACTTGCTGGGCAGTTTGACCTCCTCTACGGGTTTACTCACCTCGCTCTTGCGGTATTCCTGGAGATCCTTGATCGTGATGATCGGCAGGCTGTATTCCGCCGCCATCTCGTGGAGTTCCTTGGACCGGGCCATCTCCCCGTTGGACTTCAGGATTTCACAAATGTAGGCAACCGGCTCCGCCCCCGCCAGCTTGGCCAGGTCGACCGCCGCCTCTGTATGACCATTTCGTTCCAACACGCCGTTTTCCTTGGCGACCAATGGGAAGATGTGCCCGGGCTTGTAGAAATCAGCGTTGACTGCCTGCGGGTCCGCCAGGTGGGTGATCGTCCGCCAGCGGTCAAAGGCCGAGATCCCGGTGGTCGTCGTCTTGTGATCCACGCTGATCGTAAAGGCGGTCCCGAACGGGTCGGTGTTATCTGCGGTCATCTGTCCTAGTTGCAAGCGCCGGGCCACTTTGGGCGCCATCGGCACGCACATCAATCCCCGCGCGTACTTGGTCATGAAATTCACCTTCTGGGGCGTCGCTTTGGCGGCCAGGCCGATCATGTCGCCCTCGGCTTCCCGGTCCAGATCGTCCATCACAATCACCAGGCCCCCGTTCTTTAATTGCGTTAAGGCATCCTGAATTTTCTTGACATCCATTATTTCGTCCCCACTTTCAGATTTGCGGCTACGTACTTCCCCAAAATATCCGTTTCTAAATTCACCGAATCGCCAACCCGCAGCGAGTCGAGGTTGGTAATCGTCTGCGTGTGCGGAATCAGGCCGACGCTGAACCGGTCGCTTCCCGTCTTCATCACGGTCAGGCTGACACCATTGAGCGCCACGCTGCCCTGGGCCACCACTTGGGTCCGCAAGCGTGGCGGCAACGACAGGGTCAATTCGATGGCGTTTTCGTTTTGCCGGCGGGCCAGTACGGAAACCACCTCATCGACGTGGCCGGTAACGATGTGGCCCTCGAGCCGGCCGCCAACCGCCAGCGACCGTTCCAGGTTCACCCTGTCGCCGACTTGGCGGTCTTTAAAGGTCGTCTTCTCAAAGGTCTGCGGCATCAGAGTGACCGTGAAATCCCGGTCGTTAAAACACTCCACGGTCAGGCAGGTCCCGTCGATGGCAATCGAATCCCCAACCTTGATTCCATTGAGAAAATCCGCTGGCTGCGGTGCGATTCCCATTCGAATAGTCTCGCCCTCCTGCTTGAGCTCACTGATTCGGCCGGTTCCCGCAACTAATCCACTAAACATCTTCATCCACCCTTTCTTCAATCCTGACGTTGTCTCCCAATTGTTCAATTGCGACGGCCCGCGGTGTGACCAGGTGCGCGGGTTGGAAGCCAGCCAATCCTTGTTGGCCAAGCAGTCGTGGGCTCAGGTAGGTCAACAGCTCGTTTACCAGGCCGCTGTCAAAGACGGCGCGATGAATCGTCGGGCCACCCTCGACGTACAGCGACTGCAAGCCCCGTCGACCACACTCCTTCACCACGGCGGCAATCGTCGGGTGCGCCTGGCAAATCACCGTGGCATTGGTCGTCGCCAGTTGCGCACTCAAAGCGGGGTTAGCGGTAAACACCCAGGTCGGCGCGGCCCGGTCATGAAGGATCCGCAGCTCCCGGTGCCGCCCCAATCTGCCCCGGCGATCCAAAATGATCCGTACCGGCGGAAAGTCCGTCCGGGCCGTGGTCGTCAGGAGCGGATCGTCAACAATTGCGGTCTGGCTGCCGATTACGATTCCATGAAACCAGGCTCGCTCCTGGTGCACCCGTTCGTACACCAAGCGGTTAGTGATCGCCGTTCGGGTGCCGGGCGCGCTCGTCACCTTGCCGTCGAGCGACAGGGCCTGTTTCAGCGTCACCCACGGCCGTCGGTGACGAAAGTAGAAGTTGTAGTGGGGGTTGACCGCCGCTGCTTCGTTTTCCAGCATCCCGGTCTCCACCGTGATTCCGTGGTCCTGAAGCTTTCGGATTCCTTTCCCGGTCACCAGAGCGTGCGGATCCGTCTCGGCGATCACCACCCGGTTGATCCCGGAAGCGACGATCAGGTCCGCACAGGGCGGTTGCTTCCCATAGTGATTGCAGGGCTCTAGGGTCACATAGAGGGTCGAATTCAATAACTGCTCCGGAGAAAGCTTGCTAATGGCGTCGCGCTCAGCATGAATGTCACCAAACGCGTGGGTATGGCCCGTCGCCAGCACCCGCGAATTTTTGACCACGACCGCCCCGACGCGGGGATTTTGCCAGGTCGACCAGTCGGCGAGTTGTGCCTGCTTGATCGCCAAGCGCATCATCTTTTCGTCAATTTGCATTAGCATCTCCTCCTTCCATGCAAAAAAGCCTCGAGAAAATCTTCCCGGGGCCTTACTTGTTTGATCAAAACGCCTTTAAAAATCGAAAACCCGGATAACATTTCGTCATCCGGGGCCATTTCAAGATTAAAAAAGCTGGCAACTGTCCTGCCACGTTTCATTTCTTCTCCCATCCAGACTATCACTGTCGGTACCAGACTCGCACTGGTTCAGCCGCTGACCAGAGCGATCAGCGGGTCACGGACTTCAAGCATTGCTTGTCACCGTCGGTTGGGAATTGCACCCTGCCCCGAAGAAATTATTAATTCGACTTAATTTCAGTCTAGTACCGAACCGCTAATTTGTAAAGGCGACCAGTTTGTCAATTAAATATCTGATAGAGCCTTGCCAACGTGCAAAAAGGTTTAAAAGGGTTTAAAAGAAAATCGAAAGTTTAAAAAGGTTTAAAAGAAAATAGCTTTTTATGGAAGAGAGATGCGCTTTCTTGCCTGTTTGACAAAAATCCAGTTTTGCTGTTGCTTAGGCTAAATTCGCGGGAGTGGGAAGACGAACTCGCAAGCGAGTCCTGTCCCACTCCCTGCCCCACCGCTTTTAATTTTCCAGTAAATCCGCTGCTTGACTGTCAGCAATAAATTCGCGCATCACTTGCTCATCCTTAATCAAAATTTTCAACAAGCGATTGTTCCCAGTTGTTGGCAATTCTCCTGTCTCATACAAGGCAACGGTTGATGGACTCCATCCAACCACCTTGGCAAATTCGCGTTGTGTTAGGTGCCATTTTTGCCGTAATGCTTTAATTTCTTGCGGAGTTACAACCTTATACCGTTTGCGATACTGAGCGCGGGCAAGGGCCAAGGCCTGGTCATCTAGTGCCGTGTCTGCCACAATCCGATCGGTCTCACAGTCAAACCGTGCCGGAGCACTAACGCTAATTTCACTGCCACGAATATTAAAGGTATTTGTGTAATTTTTGACGTATGTTTTACTCATAAATGCTCCTCCTAGTAACTACTCTCGTGAAACGAAATAAACTTAACCCACCCGAAATCATCAGTGAACTTGCATTTGATGTAATATACAATGCCAACATCTGTTTTATAAATCCAGAGATATTCCCCGGGATAGGCCCGATCTTCACTCTTCTTAACGAAGTCGTTAATCGTCAACTGCTCTACGATAATTTTAGCCGCCGCAAAAGAAACAGCCCGAGCGTGTGGCGCACGGCGATTAACTAAAGTAAATTTTTCTTCGGCTACCAACATTTTCATAAGCTTTAACGCGAACTCATTGCTCATGCTCTCACCCCTAATTATAGCATCAGTTTGCTATGAATTCATATTTTAGGAGATTCGTCCCCCTATCTTTAAAGTACGTAAAAATTTGAGAATAGTATTAAAAAAATGCCCGAAAAATCGAGCATTTTTATTTCTATCAAATTCTCACCATCTTCGCCCACCGCCGGGTCAGCGCCCACTGCAGCAACCAGATTGCGCCGGCGCAAAGCAAGGTCAGCACCATTGTCAGCAGGATCCCCCAGAGAATCGGCACCACCCGCAGGCTCTGAAGGCCGTCGAAGAGCAGCTGGCCGAGACCCCCGGCATTGATAGTTGCCGCGATCGTCGCCATCGCCATTGTCGATGCCAGGGCAACCTGAATGCCGGAGAAAATTGCCGGCAGGGCCAGGGGCAGCTGTACCCGTGCAATGACCTGCCAGTTAGTCATCCCCAGGCCGCGAGCCACTTCCACCAGGTCCGAATCAACACCCCGGATGCCGGTGATAAATGACCGCAGCAGGATGTATTCGCTGTAAACCGTCAGCACGATCACCGCCGTCCACATGCCAAGGCCCGACAGCGGCAAAAGCAGGGCGAAAAAGGCAAAACTCGGGATTGAATACAGGAGGGAAAAGAAATATACCAGCCCGTTCAGCCAACGCTGGCGCCGGAGGAAAAATAGCACCAGCAGGATCGTGATTAATAGGGCGATCGCCAAGGCGGACAGGACCATCGCCGCGTGCTGTTCCACCTCTAGCAGCATTTGGGGCGCATTTTCTTGCCAGTATTTAATCATTGCCTTGCCCCCACAGTTCCTGGTTCTGCCGGACGGTACCCAGCAGGTCGCGGACAAATTCGGTTGCTGGATGGGCCACTACTTCCCGCGGGGTGGCGAATTGTTCGATTCGTCCTCTGTTCATCACCAGCACCCGCTGCCCCAGGTAAAGCGCCTCGTTGATATCGTGAGTAACAAAGAGGAACGTCTTCCCGGAAAGGGTGGCGTGGATCCGCTTGATCTCCTTTTGCAATTCCAGTCGGGTCAGGGCATCAAGGGCACCAAACGGTTCGTCAAAGAGGACGTAAGGCGGGTTGGCAGCCAGCGCACGGGCCACGCCGATCCGTTGCTGCTGCCCACCAGAAAGCTGGCTCGGATAACGATCCGCGTACTTGCCCGGATCAAGTTTCACCAGTTTCAGCAGCTGTGTTACACGTGAAACTATTTGGTCCTGTTCCCAGCCAAGCAATTGTGGCACCACCCCGATGTTTTGACTGATGGTCATGTGTGGGAAAAGGCCAATCTGCTGAACCACGTAGCCGATGTGACGGCGCAATTCAACTAGGTTATACTCCGCCAGTGGTCGGCCGGCGATCAGTATCTCACCTGCATCTGGCTTCAATAGGCCGTTAATCATCTTCAGCGTGGTCGTCTTTCCACTACCAGAAGAGCCCAGGATCGTTATGAACTCACCCTGGTTGACGGTAAAGGAGAGATCGGGAATGACGGTGTTTGTTCCGAAGCTCTTTTTGACGTGCTTAAATTGAATACTTGCCGTGGCCATTTTTTTGAACCCTCCTAATAAGATAATCAAAACCGAGCATCGAAAACAGTGACAGGAGCGCCACACTGACCGCCCCGATGATGACGTAGGACATGTCATAAAGACCCAATCCCGTGAAAATCAGCGTCCCCAGGCCCCCGGCACCGATGTAGGTGGCCAGGGTCGCGCTGGCGATGATTTCGACCAGGGCCAGCTTGATCCCGTTCAAAATGTACGGCAGGGCCAGCGGGATCTCGATTTGTCGCCGCAATTGACGCCAATCCATCCCGAGAGCCAAGCCAATCTCCTTGTAGGTCGGGCTGACTTCATTAAAGCCAAGGATCGTGTTGATCAAAAGCGGCGGCAAGGCCAGCACGACCAGGGCAATCAGAGCCGGTGCCATCCCAGTGCCGAGAAAGGGGATCAGCAGGAAGAGCAGCGCCAGGCTGGGAATGATCCGCAGCACCTGGGCAAAGGCCGTGCAGAAACTGGCCAACGGTTTGACCCGCGAGCCCAGGTAGCCCAGCGGCAGGGCAATCACCAGCGAGATCGCCAGGGTCAGTAGGCAGAGCTCGAGGTGCTGACCAACGTACTGCCAGTACTGGCCGCTGTTGGTTTGAAAATAGCGAATAATCTGTCTTAACAAGGGCAATTCCCCCTCCTCAATGCTAGTTCATGTTTTGCCGATACCAATTTCGGGCAACCATCCGGTAGTTTTGCCCGTCAACGCTAACCTTTCGATTCAGCCTCGTCAGCTCCCTGTTCGTCAGTTTGGCGTCGACCTTGTTCAGGGTACGCGCCATTTTGGGGCAGCGCTTAGTCGCCTTAATGTTGGCGACCGGGACCAGGTTGTACGGCGGCCAAATGCCCTTATTGTCCTTAATTAAAGTGAACCTCTTCGTCGCCAGCTGACCATCGGTGGTCGATACCGGTGCCGCGTCCGCCTTGCCCTGTTTCATGATCTGATAGAGCAGGCTGGCATCGTAGTCTCTCAGTGATTTGAAGCGGTATTTGCCGTACGCATTTTCCATCGCCGGCAGCGCATCGACGCGTTTTTCGAACTCACCCTGGGAAGCGAACCGCAGCTGCGGGGCCTTCTTCTGGAGGTCGCTCAGATTATTAATGTGATATTTACGCGCGGTCTTCGTCGGCATCCCAATCCCCTGCCGGTCATCACCGGGCGCGTAGTCGAAGGTGGTCAGGTCCTTCTTCTTTACGCCCGCCTTCGCCATCTTGGCCATCTGGACACTCGATTTTCCTCGCCCGTCTTGCTTGAGGTAGGTCTCCACGATCGTTCCCGTGTAGTCAGGGTAGACATCGACCTGGCCTTTTTGCGTGGCGGAAAAGATCACGCTGTTGGCGACGTTGGGCTTGCGGACAACCCGATAGCCGGCATGTTCGAGGGCTAGAGCATAGATTTCGCCAACCGTCCTGCTCTCAACACCGTTCTTGGAGCCAACAATCAACGACTGCTTGCTGGCACTGCTGGGCGTTTCGAACACGCCCAGCATCACCACGAGTGACAGCAGGGCAAGCCCGGTCGCCCCAGCTATTCTTCTAAAATTCATGCAGTTCCGCCTCCGAGTGTAACTTTTATCGTTTCAACTGTCACGATCATATTCTCTAGCTTGCTTTTTGTCAAGTTAATAAAAGCATTAGTTCGCCAATGGTCAGCAATTTAGATACTTGATATTTGTAACTTGATTAATTACAATAATGCCAAAGGACTGATCAAAATGAAAATCTCAACTCGTTTTAGCGACAGTATTCATATCCTCGCTTTTATCAACATCTACGCGGGCAAGATCCCGCTAACCAGCACCAACATTGCCGGAAGCGTCGAGACCTCACCGGTAGTCGTGCGCCGGCTGATGAGCCAGTTGCGCAAGGCTGGCCTGATCACCACCATTCACGGCGCCGCCGATCCCCAACTGGCCAAGGATCCTAGTGAAATCTCCCTCTACGACATCTTCCTAGCCGTCGAGGGCGATTCCCACCTCTTCGCCGTCGACCCCAAGACCAATCCCGAATGCGTTGTCGGTGGCAACATCCAGGAGACCCTGACAGCCTACTATCGTCAGGCCGAAGTGGCGGCTGAGGCCAAGCTGGCCCAGATCAGCCTCCAGGACATCATCAACACGGTCCTCGTCAAGCAGGCCCAAAAGGAAGCGCAACAGAGAAAGGAAGAATAGTATGCAATACATGATTACCGGTGCCACCGGTCACCTCGGTCAACAGGTGGTCGAACAGCTCAGTAAATTGACCGCTAAGGAAAACATTCGTCTCGGGGTCCACACCCCTGCCAAGGCCGCCAAGCTCAAGGACGCCGGCTTTGAGCTGGCCGCCGTCGACTACCGCAATATTGATTCGATGGTGACCGCCTTTCAGGGGGTCGACGTTCTGGTCTACATCCCCAGCATCACCTACAACGTCCAGGACCGGCTCAACGAGTTTGAAAACTCCCTGACCGCCATGCAGCGGGCCGGGGTTCAGAACCTGGTGGACGTCAGTTTCATCGCCGACCAGGCCAACAATCCCTTTCAGATGGCCGGCTACTACGCCTACCTGCCCGCACGCCTGGCTTCATCAGGGCTGAACTACGCGGTCGTCAAAAACGCGCTCTACGCCGATCCGCTGATCCCCTATTTACCAGAACTGATTGAGCGCCACAACGTCATCTACCCAATCGGTGACCAGGCAATGAGCTTCATCTCCCGAACCGATAGTGCGGAAGCGATCGCTAACGTAGCGGTTAAGCCCTACTTGCGCGATCACGGCCAGAACTACCTGCTGACGATGGGGCAGAATTACAACATGGTCGAACTCGCCCGCCTGATGACCGCCGCCACCGGCAAGCAGATTGGTTACGCCCCCGTTTCCGTCCAGGAATTCGCCGACATCTACCGGGCCGAGGGTGATGGCGATGAGCTGGCCTCGATGTACCAGGCCGCCGCAATGGGGCTGATGGACGCAGTCACCAGTGACTTTCGCCACATTACTGGTCACGCCCCGCAGGCGATGGGGGCTTTTTTGAAAGAAAATTACCAACCGCAATAATAAAAAAATAGCAAAAATCGGTACCCAGCATTCCCAATGCTAGAGTACCGATTTTCTTTATTCCTTCGTCTTATCGCGCCGGTGCTTGCGAATCATCCGCCGCACACAGCTCTTCATCGTCTTTACGTCGAGAACGCCGCGCGCAAAGCCCTTTTTGATCAACTCGTCCGGGACGTACTGGTCGTATTTGTCGAAGACCGGGACCTCGTTTTCAAACACCAAGTCGAGCGGATCGAAGTCCTTGGCCGCTTCCTCGCCGATAACTTGGTAGAACTCGTCGGCCGAGGCGTCCATCGAGAATTCCATGTAGTAGGGCCGGACCGAGTTGAAGCCGCGCAGGCCGAGTCGGTCGGCACACTTGAGCCGCAATAAGCGCTCCAGGGCCAGGAAGGCATAAGTCCCTGTCCACGGGAAAAGGCACCACATCTTGCCACCGAGGTTGATCAACGACTCATTGAGCATCTCCGCCGCCTGTGCTGTGGCCCGAGCCTCGCGCAGGCGGGCGGTCGCGTTGGTCATCAAGTATGGGTAGGACTTATCCTCGGCCAGGACCTGCTGCATCCGTTCCAGTATCCGCGGATCGATGTCGCCGGCCACGTCGCCGAAGTAGGCCGGGATCCGGCCCTTGACCTGGTGGCAGTAAACCTGGTGGCGTTTGCGGTCCACGTCCTCGACCACCCAGACGCGCCCGGCGATGGCGATTTTGTCGCCAACCGGCGGCGGCTTGACGATCGTCCCCAGCTCTTCGGAACCGGAGTGAACGCTGAATTCCTCATTTTCCTGGAAGACCGCGTAGAACTTGAAGTTGTTGACGACCCGCTCACCGGCCAAACCAACAATCACCCCGCCATTTTCCGTCTGCTCGATGTGGTCAATCTTAATTAGGTGGCGCAGGAGGACCCGGTAATCGTCCTGGCTGATGTTGTGAAAGTACGACAGGGTCAGGACCCGCGACGCCAGTTCGGCCGGGGTCATCTCGCCGCCCGCTGCCAGGGTGCTCATCGTTTGGTGATAGAGCAGACTGTAAGGCAGGCGTCCGGTCCGCGGCGGCTCCACGAAGCGTTCCTCGAGGTAGAGCTGAACCAGGGCAATTCCCTGAATCAGCGGCCAGGGAATCAGCTCCGGCAGCATCGCCCGCGACTCGGGATGTTCCTCACGCATCACGAACCACATCTCAGGCGGGTTGCCCCGGCGACCGGTCCGGCCCATCCGCTGCAGGAAGCCGGAGACGGTAAAGGGAGCATCGATCTGAAAGGCCCGTTCGAGCCGACCGATGTCAATTCCCAGCTCCAGGGTGGCGGTCGCACAAGTCGTCATCAGGGAGTTCTCGTCCCGCATCGCCTCCTCGGCCGTCTGCCGGAAGGAGGTCGAGAGATTGCCATGGTGGATCATGAAGCGGTCGGGCTCGTGGTTGGCCGCGCAGTATGCCCGCAGCGCCTGGCAGACCGCCTCGCATTCTTCCCGACTGTTGGTGAAGACCAGGCACTTCTTTCCCCGGGTGTGCTCAAAGACGTAGGCCAGGCCCGGATCTGCCATCGTCGGCGCCTTGTCGGTTGCCTGTTCGAGCACCGGCTGGGCGTCCTTGACGTTGGCATCGTCACCGGCCTGGACCGGGTCCTTGTAAAAGTGCTCCATCGAAAGGCGCCAGACCTCATGGGTGTCAGCGATCTTCGGAATGACCGTCCCCTTACCGCTGCCGGCCGCTAAGAGCTGACCGGCCAACCGCGGATCGCCAATCGTCGCGGAGAGGCCGATCCGGCGGGGATGACAGCCGGCCAGGCGGGTCAGGCGTTCAATCAGGCAGAAGGTTTGCCCACCCCGGTCGCCCCGCAGCATCGAGTGGATCTCATCGATCACGATGAAGCGGAGGTCGCCGAAGAGGCTGGGGATATCCATGTGCTTGTTGAGCATCAGGGACTCCAGTGACTCCGGAGTAATCTGCAGGACGCCGGACGGGTGGCGGAGCAGCTTGCGTTTCTGCGACTGTGACACGTCGCCGTGCCAGCGCCAGACCGGGATCCCCGGCTCGTGGCAGAGGACGTTGAGCCGCTGGTACTGGTCGTTAATCAGGGCCTTGAGCGGGGCGATGTAGAGGCAACCAACCGAGGACGGCGGCTCCTCATCCATCAGGGTCAGGATCGGGAAGAAGGCCGCCTCCGTCTTTCCCGAGGCGGTCGGGGCGGACAGGAGGACGTTCTGGTCGGTCGTAAAAATTGCCTCACCGGCCGCCTGCTGGATTGCCCGGAGGCTGCGCCAGCCCTGGCTATAGATGTAGTCCTGGATAAAGGGCGCGTACCGTGAAAAGACGTCCATTTCCGCTCACCTCCTTTGGCAAATCAAATCGTAAATTCCGCAAAACCGTCGTCCTTTTTGTCGGAGACGGCAGCCGACTGGTTGTAGTTGAACTGGTCGGAATTAAGCAGGGTCTTCACGTCAGTTCCCGGGTTCTGCCAGAGGATGTCCAGCAGCTCAATAAAGTCCCGGATGACCTCCCGGGGCGTGATGTTGGCACTCGCCCCAATCCGGCCGTACTCAATCTTGATAAAGGTCGCCAGGTCCTCCTCACTGATCGTCCGCTGGTAGCCGTACAGGTTGGCGTGCATGTCGGCCAGCTTCTCCGTCAGCACCAGCATTTCTTCAGCCGTCAACGGCTCCAGCTTGATCACCGGCGCGTACATGTCGCGGGCCCCATCACGGGAAAACTTCCCGGCGGTCAGCCGCGAGCGCAGGGCCTCGTATGAGTAGACGCCCCGCCGCCGGTCCTCGATCGCCTGCGGGGTCCCGCACATGATGATGCCCAGGTACTTGGCCTTGCCCTGGAGCGTATCGTTGTACATCGTTAGGATCTTCTCGTAGTTGTACTGGCGGCTGATGCTGTTCGGGATCTTCGAAATGTTGACCAGCTCGTCGATCATGATCATCATCCCCTGGTAGCCGGCCTGGCGGAAGAAGGCGGCGAAGAGCTTCAGGTACTCGTACCAGTCGTCGTCGGAAATGATGATGTTGACGCCGAGCTCCTTCTTGGCGTCGGTCTTGCGGTCGTACTCGCCCCGGAACCACTTCGTCACCTTGGCCTTGGTCTCTTGGTCATCATCCACGTAGGCGCGGTAGTACATCTCAAGGAGCTTGGCGAAGTCGAAGCCGTGCACCAGCTCGTTTAAGGAGGCGATCACCTTGTAGATCTCCTTGTCGACCGCCGTTGCGAAATTGGGCGCACTCGGGTCGATCCCCTGCTCGCTAGCCACCTTGGCCTGGACCGAGCTGATCCAGCGGTCGAGGACCAGGTTGAGGGCCCCACCCTCGGGCCGCGTCTTGGTGGACAGGTTTTGAATCAGCTCCCGGTAGGTGGCCAGCCCCTTGCCGTTGCCGCCGTGCAGCCGGCGCTCGGGCGAGAGGTCGCCGTCGACCACGATGAAGCCCTTGTCCATCACGTAGTTACGAATCGTCTGCAGAAGGAAGCTCTTCCCCGAGCCGTAGCGCCCCATGATGAAGCGGAAGGAGGCGCCCCCTTCGCTGATGATGTCGACGTCGTGGAGCAGAGCCGCGATCTCGTCTTTACGGCCGACCGCGATGTAGGGCAGGCCGATCCGTGGCACCACACCACCCTTGAGTGAATTCAGAATTGTTTGGGCAATCCGCTTGGGAACCCGTTTACGTACTTCTGGCATGCTTTTCTCCTCACTTTAGTAAATCCTCAAGATCCTCCCGGTAGTCATCAATGACTGCGGGCTGGTCCTGATCATCAAATTCAATCACCGTGTCACCAATCTCGTCAAACAGCTTTTCGTTGAGGCCATCAACTAAAATGCTGACCATCAGGTGGTGCTGGCGAACATAATCCTGCCAATCCGTCCCGGCCAAAAGATGAACCAGTAGGTAGGATTCGTCCTTTGTCAGGCCGAGTTCTGCACCCCCGGACGCTGCGCTTGTGCTGTCCGAAGCAGGCGACTCTTCCGCTGGTTGTTGCGGTGCCGCGGGCTGGGGCACGGTGTTCGCGACACTGGCCACGTTCCGTTGCTCCTCGGCCCGTTCGGCGGCCTTTTCCTCGTCCGTCAGCAAGCTCTCCCTGGTTACCGACGCGTCGGCCCGGATCTGGTCCAGATTGGCCAGGTTAATCTTGATTTTCGGCCGGCGCTCCTCTTCAATCTGGTGGCGGGCCTCCGCAATTGCCGGCTCGATCTGCGTCAGCATCGCTTGTGCCAGTGGTCGCGGTTTCAGTCGTCGGCCCAAATGAAACTCCTGGCGAATGAGCCGGTCAATTTCGTGCAGCAGGCAACCGATCTTCTGCGCCCGCCGCTGGGCCGGAACGCAGTAGCGGTGCTCCCAGCGGCCGTCGTGATAGTGGTAGCTGCAAAGAGCGTCGACCTGGCGACTAAACCGTCGCTGCGGCTGCCGGTCATAAAAGACCGCGTTCGCAAACGGCCGGGTCGTGCTTTCCCCCTGCCACCCCAGGAGATTGCTCTCGACGTTTTCGTCCGGCAGGTGGCACAACCGGCACCAAGCTGCCTTGACGATCGCCGCCGTCAGGGCCGGATCCCGCTTCTTAAGAGGACAGCGGCCGAAATCATAGGAAGAATAATTCTCCAGGGCCGCCGTTACGGCCGCGGCCGGTTGCTCCGTCGGTTTGACCAGGGTCCAATAGGCATCGTCTGCTGCGATCTGTTCTTGAAATTGTTCCCGCATTGCCGAATCAGGCAGCTGATAGTAAATCGTGTAGTCACGAAGCCACTGCTGAAGGCACTGACCCATCCGTGGATCCATCAACTTGGCATAGCCATGCTGAAAGTCCCGCAGCTTCTGGTAACCCTCCTCGGGTGTCTTGACCCCGATCTGGTTGATCAGCTCGTACAGGTAAACGTAGGCAAAGGAGTCCGGCGCCAGGACATACTCCCCCTGACGAATCTTGGTCCGCCAGGCAAAGTAGCCGCGCAGCTGGGCGGTCGTCATGTCGTGGTAGACAGGAAAATAGCGGTGAAAATCGCCTTGGTAGCGATAGTCGTCCGTATAGTCCGCCACGCTTTGCCCCTGGACGTAAAAGTTCTTCGCCCGACCACTGGCTGGTGGCAATGTGTAGTCGTAGAGCTTCCGCATTTTCTGCAGGGGCGCCGGCAACTGCTTGTGCTTGGCAAAGGGCAGGGCCCGCTCGCCTAGCTGTGGCAGTGGCTGATCGTGGTAGATGTGGGTCTGGCGAACTGGTGGCACGTAGATGAGCCGCTCGGTCTGCTTGGCCCCTTCCGGCGACTGCAGGCTCTGCTTGAAGGCCCGGCTGAGGGCAGCCTGGATTGTTGCCACCGGCGTCTGGTCGTCAAGGATCACCCCGTGCCAGCCAGCCTTGTGCATCCGGTGCGCTTCTCCTAGTCCCGGCTCCTCTGCCTGAATATCCAGGTAGGCGCGACCAGTCTCACCCTGGGGCTGCTCCAAGAGGGCAAACCAGCGACCGTTGACGGGGGAAGCAAAGACGCAGGCGTTCCACTGCTGGGCCAGGCGATAGTTCGGCTGAACACCGAATTGCTGGCGAATGTATTGGATCACGTCATTTTGGTTCACTGGCTCCACCTCCCTTATTACAACTCATCATTGTAAACTATGAACCAAGGTTCCAGTCAACTAATTCGGCCAGAAATCTTCCGGTTACTGCGCTGCCGTTCTGGTAGCAAAAAAGTGGTAGATTATAGAATGAAGTTAGCCACCCAGTTGGTGGTAAATAAAAAACGCCATTCGGCGTGACATCAGGTATCATATTAAGTGAACCAAACCTATATGAAAGGATGTCCGTCAAATGACGCACTTAAATGATACCATGTCTACTATTTTATTGACTACTCATAAAAAGAATGCTCATCTTACTAAAGAAGAACGTGTGATGATTGCGACTTTAAAGTCGCAAGGACTTTCCAATCGCGCAATTGGTCGCCAATTAGGAGTTAATCATCAAACAATTAATAACGAGCTCAACCGTGGTACGGTCCGCCAACTTCGTCGTCAAAAATCTAATGGTAAGATTTACGAATATTCTTACTACATCTATAGTTATGAAGCTGGTCAGGCCACATATCTTGAACATCACCGCCATTCTGGTCGTCGTCGCTTATATTATTCTTCAAAGCAATTTTTACGATTAGCTGATCAGCTAATGCTTGGTGAGTTTGACGACCACCATTACTCCCCACAAGCGGTTATTTATAAGGCTCGAGATTTAATGAATGATGGCACCCTGATCCCAAAGTCGGTTGTAACTTTATATCAATGGATTAATGAGGGTGTGCTTCGTACGTCCAATTTAGACCTCTTTGAAAAACCTAAACGTAAGCATCATCAAACTCATCCGCAAGCTAAAAGGTGCTTAGGGCCTAATATTGCTCAACGACCTCAAACTGCGGACCAACGGTCCGAAATTGGCCATTGGGAACTGGATACAGTTCAGGGACAGAAAAACGGTAATGACAGTGTTGTACTAGTAATGACTGATCGCCTTTCACGAGTTAATATCACGAGTAAAATTGCTGGTAAAACTGCGCATGCAGTAAATCAGTTCTTTATAAATTTGCGCCAGAAAATGGGCACAGATGCTTACTATCGCATTTTTAAGACAATAACCTCTGACAACGGTTCAGAATTTAGTGAGTTAACACAAGTTCACGATCATGTTTTCTATGCTGATCCGTATTCCCCTTGGGAACGTGGATCCAATGAGATCAATAACCGGTTTCTCCGCAAGGAGATTACCAAAGGTGAAGCTATAAATAACTATAGTAGTGCTCAGATCATAGCGACTAATGATTGGATGAATCACTATCCACGAGCTATGTTTAATGGACATTCGTCAATGGATATCTATCGTAAGGCCTTCTACCAAGAGATATCACAGCTCCATCAACCAATAATCAATTGGTCAGTATTATTTATTTGAGTCCAGTGGCTAACTTATTCTTGAAATTTAGGGTAGCAAAAAAGTATAAAGAAGTATAAAATAGAGAAAAAGTATAAAGAAGTATAAAAGAAAACAAAAAGTATAAAAGGAGGATGGCTCGTGAAAAATCCTTTTAACCCCAGCTTCGGTCGGGTTCCCAAAATTTACCTGGACCGCACCCAAACCGTCAAACAGCTTGAAACTGACATTCAGGATGTTGACAGTCCCTACTTAACCACCCTCATTTACGGGATGCGTGGCTCTGGAAAGACTGCGCTCTTGACTGACGTCAGCCGTGATATCAGGAAGCTTCCCGACTGGCTAGTCGTCGACCTTACCATGAGTGACAAGCTGATCCCAACGCTAATTGAATTGGTCTACAAGCAGGCCGATCGTGGGCTGCAAAAGCTGCTGACGGGGATTAACGGCATCAGCGTAGACACGGCGGGGATTTTGAAGGTAGCCTACCAGCGTGATCGTTCCAGTGTAACAAATTCGCCGCACCAACCCCTGCTGGAATCACTGGCGGAAACCCTTCACCAGCGGAAACTCAAGTTGCTAATTACCATTGATGAGATTAGTTCCACCCCCGCGTTAAGGGAGTTTGCTTCAATTTATCAAATTCTTTTGCGCAATGAATACCACATCGCCCTGCTGATGGCGGGCCTTCCCAGCAAGGTTTCGGAGCTGCAAAACGACGATGTGCTCACCTTCCTGCTCCGAAGCCAGCGAATTTATCTTGAACCCCTCAGCCTCCTTACCATTAAAAGCAGCTACCAAACGGCCTTTTCCCGTGACGGTCGCTCCATCAATTCCGCAAATCTAAACTACATCACCAAGGCCACTAATGGTTACGCCTATGCCTTTCAACTGCTTGGATTCCTTTTATGGCGGACCGGAGCCCAGCAAATCAATCGGGGAACGATTATGCAGGTCCTTCCTAAGTACAAGGAAGAACTGTTCAGAAACGTCTACCTTAAAATGTACCAGGAGCTTTCCGACGTCGATCAAGACTTTGTCTACGCAATGGCTAGTCTGAATCAGGAACCCGTCAAAACCGCCGCAATTGGGGCGAAAATGGGCAAGCCCAAAAACTACATTTCCATCTACCGCCGGCGTTTGATTGACGATCAGCTTATCATCGCGCCAGCGTGGGGTGAAGTAAAATTTACCCTGCCCTACTTCGGCGAATTCGTCCAAGAATATCATGACTTGTACTAAGGTGATATTTTTACAACGTTTTACCTAAAAGCAAGCAAATTATTGTATAATAATAACCGGAATATCAACGGGGTTTTAAAAGCAATTCGCCATTTTGTCCCCCTTCCTTCGCTAAACAAAACGTGCCAATTAACGCATTATTATGCTTACCGAAAGGATTTGGTTATTTGAATACTTCACGCTTCCGTCTGCAAGCCGCGGTCTTTGTACTGACGGCCTTTCTTTTGGGCTGCAACGAGTTCATGGTCGTGGGCGTCCTGTCAAACATCGCCCGTTCCTACCAGGCCTCGCTTTCGGCAGTCGGGCTGTTGGTCACGATGTTTGCCATGACCTACGCCATCTGCACGCCGGTTCTGACCACCATGACCGCTAAGTACGACCGGTTCAAGGTCTTAATGATCCTGATGGCGGCCTTTTTGGTCGGCAACACCATGACCGCCCTGGCGCCGAATTTGGTCTGGCTCTTTGCCTCGCGAATCCTGACGGCCGCCGTCGCCGGAACGATCATTTCGCTGATCCTGGTCTTCGTCAGCATCGTCGCCCCGCTCGAAAAACGCTCCATGCTGGTGGCCGCCGTTTTCTCAGGCTTCAGCACCGCGACGATCATCGGGGTCCCGATCGGCACGACCATCAGCATGCTATCATCCTGGCACATCAGCTTCCTGGTAATTTCGCTGCTGACAATCATCGTGGCCGCCTGCCTGTACAAGCTGGTGCCCCGGCACACCCAACAGGCGACCGGTTCGATCAGCCATCAGCTGCATTTAATGACCGACCGGCGGATCCTGTGGGGTGTCATCGTGATGGTCACCTTGATGGCCGCCGAGTATACCTTCTACACCTATATTCGGCCGATCATCACCGACGTTCTCGGTTTCAGCGTTGGCCAGCTAAACTGGCTGCTGGGCCTGATCGGGGTCATGTTCATCATCGGTAATACCTGCGCCGGGATCATTTCCAGCCACTACGGAATCCAAAAAATCCCCCTGATCAGCGCCGCCTGCCTGCTCCTGCTGATCTTGATGGGAACCTGCTTCCGCTTTTCCTGGCTGGGGATCGTCCTCCTCTGCCTGATCTGTTTCGTGCTGGGAATGCCCGGTTCGATCCTGCAGGTGATGTTTTTAAACGTCGCCGAGCGCGATTATCCGGAGGCGATGAGCCTGGCCTCGTCACTCAACCCCATCTGTACCAACGTGGGCGTGACGATCGGTTCCTTTGTCGCCGCCGTCAGCGTCAATTTCGTGACCATCAGTCAGATCGGCTACATCGGTGCCCTCTTTGCCGTCGTCAGCCTGATCGGTTCAATCATTTTAGTTCGTAAATAGAATTTAAAACTAGAAAGTGCCAAGGAGAAACGGAAATTTCTCCTCGGCACTTTCTTTATTCAAACGTCATCTGGCTAGTATAGAGATCATAGTAGAAGCCCCGTTCTGCCAGCAGCTCCTGGTGGGTCCCCCGCTCGATCACCTGGCCGTCCTTTAAGACCACGATCTGATCGGCGTTCAAAATCGTCTTCAGCCGGTGGGCAATCACGAAGCTCGTCCGCCCCGCGATCACGGCGTCCATCGCCCTTTGGATCTTCGCCTCGGTCACCGTGTCGACGTTCGAGGTTGCCTCATCCAGGATCAGGAAGGCCGGGTCGGTCAGGATCGTCCGGGCAATCGAGATCAGCTGCTTTTGCCCGGTTGAAAAGATCGACTGCTCGTCGGAAACCTTCGTCGCGTAGCCGTCCGGCAGGCTCTCAATAAAGTCGTGAATCTGAGCCTCCTTGGCCGCCGCCTCGACCTCCTCCTGGCTGGCCGCGGGCTTGCCATACTTGATATTATCCGCGATCGTCCCGGTGAAGAGGACCGAATCCTGCAGAACGATCCCGACGTTATCCCGCAGCGACCGCAGGGTAATGTCCCGCACGTCGGTCCCGTCGAATTCGACCTGGCCGGAATCGACGTCGTAGAAGCGGTTGAGCAGGTTCATGATCGTCGTCTTCCCGGATCCGGTCGGCCCAACGATCGCCACGGATTGCCCCTTCTTGACGCCGACGCTGACCCCGTGCAGGATCTCACGGTCGGGCTGGTAGCCAAAGTGAATGTCCTTGAGCTGGACACCGTGTTCTAGGCCCTTCAGCACGCGGCCATCCTTTTCTTGGTTTTCTTCCGGCTGCTCCTCGACCGCGTTCAGCCGCCGTGCCCCGGTCAGGGCCAGTTGAATCATCGAGTAGATCGAGGTCAGCTGGGTCAGCGGCTGGAAGTAGGTTTGCGAGTAGGAAACGAAGGTCACGATCAGGCCCAATCCAACCGCCCGGCCAACCTGACCGCTAACGATCATCCAGGAGCCACCGGCAATCACAATCGCCAGGTTCAAGAGTGACAAACCATTGAGCAGTGGGAAGAGCATTCCCGAGTAGAACTGCCCCTTGAACATCGCGTTGCGGACCCGGTCGTTGTACTTCCGGAAGCCGGCCACCGATTGCTGGCGCAGGCCGTTGGCAATAATCACCCGCTGGCCGTTGATCTGCTCGTTGATGTAGCCGTTCAACTCCCCAATCTCATCCTGCTGATGGTCCAGGTACGTCCGGGCCTTCCGCATGATGATCAGGCTGACGATTAAAATCAGCGGGGTCGTAGCCATCGTCAGGAGGGCCAGTGTCGGGTTGGCGTAGAACATGATGGCAACCGTGCCGATGAAGAGGGCGCTCTGCGAGATAATTTCGAAGACCGCCTCGTTCAGGGCGTTGAAGATGTTATCGAGGTCCGAGGTGAACAGTGACAGCAGCTTCCCGTCCTGGTGGGTGTCAAAGTAGCGAATCGTCATCCGTTGGAACTTGCTGAAGAGGTTCTCCCGCATGTCGTTCGTGGAATTGGCGTTAAAGCGCGACATTACCATCCAGGCGATAAAGATCGCGACAATGCCGAGAACGTAGGCACCCAGCATCAACCCCAGCGCCTGGTAAAAGCGGGTGAGGTGCCACTGGCCATGGAAGGCGGCCGTCACGAACTTGGTCAGGCTGGTCACCGCTCGTCCCATGAAGAGCGGCGCCAGAACCTGGGAGACGGTCGAGATCAGACTCAGGACTACCACCACCGTGATCCCCTTCCAGTAGGGCTTCAGGTAGCGGTAAAAGTAGTTCAGCGCCTTCTTGGTAGCACTCTGTTCTGGTTCCTTATTCATTGAGATCGGCCCTCCTTTCCTTGGCCTTCTGCGTCCGGTAGATTTCCTGGTAGACCGGCGACGTCTTCAGCAGCTCTTCGTGGGTGCCTTGGGCCACCAACCGTCCCTGATCGAGCACCAGGATTGTGTCGGCATGGCGGACCGAGCTGATCTTTTCCGCGATCATCAGGGTCGTCGTGTTCGGCAGATCATGCTCCAGGGCCTGCTGAACCATTTTCTCCGACTCCGCGTCCAGGGCCGAGGTCGAATCATCCAGAATCAGGATTGGCGGCTGGCCGATCACGCCCCGGGCGATCGAAAGCCGCTGCTTTTGGCCCCCGGAGAAGTTGGCGGAGCGCTCCTCGACTACGTGGTCAAAGCGGTCCGGGTACTTATCGATGAATTCCCCGGCCCGAGCAATCTCAGCCGCCCGCTCCAGGTCCCGCGTGCTGGCATTTTCCTTTCCCTGCCGAAGGTTGTCGGCAATCGTCCCCGAGAAGAGAATTGTCTTCTGTAAGACAAGGGCCACCGTCTGCCGGAGAGTCGGTTCGCTCAACGCCTTGATATCGTGCCCGCCGATCTTCACCGTCCCCGCCGTTGGGTCATAGAGACGGGCGATCAGCTGGGCCAGGGTAGATTTACCCGACCCGGTGGCGCCGACAATTCCGACCATCTGCTTGGGAGCAATCGAAAATGAAATGTTCTTCAGCGTCTCGTCCACACTGTCCGGGTAGGCAAAGGAGACGTGGTCGAACTCGATTGAACCGTCTGGGCGGCCGAACTGATCGCTAGCCGGGTAGGTCACCGTTGGCTCGGTCGCCAGGACCTCACCAATCCGCCGAACCGAAACCATTCCCCGGGAGAAGGTCATGATCACCATTCCCCCGATCATGATCGCAAAGAGCAGGGTCGTGATGTAGGAAACGTATGGGCTGATTACCGTCACGTCGGCCGGGTGTGTGGAAATCGTCGTCCCGATCAGGTAGATCACCAGACCAATGATCAGGTAGGCAATCAGTTGGAAGACCGGCATCACCGCCGAGAACCAGTAGCCGATCTTGATGTTGTAATCGTTCAGCCGATCAGAGACCTGGTTGAAGCGCCGGACTTCATTGTCCCCCTGGTTGAAGGACTTGACGACCCGTACCCCTTGGAGGTTCTCCTTCACCTTCGTCGAGATCCGGTCCATCTGTACCTGGTACTTGGCAAAGAGGCTGTTCATGTTCTTCAGGACCCAGATCCCGGCCCCGATGATCAGGGCCACCATGATGACCGGCGCCCACCAGTAGCGCGGAATCGTGATGATCGCCAGGGCGAAGGAACCGATGAGGATGATTGGAATCCGCAGCAGCATCATGAAGATGGTCATCATGACGTTCATCACCTGGTTCATATCGTTGATCAGCCGGGTCGTCAGTGAGCCGGACGAAAAATGCTCGATATTGGCCAGGGAGAACTGCTGAATTTTCGCGTAGGTCTCCTCACGCAGGTCACTGGTTACCCCCTGGGCAATCCGGGCGGCGAAGTAGACGTTGAAGATCCCGGCGACGATTGCGGCCAGGCCGAGGACGATCAGCCAGATTCCGTCACGGAAGACGGCCTCCTGCTGGTTTGCCAGCAAGGCTTTTTGGATGTTCTCCAGCAGCCGAGGCTGCCAGAGCGAGGCCAGGGCGGCCACCACAATCGCCACCAGGGCGCCGACAATGTCTTTCTTATAGTGTTTTAAATGCGGCCATAGGATTTTCACTTTTCATCTTCCTCCCTTCGCAGGCTTTTCCAAAAGAGCTGGCTCCACTCTTCCGCCAAGTGAACCAGCTGATTCATCTTATCGTCACCAAACTGTTTCGCGGTGCGCTCCTCGATCCTAAAGAGCGGAGCCAGCTCTTCCTTGGCTAGTTTCCGGCCGGCCGGAGTCAAGGTGCAGACCTTGACCCGGTTGTCTTGGGGATCAACGGACACGGTAAGGTATCCCTGATCGCGCAGTTGCTTGACGGCCTTGTTGACCGACTGCTTAGGGTAGCCGGTATGGTCAATCAACTGGCGTTGGCTCTGCCCGGGATTGATATAGAGTTCGCACAAAACGGTGCTGAAGTACTCGCTCATCCCGTGAGCCGCGCTCCAAGTCGCGTAGCCCTTACCGGCCAGGGTGATCGCTAACCATAATTTTTCAGTTTGTTCGTTTGGCATGCTTTCCTCCTAAAAAGTCCCTGTGTAGACTATCTTAATTTAGTCTATCCAGGGACTTTTGTCAACAATAATTCTTTTTTAGTTAAAAGCCCAGGTACAGCTGTGTCTTCGCCGGGCGTGTCTCGGCGATCACCTTTCCGTGCCGGATGTTGTACAGGACTTCGCGGTGCTCGTTGAGGGCGTGGTAGAAGTCCGGGGCATTCAATAAGATGCAGTTGGCCGGCTTACCAACCGCAATCCCATACTGATCTTGGATGTGCAAGGTCCGGGCACCATTGTAGGTAACGAATTTGAAAGAATCCTGAAGCTGGTGATAACCCATCAGATGGTCAACGTAGACGCCCATCATGATCACGTCAAGCATGTTGCCATCACCCAGCGGATTCATGAAATCCTGAATATCGTCCTCGCCAAAGGAAACGTTGATCCCGGCTGCCGTCAGGTCCTTAATTCGGGTAAGGCCCCGCCGCTTCGGGTAGGTGTCGAAGCGACCGCCGAGGTGGACATTGACCAGTGGGTTGGCCACGATGTTCATCCCGCTGCGCTTCAGCAGGCCAAAGAGCTTCGACGCGTAGGCATCGTTGTAGGAGCCCATCGCCGTCGCGTGGCTAGCGGTGACCCGGTCGCCGATTCCCCGCTTGTAGGCATCGGCCGCAAGCACTTCCAGGTTCCGAGAGGCCGGATCGTCAATCTCATCACAGTGCATGTCGACCAGCCGATCGTATCGTTCCGCGAGCCTGGTCAGGTAGTGAACCGACTCCCAGCCATCTTCGGTGGTGAATTCCATATGGGGAATCCCCCCGATGACGTCGACGCCCTCCTTGATGGCTTGCTCCATGAGCCCCTTTTCCTGCAGGTTGGTTAGAACGCCATCTTGCGGAAAGGCCACTAATTGAATGTCGACCTGGTCTTTGACCTCCTCCTTTAGCTCGAGCAAAGCCTGAAGAGCGGTGAGGCGTGGATCGCTGATGTCAACGTGGCTGCGAATGTGTTGAATGCCGTGCTTGACCAGTAAGCGAATCGTGGCCAACGCCCGTTGCTTGACATCCTGCTTGGTCAGTTCCTGACGGCGCTCGCCCCAGATTCGGATTCCTTCAAACAGAGTCCCAGACTCGTTCCAGCGCGGTTGGCCCGCCGTCAACTGGGTGTCCAAATGAATGTGTGATTCAACGAAGGGCGGCAGGAGAACCTTGCCCTGACCGTCAATTACTTGCTCACCGGCATCCGGCACCAGATTAGGAGCAATTTTACTAAAGTGCCCGTCTTTAATCTGGACATCAGTGAGGGCTGCTTGGTTATCGACGTGAACATTTTTAATTAGCATTTTTTCCTCCAATGAATAGTGAAAGGGAGTGGGACAGAACTCGCTTGCGAGTTCGTCTTCCCACCCCCGCGAGGCTGGCTAGGCGTTCCGGACGTTGATTTATCAACGTTCGGAATCCAGCCAGCTACCGCGCTGTAGCATTTATAGCTATATAACGGCAAAGAGGCTGGGATAATTCCCACTCTCATTAATTCTAGTAGTAAACCCCAACGATCGTTCCAGTCAGGATGGAAGCCAGCGTGGCTCCCAGCAGCAGCTTCATTGCAAACTTGGCAACCTTGCTGGCCTGGTGCTTGTCGATCGTCCGCATCGAACCGATGATGTTCCCCAGGGTACCAAAGTTGGCGAAGGAAACTAGGTAGGCGGAAATGATGGCGTGACTCTTGGCCGTCAGTTCGGTCGAGAAGCTGTGCAGGTCACCCATGGCTACGAATTCGTTGGCAATCAGCTTTTCGGCCATCAGGCTCCCCACCTTGACAACGTCCTGGCTGGAAACCCCCATTACCCAGGCGATTGGCGCGAAGACGTACCCGATAATGGTCGTGAAGGAAATGTGCAGCAGCGCAGTGAAGGTGCTGTTTAAGAAGGTCACCAGAGCTACGAAACCAATCAGCATAGCGGCCACGGTGATCGCCATGTTGAATCCGTTCATGATGTAGTTCCCCAACATCTCGAAGAACGGCTTCTTTTCCATCTGGATATTAACGATGTCGTTGTTCGGGTCGACGTCGTACGGATTGATCACACAGGAAACAATTAGGGCGGATAAGATGTTTAAGAAGACCGCCACCACAACGAACCGTCCGGGAATCAGCTTCATGTAAGAGGCCAAAATCGAAGCGGAAACAGAACTCATCCCCGACGCACAAATCGTGTAGAGGCGTTTTTCATTCAGCCGCGGAATTTCGTCCAACACCGTCAGGTAAACTTCCGGCTGCCCCAAGACGGCCGTGGAGACAGCCAGGTAGCTTTCCAATTCACCCATGTGGCCAATCTTATTCAATCCTCGGCCGGTCCACTTGATGATAAACGGCAGGACCTTAATGTAGTTCAGAATCCCGACTAAGGCGGAGATGAAGACAATCGGCATCAGCACGTTTAAGAAAAAGACGCTGGCACCATTTTTGATCACCAAGCCGCCGAAGACGAAGTTAATCCCACCGGCCGCCTGTTCCATCAGCCAGCCGAAGAAACCGGAAATCCCACTTAAGATCTTGATCCCAATCTTCGTGTTCAGGCAAAAATACGAAATAACAATTTGCAAGGTAAAGAGGACCGCCATCCGTTTGAATTTAACGTTCTTGCGGTCGTTACTGAATAGCCACGCAACGAAGAAGACAAATAAGAGCCCCGTTGCCAAAAACACAAACCTCAAGGTAATACCCTCCTATTTTCGCTTTAAAGCGATTTGAATTAAATTAATCCCACCGCCACCCATTCCTCATACAATTAAGGATGTAAACAATTAAACATAAGTTTTGTCGCTTAAACTTATGTTGGTTTAAAAATACCGCCTCCGTTTTAGTTTGTCAACAGGAAAATGGAAGCGCTGTTAAATGGAGGTATGGCAAACCCCGTCGCGATGCCCATTCACAGCTGTTTTATAGCATTATATATATTTTTCTATACAAAGACTTGATTTAAATACATAATCTGCTATGATTAGAGATGAAAGGAGTGACTATCATGGCACAAATTAACATCAAAGTTGATGATCAATTAAAGGATGACGTAAGTAAGATTTTCGCAGAAATGGGGCTTGATCTGACGAGCGGGATCAAGATCTACCTCAAGCGCGTTCAACAGGACAAGAAGATCCCGTTTGAACTCACGAGCACGCCGACCAGCGCTGCGGACAACTCCACTACCGCTGCCGGCCTCAATAAGCTCCTGTCCGCTTTGGCAGGGGCCAAGGGCGCCGACGACAGCAGCATTGGTGGCAGCGTCCTGAAGGCCACTAGTCACGAACAAGATGACCAGCCAGGCGGAATTGGTCAGGGAATCTTGAATAATCATCGCTAAAATACTTAAGGGCCGCTGAACGAAGCTGATAATAACTTCGTTCAGCGGCCCTTTTTGGTCGTCTATTTAAGAATATCTTTAATTCGAGAACTGACGTTGTGCGGCGTCTGCCCGGTGATCTTTGCCGCTCGTTTGGCCAGCGTTAGCTTTTCCCGATTGGCCAGCTGGTGCAGCTCACCGTAGCCGATCGCACCCACGATCGCCGTTCCAACACCGTTCAAGTTTGGTGCCGGCACCTTTGCATACTGGCTCTTAATCACCCTTTGGCCGTCATCAATCACGATCCCCAGGCCATCAACGTAGAGGTAGATGGTGGCCGTAAATTGCTGATAAAGCTGGCGCGCACACTTGACGGCATCCGCCATCCCTGTGATGGCCTGCCCCGTCAGCACGGTCCCTTCAATGCCATTAATCACTAGTCCGGTTAAATGGCGATTTTCCTGTACCAGATTGGGTGCTTTATTGACCGAAACCGCCTTGGCCAGCATGGGAGCCTGCACGTTGTCGTATAGCCAATGAATGGTTTCCTTGGGCAGGTTCGTGTCGAAAATGACGAGCTTGCTGGCGTTGATGGTGGCCAGGTTGGCCTGAAGATAATCGGGGGTCAAATACCGGTTAATGGTCATGTCGTCGACCCCCACCACTCGGCGGCCGTCCTGACGGTTAACGTAGAGGTAAATGGAGGTATGATCCTCGACCAGCTGACGGGCATAGCTGATGTTAATCCCCCGGCGAAGTGCGTCCGCCTTGAACTGTTCGCCACTGGGGTCATTGCCAAAAACCGTAATCAGGTTAGTTGCCACGCCCAGTGCGGCCAGGTTGGCAGCGATGTTACGCCCCATCCCCCCGAGTTGGGTGGTAATCTTACCGGGATTGGAAATGGTTGACTGCACCCGGTTCTGGTCGAGGGTACCATAAATATCCATGTTGACCGCCCCAATCACGGTCACGGATTCTGCCCGCGGCAACACGTAGCCCTTGCCGCTGATCAGGCCCTCCTTGATTAAACGGGAAATGTGGGAAGCCACACCGGGACGGGTGATTCCTAGCTTCTGGGCAAGCTCCTTTTGGGTAATCAGTGGATCCTGCCGGATGAGATCCAGAATTTGTTTTTCACGTTCTGTTGGCATCTTGCACTTCCTTAGTTAAACCAGCCGCGGATCCAGTTGACGAACTTGTCCCACCAGGACTGGGCCTGCTGGGTGGCCGCCTTGCCGTCGGGCGAATTCAGGAACTGCTTGGCCTTGTTCATGATGTTGCCAGACGAGTTCTTCACGTTCTTGATCGTGTCGCTGACGTGGGAGCTGTAATCCTTGCTCGAGCTGATCGGCGCGTTGGTGAACTGGACCAGGGCGTTGACGATTGAACTGGTGTAGTTCTTGGTCTCGTTGTAAATGTTGCGCTTCTCCAGGTTCTGGTTAAGGGTCACTTGGATGGTGTTTTTGCTTGGTGTCTCCCCCTGCTTCTTTTGCTGGTTGATCGACTTGGTGGTGTCGCCGACCGCCGCCATCAGCTTGCCGGGGTAGGAGCTGTCGTCCTTGTTGGCCTGGATGGCGTCGTTGGTTGCGTCCAGCATCTGGTTAGCCGATTGGGTGTTCTGGCTGTCGAGGCTGACCCCGTCGGCCGCGATCGCCTTGTAAACCCCCGTCAGCGCCGATTCACCGGAGACCGGCCGGTTGGCGCTGACCGTAATCGTCACGTCGGTTACCCCAGCCATCTGGGCGACCATCGCGTACTGCTGGGCCGTGACCTTGGTGATGTTGTTGTCACCGTTGAA
Organism: Limosilactobacillus sp.; assembly: GCF_022482365.1. NCBI lineage: Bacteria > Bacillati > Bacillota > Bacilli > Lactobacillales > Lactobacillaceae > Limosilactobacillus > Limosilactobacillus sp. The sequence continues at coordinate 1,500,824 of NZ_JAKVPE010000001.1, forward strand.
CTTCTTGACGTTGACCTGGACACCGGAGCCCGGGTCGGTCGGCACGATGGAGACCGAGCTGACCATCGCCGCATCGGTGGTCGAGCCGTTCGGGTTGATGTACTTCTGGTAGTCGCTGGCCGTGGCCGTCAGGGTGGTGAAATCATCCCCGACCGCCAGGACATTGCTAAGCTCATTCTTGTTTGCCGCACCGGCCCCGTAAACCACGTAGGACTTTTTCAGCGTATGGGTCTGGGTGCTGCTGGTGGAGCTGGCGCTAGTCGAGCTGGTCGTGACCTGATCGGCGGCGTGAACAACCACCGGCGTCAGCGGGCTGCTCAAAAGCGCCAGGGCCATGACCGAACTGGTGACAATTACTGTCAATTTTTGACTTTTCATTTTTATTTTCTCCGTTCCTGTATTTCCTCTAATATAGAAAAACTGTCCTAAAATTGCCAGCCTTTTAAGCAATTTTAGGACAGTTTTATCTTTTACTATTATCTTGGAAGGATTCGGTTGTGTTTACATCTTACCGCCGTAAACTGGGAAGGCATCCGCGTCTCCGTAGTCCAGCGGCTTGACCTGCTTCAGCGTCTCCATGTCTTCATCTGAAATTGTGAAGTCGATCTGGGTGTTTTGCTTCATGTGTTCCGGATTGGCGGTCTTTGGCAAAACGATCAGGCCCAATTGCCAGTCGTAGCGGATGCACAGTTGCGGGACCGTGACCCCGTACTTGTCTGCCATCTGCTGAATGGCCGGGCTCTTGAGGGCGGCACCGTGGGCAACCGGTGAGTAGGCTTCGACCGCAATGTCGTTTTGCTTGGCAAAGTCAATCAGGTTAAATGGGGTGTGGCCGACGTGGGCCAAGACCTGGTCAACGGCCGGCTTGGTATCGCTATTGTCAAGCAGGTTCTGCAGGTCGCTTTGGTTGAAGTTGGAGACCCCGATCGTCTTCAGCTTGCCTTCGGGAACGGCATCCTCCATTGCCCGCCAGGCTTCGAGATTGCCTTCGTAGTAACGATTGTCGGACTGGTTAACTTCGGCCCATGGCTGCGGACTGTGAATGATCATCATGTCGAGGTAGTCCAGACCCATCTTCTGCAGGGTCTCGTCAATCGATTGCTTGGCGGAGTTGTAGTCCTTGTGTTCGGCTGCGACTTTAGAGGTAACGAAGAGTTGGTCACGGGCAATGCCGGCCGTCCGGACCCCTTCGCCGACACCGCGTTCGTTGCCGTAAGCCTGGGCGGTATCGATGTGCCGGTAGCCGATCTTAACGGCGTTGCGCACCGCTTCGGCGACTTGGTCATCATCAATGAACCAGGTCCCAAGGGCAAATTGCGGAATCTTGACACCGCTATTGAGGGTAATTGTCTGATCTAAAATCATCTTAGTACTTCCTTTCTTGGTTGATTGCTTACCTATATTATCCAATCAACCAAGTCTAATGTAAAATGCTTATTGCTGCTCATTATCTATACATAAAATGAATTAATCTTTTCGACGGCCGGCAATGGGCTTAACCATGTTGTACCAGGTTTCCCCGGCATGCCTCGAAGACGAGACGCCAACCGTATGAAAGCCGTTTGCCTCATAAAAGGGGATGTTCTTGGTGAGGGTGTCGAGCGAAATATCCTCACGCTGGTGCGCTTGCGAAAGCGTCGTCAAGGCGTCCAGGAGCCTGCTGCCGATTCCGTGTCCCCGGTATGCCGGATCGGTGGCGATTGATAGAATCAGCTGGTGGCCCCCGATCGGCAGGTTGTTCGGCGTCCGCTCGTACATTTCGTCGGTTACAAATTCATTTGCGACGGCCGGACCGACCACGAAGCCAACAAGCTGCTGGTCAATCTTGGCTACCAAAAAAGTGTCTGCGATCTTTTCGATTCGTTCCCGAAAGCTCGCCTCGCTTCCGGCCTCCTCAGCCGTGAAGCCCAGTCGTTCGATCCGGACGATGGCGGGCAGGTCTTCCATTGTGGCGTGTGTAATCTTCAGTTCCATGCTAATCGCTCCTTGCTTATAATTAATGTATAGCAATATCCTAGCAGGTCAGTGGCCATCATGATGATCATCTTTTCCGCACCGGCTGGGGAAATTTTGGAGGAATCAACCCAATGCGTCCCTTTTTTGACCGAGAAAATTTAAGTATCCGGGTCCTAAGTCTGCTCGAGCAGCAGCCTAACTGGACCTTTACCGACCTGGCAATTGCCTTGGGCGTTGACCGCGCCACCCTGACCAAAAACGTCAAGCAGCTAATTTCGATCATTGATTCTCAGCACCTGGCTAGCCTACAACTGATCCAAACCAATCAGGGACTGCACTACCACCGATCGGCCGGCTTTAACCTCGCCTCGCTGATGCCAATGCTGGTCGATCAACGGCCCGGTATTATCTTTGAAAGCCTGTTTAATGAGTTCCAGCATAGCATTCACGGACTCGCCAGCAAGCTGTTCGTCAGCGAATCCACTACGCGGCGCCTCATTCGCCACGTCAACCATGTTCTGGCGGCTTACCGGATCAAAATTAATACCCGACAAATGACTCTCGAGGGCGCCGAGGCCAATATCCGTTACGCCGCCTTTCAATACTACTGGAATACCTACGGCAGCGTCACCTGGCCCTTCTTCGTTAACGAACAGGAGTATTTGCACGTCAGCAAACAGGTCGGTCTTCCCATTAACGACCAGCTTCGCTACGCCTTTTGGGTGGCCATCTGCCGGGTGCGGCAGCTGAAGAGACACCGTTTGACCACAGCCGATCTCCACTTTTCGTCAACGACCCCCGAAGAGCACTTTTTACGGTTGGTATACCTGGTTGATTTTGAAAATCCCCAGCAGCTTGTCAGGACCTCCAATATGGTATTTCCAGACTGGCAGTCCCCCGTCCTCTGCCAGTTGCTCAACCAAAAGACCCTTCCAATAACTCTTCAGGCAGCGCACTACTACAGCGCAGTTTTTGGGACGGTCCCGCTGCTTTACGACCGAGCTGAGCAGCTCCAGCAGATCCGCCAAACGGCTGACCAGACGAGCTTTGCGGCGATCCAGGCTGCCTGCAATAAGGATCCCCTGCTGACCCTTAAGACATGCGAACTTCTGCAAATGCAGCACCCGTCACCACTGTGGCGTTCGCTTCGACTGGCACTGGTAACCGACTCGGACCCGATTGAGCGCTCCCGGACAATGAAGCTGATTGGCCGAGTCTTTGTCAACTATGATTTTACCTGGGTCCCTGACTACCACCAGGCGCAACTAATCATCACCAACCTGACCCTGCCGGATGCCAGTGCACCGATTGTCTACGTGAACGTGCCGGTCGCCCTGCACGACCTGGAACTGGTGCAGGACGGGCTCACTAAAATTAAAAAGACGGATTAGTCTGTTTAAACTAAAAAAGAGGCTGGGGATTAACCTAGCCTCTTTGCTGTTATATAGCTTATAAATGCTACAGCGCGGTAGCTGGCTGGATCCTGAACGTTGATAAATCAACGCCCAGGACGCCTAGCCAGCCTCGCGGGGGTGGGAAGACGAACTCGCAAACGAGTTCTGTCCCACCGCCTTTTTTAGTTTACTTATCGTAGAAATATTGCCATTCCTTGTTGACATTTTGGCGAGCCACCTTGGTTCCCGTCCATGACGGTACCTTGACGACCCCATCAATCTTGCTCTTCGGCACGAAGCCCCAGTAACGGCCGTCGTTTGAGACGCTCCGGTGATCCCCCAGGACGAAGTATTCACCGGCCGGCACCTTGGTTGCGCCATTGTGCTTGAGCCAGCTATTCTGAACAGAAATGCTCTTCAGCGTCCAGTTGCCAGTCCCGGCATTCCGCTGCTTCGTGGAGATGTAACTTTGGTCGATCTTCTTGCCGTTGACGTAGATGTTACCGTTCTTCGACTTGACCGTGTCACCCGGCAGACCGATCACCCGCTTGACGTAGTCGGTCTTGACGGCCACCTGGGGGTCAACCCCGTTGGCATCAAAAATGACGACGCTGCCGCGGTGAATCTTTGACCGCTTCAGGCAAAAGACCCGTTCGTTATTCTGTAGGTTGGGCTGCATTGATGGCCCGTCGACCCGCACGACTTGGAAGAAAAACTGCTTGATCAGCAGGGCAATCAGTAACCCGATGACGATCGGGACTACCCAGCTCATCACTTGTCGAAATGATTTCATGCGTTCTTTGCCTCACTCTGTTATTTTTCAATCTCAGCGACATAGTCCCGGGCAACCTTGCTGTCGGAAGCGTACGGCACGTCGACGCCCTTAATCTTCTGGTAAGGGTCCTCACCCTTACCAGCTATGACCACAATATCACCTTTAACGCTGTGGTCAATAGCATTCTTGATTGCCGTCTCCCGATCCATGATGAAGTCGACCGTGCCGACCTGGTCATGATCGATGTAGGAGTCGATCGTTTCGGCAATCTTGACCGGGTCCTCGAAGCCCGGATCGTCGGTCGTCAGAATTACCCGGTCCGGACTTTCCTCGGTCAGGGCCTTGCCCAGTCCCGGCCGGCGTGAAATGCCCTTGTCCCCGGCCGAACCCAGGACAACCGTGACCTTGCCGGCGTTGGTCTGGCGCTTTAAGAAGGCCAGGAGCCGCTTGGTGCTGGCATAGTTGTGGGCGTAGTCGACGTAGATCGTCCCGTGATCCTTGGTGGCAATCATCTCCATCCGGCCCTTGATGTGAACGTGGTCGAGCGTGTCAACGGCGTCCTGGGCACTGGCTCCAGCCAGGCCGCTGGCGATGATCGCCGCCACGGCGTTGCCTTCGTTGTAGTCCCCGGGTACGCTCGTCGTGTAGCGGTGATCGAGTTGCAGCTTTTTGGCGTTGTCAGAGAGGGCGTCCAGCTGGAACTCGCTCTCGTGGAGGTTCTCCAGGTCGTTGCGGTACTCGAAGTCGAGCTGACGATCATCGGGCAAACTGACCTTCGCGCCGTGGCGAGCGAAGAGGTAGATGTTATCCGGCTGCGTCGTCGCCTTGGCCGTGTAGTAAACATCGGTGAAGTTTTGCGTTTCGGCGTTGATCACGCAGACGTCGGAATTGACCAGCAGCTGCTCCTTGCAGTGCAGGTAGTCCGCAAAGGTCGGGTGTTCGTTGCGCCCGATGTGATCCGGCGTGATGTTGAGGAAGATCCCGACGTTATATTTTAAGCCGTAGACCCGGCGCTTCTTGTAGGCCTGGGAGGAGACCTCCATCACCAGGTGGGTCATGCCGTTGTTAACGGCTGCCCGCATGTCGTGAAAGAGATCCAGCGATTCCGGCGTCGTCAGATCGGACTTGAACTGGTCGCCAGGGTTGTGGCCGAGGATCCGGTCAAGGGTGGAGAAGAGGGCCACGTGCTGCTTCGTGGCCGCGTCCAAGACGTGGTCGGCGAAGTAGGCCGTCGTCGTCTTTCCCTTGGTCCCCGTGATGGCAATGATGAAGAGGTCGTTCTGCGGGAAACCGTAGAAGGCCGCCCCCAGCAAGGCCATCGCCTTTTGCTCGTCCTTGACGATGATCGCCGGCAGTCCCTGACCTTCCGGGTACTCCTGCTCGGCCACGTAGGCGATGGCACCCTTCTCCTTGGCCATCGTCAGGTACTTGGGCAGGAAGTTCCCCTTGCAGAAGAACAGGGTTCCCGGCTTGACTTGCCGCGAGTCGTAGGAAACGGCGGTGGCGGTGAATTCACTTAAATTGCTGACGTGGTCCAGAAGGTGGTGCTCACGTAATAACGCTAATGCTGGCGTAACATGCAATTCCATTTTGCTTGAATCTCCTCTGATACTTTCTCTTAAAAGTCTATTATTTCATCTTTTAAGGGAAAAGTGAATATTTAGGCGATAATCGGTTAAAAAGAAGGGGGGGTAAAAAGCGCTGGGCCTTTCACTCCCCTTCATCTCATTGACCCGCTGGCTTATACCAGTAGGCTTCCTCAATTCGTTTCAGCAGTTCGACAAGCTGCTTGGTTTCCTGGACGTCATGCGCCCGGATAACCCGGCCGCCGCCAAAATACATTGCTGATTCCGCGATCAGGGTCACGGGCAGGCGGTCCTGCTTGGCGAGGCCGAAGAGCTTCTTGCCAAAGCCCTTGCGCGAAATCGCTACTAATAATGGCAGGCGGAAGCGGTTCAGCTGGGTGATGTTATGCATCATCGCCAGGTCCTGGTCGCCGTCCGCCACCTTAGCATAGCCGATCCCCTGGTCGAGGCAGATTCGGTCCCGATCAATCCCGGCATCGACTAGCTGGGCAACGTTTTGCTCAAAGAAGCGAATCATCTCCGTCGTCAGGTTGTCATACTCACTCGTCCGGTTGGAGTGCATAGTGACCAGGCCGGCCTGGTTGTTCGCCAGCAGCCGCCGTTTCTCCGGCGTGTCAAAGCCCTGAACATCGTTGATGATGTCGACGCCCGCGTCCAGGGCAAACTCCATCACGGGCAGCTTATAGGTATCGACCGCCAGCGCCACCTGCGGGAAGTTTTTTTGAAGAAATTCGATTGCCGGCTTAATCCGGGCAATTTCCTCCGCAGGGCTGATCTCGTGAAAGCCGCCGGGACGGGTTGTTTGGCCACCGACTTCGACCACGTCGGCCCCCGCCTCAACCATTTGCCGGGCCTGGTCTTCCATCGCCTGGGTGGTGTTGTATTGACCGCCGTCATAGAAGGAATCCGGGGTGACGTTTAAGATCCCGTAAACAATCCCCCGCTCGGTCAGGTCAAACGTATGCCGTCCCGCCCGCCAGACAATCCGGTGGGCAGCGCGAACCCGTTCAAGCGAGTCCGTGAGCTCCGCGTCCGTTGGCCAGGTCTGCTGAATTGCCCTTGCCAGTGGGGCGAGGGCTGCAATCGGCAGGAGAAATTGCAGGCGTGACTGTGTCGAGTCTTCCACCAACGGGCAGTCAAAGTGCTGCAAAAAGTCCCGGACCGTCTTTAATTGTTCCGGACGTGCCTGCCAGTTGAGGGCCAGCTGCTGGTGATCCCGGACCGCGGCGGTTAATGCAGCAGCGGCTAGGCTGGTTTGCTTCTTTTCAATCGGTTCCTCGCTAATTCTCATCGCGGCACTCTCCTAACTTTTTAATCATCGCTTTTACTGCTTGGCCCCGCACCAGGTAGGCCCGGCGCTTTTCAAATGGCATCTCCGCCAGGGTTTGCGACGACCCCTGGGGAATCAGGATCCGGTCAAAGCCCCGGCTATAACGTCCCCGCTGACTGGTCGCCACTCGGCCGTGCAGTTCCGCCCGAACGCGGGCAATAATCCTGTTGTCGTGGGCGCAGACCAGCCAGGAGACCATCGTGAACTCCCGTCGTTGTCCCCGAAGCCGAGTTAGAATTCGCTCGTCGTAGGCTTCTGGCGTTGGACAGTCCGCTAGGTTGCGGCCCGTGGTCACGCCCAGCCAGTCCGGAGCGGCCGCCAGCTGCAACCCCGAATCGTCGGCCAATACGTATTCGTTAGGGAGGGCCCGACTGACGGTCAAAGCCTTGTTCGTCGCGTTTTTCCGGTAGCTAACCGTGCTCTCCGGCGGGAACTGCTGGCGGGGTGCCAGGTCGGTGTAGGCTCGCCCAGAATTGCCGGTCCAATCCAGCAGGCGTTGCAGCTCCGCAATCTTGCCCTGGTTATGGGTGGCAATTACAAACTGCGTCATGATTCCAGCTCCTTAATCAGGTAGAAGGACCCCGTCACCAGGATGACATCGTCGGGCCCGGCCAGCTCTTGTGCCAGCCGCAGTCCCTGATGGGCATCGGTTGCCGCCCGGGCCTCCGGGATGAATTCCTGAAGAGTGGCGGTCGGTAGGGCCCGCTGGTGGTTGTCCGGGCTGGTGACGATAATTTGGGCGGCCACCTGCCGGTAAAGCCGGGCCATCTGGTGCCAGTCCTTGTCCGCCAGGAAGCCGACTACCATGACCAGCCGGCGACCCGCAAGCCCTTTGCGGATCGTCTCAACTAGGCGCTTGGCGGCGTCCGGATTGTGGGCCCCGTCCAGAATCGTCAGGGGACGGTGGGCGATCACCTGCATCCGGCCGGGGATGGCAATTGTTGCCATCGTCGCCATGAAAGGGCGAAAATCGGCCAGAACGCCTTGGCGCACCAGCCAGGCAATAAGGAGCACGGCGGTGCGGAGGTTGTCATGCTGGAAGGTGCCCAGTAGGTTGAAGCGTCCAAATAGCCGGGTCGCACCGACTTGTAGTCGGACCGTATCGCTCTGTGCTTCGAGCGTAATCCCGTCCGCCAGCAATAGGGGCACCGCTGCTTGTCGGCAGCGCTGCTGGATAATCCGCTTGGCCTCCTCGTCCTGGTTGGGTGCCAGAACCGTCACCTGGGTCCCGGCTTTAATGATCCCAGCCTTGGCACTGGCGATGTCTCTAATCGTGGGTCCCAGGATCCGAGTGTGGTCGAGGGCCACGTGGGTGATCACCGCCGCCACGGGCGCATCAATCGCGTTGGTGGCGTCGTCCTGACCGCCCAGGCCGCATTCGATGACCGCCCAGTCAACTTGCTGGTCGGCAAAGTACTGGAGCATGATCAGGGTCCACCATTCAAAGACGGAGATCTGCTGGGGCTGGATGTCCGCTGGCAGCTGCCGCCGAATTTGCTCGTAGGTCCGCACAAAGTCCTCCTTGGCGATCATTTCATCATTGACCCGGACCTGTTCCCGCTGGTCAACCATCGCCGGGCTGGAGAAGTAGCCCACCCGCAAGCCGGCGCGCTGGAGGGTCTGCTCGATCATTGAGCCGGTCGAACCCTTGCCGTTGGTGCCGGCGATGTGAATGATCTTAAAGCGGTGGTCGGGCCGGTCCAACGCATCGAGGACCCGCCGCAGAAGCGCGACCCGGTCGTCCTGGCCGCCCAGCATCGCCTGATTCATTTGTCCCCTTAGTTCTTCGTAGGTTAGCACTGGTGATCCCTCGTTTGCTGCAAGAATTCCTGCCGGAGGGCTAAGTCGGTCTTGAAGGTCCCGGTAAACTTATCGGTGTAGGTAAACTGCCCCGTCTTCCGGATCCCCCGCATCTCCATGCACATGTGCCGGGCCGCCACGGAGACGGCAATCCCATCCGGCTCTAAGATCCGCTGCAATTCGTGGACCAGGTCGGTCGTCACCCGTTCCTGCATCCCCGGCTTCTTGGTCACAAAGTCAACCAGCCGAGGAATCTTGCTGAGGCCGATCACCCGACCATCCTTCGGCACGTAGGCCACGTTGGCGTACCCAAAGAAGGGCAGCAGGTGGTGCTCACACATCGAATAGAAGGGGATGTGCTGAATCAGCACCATCTCCGGCAGGTCATCGACGTGGAAAACCTTGTAGTTGGTGAAGTCCTCGGGCCGGTGATCGAGCGAGGAGAAAATCTCCGCGTACATCTTGGCGACCCGCTGGGGAGTCTCCACCAATCCCTCTCGCGTCGTGTCTTCACCCAGGGCAACGAGCAAATCACGCACTGCCTGCTCAACTTTTACTTGGTCCACATTAACACCTCATTTGAAAACTTCTTCTTAATCCAATTCCGATCCGGCGTCACCTGAAGCAGGTGGGCAACCTCATCGTAATGCTCATCGTCACTTGCCAGGGCCTCCAGAGTTGGCGCCAGGACAAAACGGCGGTTGGCCATCTCCGGGTGGGGAACCGTCAGCGTCGCGGTCTGGATGTGCTGCCGGTCGTAGTAAATGATGTCCAGGTCGATCGTCCGGGGTCCCCAGTGAACGATGCGTTTCCGGTGGAGGGCCTGTTCGATCTCGTGCAGGTAGTCCAGCAGCTCCTGGGCACTCAACGTGGTTTGAATTACCGCCGTGATATTGTAAAAGGATTGCTGCTCGACTCCCCCGACCGGTTCCGTCTCGTAGACCGAGGAGAGACTGGTCAGCTCGATCTGGTCATTTTCATTGAGCATCTGGACCGCTCTTTGCAGGTTGGTCAGGCGATCACCGATGTTGGTCCCGATGCTCAGGACGCTCTCAATTGGTGTGGTCATTTGTGAATTGAACCTCGATTTCTGCGTTGTCCAACACCCCGTCAATCGGCAGGTTATACTTGCGAATTCTCAGCCGAACCGCCTGCAAACGGGGAAACTTTTCCAGCAACAGCTGACCCAGGTGGTTGGCCAGACTTTCGATCAGCTGGTAATGATGGTCCTGGACGAACTGGCGAATGGCCTCGTACACATCGGCGTAGCTAACCGTCTCGTCCAGTTGATCGTGGACGACCGCCCGTTCAATCGGGTAGGTCATCTCGCAGTCAATCTCCAGTTTTTGGCCCAGCTGGCGTTCGGCGCTAAAGACCCCGTTGTAGGTATGGAAGACCATGTTGTTCAATCGTATTTTGCCGATCGTAATCACCCCATCTATTAAAATCATCGATACTGCAACTTAATCATACTGTACGACGGGGGTTTCGCCAAGGGATTTTGCCCAATAAATCAGGCGTTCATTCGCTTATTAAGCATGAAACAGACTTCACAAGATATTATTGTTCGTGTTCATTGAGAGCAAAAGAAAAGCTAGCTCCGATTTGAAGCTAGCTTGAACAATGTTTTAATTTTGGTGTTCTCATTACTAATTATGTTCGATCGAGGTATTAACTTCCTAACTCAATGCTAGTGACCATCAAATTCAAAGCCCATTGGTATCACATACCTTTCGTGTTCCACCAACAACAACTTTAAATTACTGCCCGAATCATCTTCGTCATGGTACTCATCTCACAAGTCAGAAATCGCAAGTGACAAGACAACTAAACAAAACTGCCCATTGGTATCACTCCGTTCTATCTAAATCAACAACGGAAACTTTACCTTACTGCTCGAATCATCTTTACCATTTGTAATCACCTCATTTGCGTTGGTCATTACCTTTTCTACACCTATAATATACCATATTATGGTAGCGCTTTCAACTTAATCAAACAGAAAACGCGCCATCCTTTGATGACACGTTTTTTCGGATATACACCAAGGTCTACGACATAAGTCACTCCAGTTAACACAGAGCTCCATAATACTTAATTAATTTAAGACAACTAATTTTTATCTATTTGTTAATCAACTTCTGTAGTATCAAACAATTCTGGACTAACAACTTCATTATATGGAGATTGATATGAGATATTTAAAAGATGAACCATAAAGTACCCATTATTAGCTAACTGACTGACATTAACTGCAAAATACTGCGATTGTCCAGTGGCTATATCACCAGTCATAAAATCTGTTCCTAAAATTCCTTGGGTATGAAGCATTTCAAAAACTTCTCCCTGAACTGAACCGAATAGCATTTCATTCAATGACTTATAGATCATGCAACGTAATTCGTCCATAGTTACGTAATCTGGGTTTGCAGAGAAAAATCCTGCATCTTCATAGTAATTTCCACCAGTCTGTAATCCATTTTTACCAGCGGCTCTAGAAATTCCCGATTCATCATGATCAGCTTTCGACCAGTTATCCTTTTGATAATTCGTAACCACATCTTGAGCGAACTTTAATGCCCCTTTAGTAACGATTACCCTAGGAATTCCTAACTGATCACGAATACTATTCAAAACCTTAGCTGCATATAAACTAAGCTCTTTAGTTTGCTCTGGAGTTACGTGATTGATATCAACTTTTATAGCAGCAGCAGCCTTGTTATTAAGATAAGTGTTCGATTGTGCCATTTTCCATAAAGCAGTTTTTTCTTCACTCGATAAGCCTTCCTTAAGGTTCATATAATCCTTAAATGCTTGTGAAAATAAGGCAGGGTCAGCAATTTTAATTGGGTTAAAATCATTCAAATCTGTTTGCCAGTTTGCTTCCGGATCTACTGGTTCAGTTGATGAACTGGAAGTCGAACCCTGATCAGAACTTGACGTTTGGTTCCCCGTAGAATCAGTTGAATTCCCTGGTTGACCAGTGGTTGTAGAGGAAGTTGAATCCTGGTTTAGCATCTGCCCGTTAGCACTAAATGTATACTCTTTACCATCAATAACATGAGTTCCCGTATACATCTCAGAATTATTTGGATCAAAATAATACCAAGAATTATCTAAATATTGCCAACCAGTCATTGCCCAGGCATTATTAGGATCAAAGTAGTACCAATTACCATTCAATAATTGCCAGCCAGTATTAGCCCAAGCATTTACTGAATCAAAATAATATAAGTGTTGACCTATTGTTTGCCATCCGGTTAATGCTTGACCATTCGTCAAATCAAAATAATACCAAGAATTATTTAATTTCTGCCACCCTGTATCCGCCCAGGTATTATTCAGATCAAAATAATACCAATGGCCGTTAAGTTGTCGCCATCCGGTTACTGCCCAAGCATTTATCGGATCAAAGTAATAGTTATGTTGATTAATCCTTTGTAGTCCAGTCAAAGCCCATGAATTATTAAGGTCAAAGTAGTACCAATGATTATTGATCTGTTGCCAACCTGTTCTTGCCCAAGTATTTACCGGATCAAAATAGTACCAACGATTATTTAATTTTTGCCAGTTTGTATCTGCCCAGGTGTTAATTGGATCAAAGTAGTACCAGCGATTGCCAAGGTACTGCCAACCAGTTACTGCCCAAGCGTTAGTCGGATCAAAATAGTACCAGTGATTATTGATCTGTTGCCAGTTTGTATCTGCCCAGGTGCCATTATTATCAAAGTAATACCAATTACCGGCATTTGACTTATACCAGCCAGTTTGTGCATATCCATAATTATTAAAGTAATACCAACTATCACCTATTTTTTGCCATTTATTATAAAGCCAATTACCATTCGAATCGGTATAGGACCAGCCCGAAGAAAAATAAGACCACTTATTTCCAGGTTGAGATGCAGCTAATCTATAACTTGCTGAAACTGTTGGAGTAAGGGTCGCACCTCCAGCTGATATGTAATCACTATTCTTTTGTTCATCTTCACTACTATTAGTAATAGTTTGTGAATCAGATTCAGAATTATCTTTATCCGTGCTGATGACAGATTGTGTCTCATTATTAGCAACTGGTTCTAGATCATGCGTTTCGCTCTGATTTTTTATAACTGTAGTTTGATTAGTTTCCTCATATGTCGGTGAAACTAACTCATCAGCATTAGCAGTCGATTCTCCTCCAAAAAATCCTATCATCCCTAAAGTGATTGTTGCTGTAAGCCATAACTTACCGGACCTATACATTTTCTTATGTTGTTTCACAATTATTCCCCCCAAGGAAAATTAAATAACCAATTAAATTTATCATATCACCAATTACTATCGAGGAAGATTCAATAAGGTAAATTATAGTGATCCAAGAGTTGAATAAGATCAAGTCATATGTTTTACCTTTGATTTTTATTGTATCCGAGACATAAAAAACACCCCTCACTTTTGATAGTGAGGAGTGTAAATATGCACTAATACCAACTTTTTCCATTTATTATTCAGCATTTACCGCTTGCTTGGCCTTGTCAATTCCGGATTCGTCCGGCTTGAACTTGTCGATGAAGTAAAGCTTGTACCAAACCAGGAAGGTGTAGACCGTCCAGATCTTCCGCCGACCGTCAATCTTGCCGTTGAAGTTGTCGTCAGCCAGCTTGAGCAGCTTGTCCTGGTCGAAGAATTCCTTCACGAAGTCCTGCTCGAACATTTCCTTGACGATTTCATAGTACTTCTTTTCCCGCAGCCATTCACGGACTGGGGTTGGGAAGCCGAGCTTTGGCCGAGTTGCCCATTCCTCAGGCAGGTGCCGGTTGGCCGCCATCCGGAAGGCCCACTTGGTGCCCTTGTAGTTGAAGAGGTAGTTGGTTGGCGTCGTTTCGGCCACCTTCATAACCTCCTTGTCCAGAAGGGGCACCCGGATTTCCACGGAGTTGGCCATGCTCATCTTGTCGGCCTTTAAGCAGATGTCACCAGGCATGAAGCGGTGCAGGTCAACGTATTGCTTCTTGGCTACTTCGTTCATGTCGGGCTTGGCGTCGCACTTGTCGTAGAGCGGCTTCAGCAGATCGGTGATCGATGGACCATCTTGATACTCTGGCTTCAGGTATTCGTTAGCCTCGGTTGGGCTGAAGATGTAGGCCTGGCCGATGAAGGTGTCACGAGCCGGCGCCAGGTTCCGGTAAAGGTGTTCGGAACCGTGGAACTGCTTGCCTTCAAGCCACTTCCCCAGCTTGTAGCGCTTGTCCTTCGGCAGCTTCTTCAGCTGGTCGGTTACCCAGCGCAGGAACTTGATCTTGGTGTTGAAGCCATAGGCCGTGTAACCGGCGAAGAGCTCATCGGCCCCTTCACCAGACAGAAGGGCCTTGTAGCCGTTGTCCTTAGCCAGCTTGTTCAGGAAGTAAAGTGGCACAACGGACGGGTTGGAGTCCGGTTCGTCCAGGTAGTACTGGATCAGCGGGAAGGTCTTGAAGGCTTCCTCATCGGTCAGCAGCTTGTCGGTGTTCTTTAACTTCAGCTTGGCTGCCAGTTCGCGGGCCTGCTTGGTCTCGTCGTAGCCACTGTCGAAACCAATCGAGAAGGTGTTGTTGGGCCGCATCAGGGCCGTGACCAGACTGGAATCCACCCCGGCGGACAGGAAGGAACCAACCTTGATCCCCTTGTCGGCAAAGGTGTGGGCCTTGACAGAATCCTTAACCACGTTGTCGATGTTGTCAACAGCCTGATCAAAGGTCTCGTCCTTCGGTTCAAAGTCCTCGTCCCAGTACTGCTCCATGTCGAACTTGCCGTCCTTGTAGGTGAAGTAGTGGGCCTCTGGCAGGCGGTAGACGCCCTTGAAGAAGGTTTCCTGGGTAACGTTGTACTGGAAGGTCATGTAGGACTTCAGGGCCCGCTTGTTCAGTTCCATCTTAAAGTTCGGGTGGTCCAGGAAGGCCTTGATTTCGGAACCGACGAAGAAGGTGCCATTCATCTGGGCATAGTAGAGCGGCTTAATCCCGAAGTGGTCCCGGGCACCGAACATCTCGTTGGTCTTCTTGTCCCAGATGACGAAGCCAAACATCCCCCGCAGCTTTTGCAGGATGTCCTTGCCCCATTCTTCGTAACCGTGCAGAATGACCTCGGTGTCGGCGTGGGTCTTGAAGGTGTGGCCCTTTTCGATCAGTTCGCCCCGCAGCTCCTCGAAGTTGTAGATTTCACCGTTGAACTCAATGATCTTGGAATTATCTTCATTGAAGATTGGCTGGTTCCCTGACTTGACGTCAACGAAACTGAGCCGCCGAAATCCCAGGGCTACGTGCTCATCCACGTACTGACCCTCGGCGTCGGGGCCCCGGTGAATGATCCGGTCCTTCATTTGCTTGATTAATTTGTCTTTGATTTGTGGTTTTTCATCATCAACAAATGCAACAATTCCACACATTGAAACGTTCCTCTTCTTTCTTCAATTTGTTATTTCGTTCGTAAACCTGAACCCTAAGTATATCATATCCGCTTGATTTTAACATAGTTAGTACTTCCATCAAAACAGGGCCCGTAGCTTGGCACCACGAACCCTATTTCCCGGGAAATATTAATTCTTTTCGTTCTTCTTAGAGAACTTTCCCTGGCGAATGTAAACGCTGAGGATTGCCAGGTCGGCCGGGTTAACCCCGGAGATCCGGGACGCCTGGGCCAGCGTCTCCGGCCGGATCTTCTCCAGCTTCTGCCGCCCTTCCGTTGCCAGGCCATCGATGTCATCATAGTCGATGTCATCCGGAATCCGCTTGGCCTCCATCCGCTTCATCCGCTCGACCTTGACCTCTTCCTTCTTGATGTAGCCGGCATACTTGAGCTGGATCTCAACCTGCTCGATCACGTGCCGGTCCAATTCGGGTTCCGGCGCTGGAATAAAGTTCAGCAGGGTCTGGTAGTCAAAGTAGGGCCGCTTCAGCAGGTCAGCGGCGGCTACCCCATCCTTCAGGCGATGATCGCCGTGTTGCTCGATGAAGTCGTTGACCGCTTCGTCACTCGGCTTGAGCTTGATTGACTGGAGCCGCTTGATTTCGGCGGCCACGGCGGCCTTCTTGGCTTCCATCTTGGCCAGCCGTTCATCACTGACCAGGCCAATTGCGTGGCCCTTTTCCATCAAGCGGAAGTCGGCGTTGTCATGCCGCAGGATCAGCCGGTATTCAGCCCGGCTGGTTAACAGGCGGTATGGTTCCTTGGTGCCCTTGGTAACCAGGTCGTCGATCATCACCCCAATGTAGGCGTCGGAACGCTTGAGGACGAACGGCTGCTTGCCCTGGGCCCGCAGCCCGGCGTTGATTCCAGCGATCAGGCCCTGGCCGGCCGCCTCCTCGTAACCGGAGGAACCGTTGGTCTGACCGGCCGTGTAGAGGTTCTTGACGATCTTGGTCTCCAGGGTCGGGTGCAGCTGGTATGGTGCCACGACGTCGTATTCGATCGCGTAGCCCGGCCGCATCAGTTCGGCGGATTCCAGCCCCTTGATGGAGTGGACAATCTTGTTTTGGACCTCTTCCGGCATCGAGGTTGAGACCCCGTCGAGATAGTACTCGTCGGTATCGCGGCCCTCGGGTTCCAGGAAGACCTGGTGGCGGGACTTGTCGGCGAAACGCACGATCTTGTCCTCAATCGATGGGCAGTAGCGGGGCCCGACCCCCTTGATGACACCGGAGAACATCGGGGCCCGGTTCAGGTTGGCCCGGATGATTCCGTGAGTCGTTGGGTTAGTGTAGGTCAACCAGCAGGCCAGCTGGTCCGTCACGGAGATGTAGGCACTGTCCGGCGTGTCGAAACTGAAGTGGTGCGGCTCCTCGTCGCCGGGCTGCTCGTCGGTCTCGTCAAAGTTGATCGTGTTCCCGTTAACCCGTGGCGGCGTCCCGGTCTTAAACCGCTCCAGGTCAAAGCCGAGCTCCTCCAGGTTTTCGGACAGCTTAACGGCCGATTTGGAGTTGTTCGGGCCGGACTGGTACTGGAGCTCACCGATGATGATCTTGCCCCGGGCGGCCGTGCCGACGGTCAGGACAACCGCCTTGGCGTGGTAACGGGCACCGGTGTTGGTGACGACCCCCTTGCAGACGCCATCTTCCACGATCAGGGAGTCAACCGTGGCCTGACGCAGGGTCAGGTTTGGTTCGCGCTCAATCGTCAGCTTCATCTGGCGATGATAGGCGTGCTTGTCGGCCTGGGCCCGCAATGCCCGGACCGCGGGCCCCTTCCCGGTGTTGAGCATCCGCATCTGGATGTAGGTCTTGTCGATGTTGTGCCCCATTTCACCACCAAGGGCGTCGATCTCCCGGACGACGATCCCCTTGGCCGGGCCCCCAACGGACGGGTTGCACGGCATAAAGGCCACCATTTCAAGGCTGATGGTTACCAACAGGGTCTTATTTCCCATACGGGCAGCGGCCAGGGCGGCCTCACTACCGGCGTGTCCGGCACCGACGACGATCACATCGTAGTCGCCGCCCTCGTACTGGACCGCATCTGAGGTTTTCAATGATTCTGCAGACTTCATAATTCTCCTACTTTCCTAAACAGAATTGACTAAATAATTGGTCGAGCAGCTCGTCCTGGTAGCTGTCACCGGTGATTTCACCGAGCAGGTCCCAGCAACGGGTCATGTCGATTTGAACCAGGTCAACTGGCATCCCGGCAGCAATCCCCTTCAAAACGTCGCTCAGGGCATCATTGGCCTGGTGCAGCAGGCCGATGTGCCGGGCGTTGGTGACCATGACGCTGTTCTGACTGTTTTCGATCCCCTGGTCAAAGAACATGTGGCTGATCTGTTCGCCTAACTGGTCCATCCCCGAGTGCTTGACGATCGAGGTTTCAATCAGCGCGTCGTCGCCGACCAGCTGCTTTAATTCGGTTAGGTCGAGCTTGCTTGGCAGGTCGGTCTTGTTCAAGATCACGATCCGCTGCTTATCCTTGGTAGCGGCCAGGAGCTTCCTGTCTTCTTCGGTCAGGGGCTCCGAGTTGTCGATCAGCAGCAGGACCAGGTCGGCGGCATCGAGGGCCTTGCGACTCCGTTCCACCCCAATCTTTTCCACCGTGTCTGCCGTGTCACGAATCCCGGCGGTGTCAATCAGCTTCAGCGGTACACCGTTGACGTTGACGTATTCCTCAATCACGTCCCGGGTCGTCCCGGCCACGTTGGTGACGATCGCCTTGTCCTCGTGCAGCAGGGAGTTCAGCAGACTGGACTTACCGACGTTGGGCCGGCCGATGATCGCCGTTGCTAAGCCTTCCCGCAGGACTTTTCCCTGCTTGGCCGTCTTCAGGAGCGCCTGGATCCGCCCTTGAATTTCGACCGCCTTTTCCTTGAGCATCTTGGTGGTCATCTCTTCGACGTCATCGTACTCGGGATAGTCGATGTTGACCTCGACCTGGGCCAGAACGTCCAAAATATCCTTGCGCAGGTGACGAATCAAGCGGGAAAGGTCCCCGTCCAGTTGGTTGAGGGCCACCTTCATCGACTTATCCGTCTTCGCCCGAATCAGGTCCATGACCGCCTCGGACTGGGAAAGATCGATCCGGCCATTCAGAAAGGCCCGCTTGGTGAATTCCCCCGGTTCGGCTATCCGGGCCCCGTAGCTTAAGACCAGCTGGAGGATCCGGTTGGTGGCCAGCAGTCCCCCGTGACAGTTGATTTCAATCACGTCTTCCTTGGTATAGGTGTGGGGGGCGCGCATTACCGACACCATCACTTCGTCGACTTCTTCCTTTGTCTCCGGGTCGATAATGTGGCCGTAGTTGATCGTGTGACTAGCAACTTTGTCCAGGTTCTTGCCCCGGTAGATCCTTTCGGCAACTTTGACCGCGTCGTCACCACTGATCCGCACAATGGAAATTCCCCCTTCACCGACGGGGGTTGAGATTGCGGCGATTGTATCCGCCTCGCTGTTTGCCACGATATTCGCTCCTTCCTAATAAAAAAAGCGCCCAGTCCACGTCTGAGGGCATCACTGCCGTCACCATGGTCAAAGCACTTTCACTACTTTAACAAATTTAATTTTATAACCGTCAACATTCTAAGATCATCCCCGCCGAATGTCAACCAAAAAACAGCGCTAGTTCCGCGGGGCAATCACGACGCTCCGGTAGGGCTCCCGGCCGTGGGAATAGGTCCGCACGTGGGCGTTGTCCTCCAGCTCCCGGTGCAATTGCTTCCGCTCCCGCGCCGGCATCGGGTCCAAGAAGACCGCCTGGCCGCTGGCAACCACCTCGGTCACGGAACGCTCGGCCAGTTCATGCAATGCTTCGCGCCGCCGCTGCCGGTAATCCGAGGTGTCCAAAACTACGGCCGTCTTGGGAGCCCCGTGGTAGTCCATGAAGGCCGCCGCCAGCTGCTCCATGGCGTTGATTCGCCGGCCGTGGTGGCCAATCACCCGGCCAGACGCCGGTGATTGGATATCAACCGTGATTTCATGGGCCGCCACCTGCTTGACCTGCGGCGTCGTCTCCACTCCCAGGGCCTGGAAAACGTCCTGCAGGTAACCGGTCAGCTGCTTGCCGGCCGATTGAACCTTTTTCAGGTTGGCCGCGTGCCGGGCCTTGATCACTGCCGGATCCTGCTCCTCGCCATCGTGCGGTGCGGGCCGATTTGCCTTTGGCCGAGCCTTGGCCGTAGGTTTAGCCGAAGCCTTTTTCGCCTGTTTTACTGCTGGCCGTTTTAGGTTTTGAGCCTGTGGAGTTGGCGCGGACTGCGCGGCTGACTCAGTTTTCGGGGCCGGCTGCTTGATTTCTGCACTGATTTGGGCATCCCGCCGACCGATACCCAAAAAGCCCCGCCGTGGTTCCTGAATCACCTTCACGACCAGCTGCTCCAGTGGCTTCCCCAGTTCACTGGCCGCTTTTCGTTCCGCTTCGTCAATCGTCTTTCCGCTATACAATGGCATTCTGCTCATGTCCTCCGTCCGTAAATTTCACTAGCTTATTCTAACACGAAAAGGTGAGTGGGAAACAACCATCAGAGTGGGGCGTATGGCTAGCCTAGGGCGGGAGTCGACGCTGAAGGCGTCGGCTTTCGTCCGTAGCTAAACACTAGCCCCACGGTTGTTTTCCACGTTATCTTTTCAATATTCAAAAAAAAGCCCGGCACTCGCGAGGAGGTCTGGCTCTACAAACTTTACTACTTACGCTTGCTCTGGTAGGCACGACGCTTGGCCTTTTCCAGCTTCCGCTTCCGGCGCTTTTCTGCCCGTTCCTTTTCTTCCCGTTCGCGACGAATCTTGAATGGGTTCTGCAGGAGCAGGGTTTGAACAACCTGGAAGGCGTTTGAGATCACCCAGTAGAGGGTAATGGCAGACGAGAAGCCCAGGGCCATCACGAAGACCATGATCGGCATGAACCAGGTCATCGCCGTCGTCATCCCGTTTCGTTCCGGCATCGAAGCCATCGACAGCCATGAAGAGATAAAGGTGAACAGGGCCGCCAGAATTGGCATCACGTAGTACGGGTCGGTGTGCCCCAATTGCATCCAGAGGAAGGTCCCCTGCTTCAGTTCAGGGGTCCGCCAGATTGCCTGGTAAAGGGCCCACATGATTGGCAGCTGGATGATCAGCGGCAGCATGGAGGCCATCGGGTTAACCCCGGCTTCCTTGTAAAGCTTCCGGGTCTCTTCCTGCATCTTCATCATGGAATCGCGGTCCCGTGATGAGTATTTCTGCTGCAGGGCCTTCAGCTTTGGCGTCAGCTCCTGGGTCTTCAGCATTGACCTAGTTTGGTAGAACATCAGTGGCAGCAGCAATACCCGAATGATGATGGTGAAGACGATGATCCCCATCCCGTAGCCACCAATGTGATTGGAAAGCCAGATAATGAATTGGGAGAAGTTATATACAATGTAGTGATCCCAAAAGCCGGTACTATTCTTCGTGACCGGGGCGTTCGAGCAGGCGGCCAGCAGGACCGTCAGGCTCAGGACCGCCGTCAAGCTCAGGATCTTTTTGCTCTTTTTTGTCAAACCGTGTTCCTCACTTTTCATTTAATAGCTGTGCTTTTTTCAAAACATGGACGAGGTTCTTCTTGGTTTCGGCCATCTCCATGCCGTCAGCAGCCGGCCGGGCAATCACCAAAAAATCGACGTCCGGTTTCAGGTCCGGCTTCACTTCCAGCAGGGTCTGCCGGATCCGCCGCTTGACCCAGTTGCGGTGAACCGCGTTGCCAATCTTTTTGCCGACCGAGATGCCGACGCGAAAATGCTTCTGGCCCGGCTTCTCCATCTGGTAGATGATGAACTTGCGGTTAGCGACGGACTGGTGGGTTTCAAAGACCCGTTGAAACTCGCTTTCCTTTTTTACTCGGTATGATTTTCTCATAATGTATAATCCTAGCCTTACTTAGATATGAAAAAGGGCAGGGCCATCGACTGCTGAATTGCATCCGCGATCTGCCCTGCCCGATCACAATAAAAAAAGCCACTATAAAAGTGGCCGTGTGGTTATGCAGATAATACTTTTCTGCCCTTTTGACGCCGACGTGCTAATACCTTACGGCCGTTACTGGTGCTCATGCGCTTACGGAAGCCATGGACACGTGCACGGTGACGCTTCTTTGGTTGAAACGTGCGCTTCATACAATTGCACCTCCTATTCAATTGAATGGGTTTGCTTTTCAGTCTAAAAAGACGTTCTCTTCAAACATACTTTAGAAGTGTACCATACTTTCAGCAATTAATAAACGACTAAATTTTATTTTAATTTTTTATTTATCCACAGAACGATAAAATCTTTCCACAAGCCTTGTGCAGTATCTATGGTTGTGGAAAACTATCCACCACAATATCTTGTAGTTATTCACAATTCACACCCTGTGACTAGGCTTATCCACAAGGGCGGTTTTGCCTGTTAATAACCCTGAAAATGCCTGGTATTACTAGCTTTAGTTTTCCACAAGAACTGTTAATTAGCTTTGTGCTGTCGATTTAGCCACCAAAATTAACAAGTGACAGTTTAAATACCACACAGAGTTGTGTATACTATTTTCTGCTTTATCCACCCTGTGGAAAACTTTTTAATGTGATGATAAAATACCGTGTAGAATTTATCAACACGAGGAGGAATTATTTTGACTGAGCTCGATTCTCTGTGGGAAGCGATCCAAAATTCATTCCGTCAAAACACCACCCAGGTGACCTTTGACACCTTGATTGCTCCGGCAAAAGCAATTTCTCTCTCCCAAAACCAGCTTACGATCCTGATGCCAACGCCAGTTCATCGGGATTTTTGGCGTCAAAACCTCGACGCTAAGCTCAAGGGATACGCCCAGGCCGAACTAGGCTACGAAATTGAGCCCCGCTACGTTTTAGAGAGCGAAATCACCCCGCACGAAACTGAACAACCATCTTCAAATGCTAGCTTTGAAATGGGTACGCCCCTTAACCCCCATTACAATTTCGACACCTTTGTGGTCGGTGAAGGCAACAAAATGGCCCATGCAGCGGCCTATGCGGTAGCCGAAAGCCCCGGCAGCCTTTACAACCCGCTCTTTATCTACGGTGGCGTTGGCTTGGGCAAGACCCACTTAATGGAAGCAATTGGTAATCACATGCTGCAAACCAATCCCAACGCCAAGGTAAAATACATCACCAGCGAGGAATTCACCAACGACTTCATCAACTCAATCCAAAACAAGTCAATGGATAAGTTCCGGGAAGAGTACCGCAACCTCGATCTACTATTAATTGATGACATCCAGTTCCTGGCCACCAAGGAAGGGACCCAGCTGGAGTTCTTCTATACATTTAATGCCCTGCACGATCGCAAGAAACAGATCGTGATGACCTCCGATCGGATTCCTAATGAAATTCCGGAACTCCAGGATCGCCTGGTTTCCCGCTTCCGTTGGGGCCTGCCAGTCGAAATCACCCCACCAGACCTGGAGACGCGGATTGCCATCCTGCGCAGCAAGGTCGAAGAGGATCAGATCGACGTTGGCAACGATACCCTAAACTACATTGCCGGCCAGATCGACTCCAACATTCGTGAATTGGAGGGCGCCCTAAACCAGGTCCAGGCCTTTGCCAACCTCAGTGGGGAGCCAATCACGCCCCATCTAGCCTCCCAGGCACTCAAGGGCTTGCGCCAACAGCAGCGGACGACCATCACGGTGGCCGAAATCCAAAAGCAGGTCGCCAGCTATTACAACATCACCCAGGGGGACATCCTCGGCAAAAAGCGGGTCAAGCAAATCGTCGTTCCGCGCCAGATCGCGATGTACCTGTCCCGCGAACTGACGGATTATTCATTACCCAAGATCGGAAACGAGTTCGGCGGTAAGGATCACACGACGGTCCTCCACGCCATCGACAAGATTGAGGCGGCCCTGAAAAAGGACACCGATCTGCAAAAGGACATTGGTAAGCTGAAGGAGCACCTTCACGCTTAGCCTGTGAATAACTGTCGAAATTGTTCCCAACTTTATCCACAAGTTATCAACAACCGAAAGCCGTTGATTTCTTCGCTTTTTTCGACTTATCCACAGTATTAACAGACTCTACTACTACCACGATCTTTAAACTATAAAATATATTTATATAAAGGAGCCACAGTTATGAAATTCACCATCAACCGAACGGCATTTATTAGCCAACTAAACAATGTTTTGCGGGCAATTTCATCTAAAACCACGATTCCAATTTTAACGGGACTCAAAATGGTGATTGATAAGGAACAGATTGTGTTGACCGGCAGCAACTCCGACATCACAATCGAAAGCGTCATTAACGCCGCCGATCCTGACTACGGATTGACTGTCGAACAACCAGGTGCCATTGTGTTGCCTGCTCGTTTCTTCAGTGAAATTGTTAAAAAGCTGCCCGACAAACAAGTAACTATTGAAGTTACAGATGGTTTCCAGGCCGACATTACCTCCGGAACCGCCAAGTTCCAAATCAATGGTCAGGACGCCGAAAACTTCCCGCACCTGCCAGAAGTTGAGACCGACCGGACAATCACCCTGCCAAATGATGTCTTGAAAGAAGTCATTCGCCAAACCGTCATCGCTGTTTCCAAGCAGGAGAGTCGGCCAATCCTTGCCGGAATTCACATCACCCTGCACGATGGTCTCCTGACGGCGGTCGCCACCGACAGTCACCGGCTGGCACAACGGAAGGTGCAGCTGGAAGACGTCAGCGGGATTGACTTCGACGTCATCATTCCGGGAAAGAGCATGAATGAACTCTCTGGGATGATCAGTGACGTGGATGAGGACGTTAAGGTTCAGGTAACCGAAAACCAGATCCTCTTCATCTTCGGCAACACCCACTTCTATTCCCGTCTGCTGGAGGGCAATTATCCGGAAACCAGCCAGCTGATTCCGGAGATGGCCGACACGACGATGGAAGTCGACGCCGGCAGCTTCCTGGCATCAATCGAGCGGGCCTCCCTGCTGTCGCACGAAAGTCGTAACGACGTGGTTAAACTGACGCTGAAGCCAAGCGAAAACCTTGTCCGGATCAGCAGCGACTCCCCGGACATCGGGACGGTGGAAGAAGAGGTTGCAACGAACGCGCTCGACGGAGCCGATCTGGAGATTTCCTTCAACCCGAACTACATGAAGGATGCGCTGCGGTCGTTTGGCCAGTCGGCAATCAAGATTTCCTTCACTTCGCCACTGCGGCCATTTACCCTGGTACCAACCGAAGATCAGGAAAACTTTGTCCACCTGATCACTCCGGTGCGGACCTTCTAACAACTGAAATACACCTAACTGGGCACTAGAATCGCCACCTTGGCTGATTTGGTGCCCTTTTTTATTTTGCTGAGGAACCCCTGGCCGTTTGGTGGTTCCCACTTTGTAATTTTAAAGGGTCAAAATGACGGAAAGTGGCCTCTAGGCGACGCAGATTAGTTCAACCCCATTTTTGATAAAAATGCCTCCTTTAGTTTTGAAGGGCTGAGATCGCCTTATAACGCGTTTTACCTATTTAGTTGTGGTATAATAGACACAGTAAAGTAGGTGAAATAGTGTGAAAAACAAGGAATTCGTGATTTCGACGCCGTACATCACCCTCGGCCAATTACTGAAGGAAGAGGGCATCATCCCAACCGGTGGTGCGGCGAAGTGGTACCTAAAGGAGAATCAGGTTCTGGTCAATGGTGAAGCCGACACGCGGCGGGGCCGCAAGCTCTACCCCGACGACCAGGTTCAGGTTCCTGACTACCCCCTTTTGAAGATTTTGAGTAAGTAGGCAGCCAGGATGATTTTGACGGAGCTACGGTTGCGCCACTTCAGAAATTACCAGGATCTGACGGTGCACTTTGCCCCCGGGGTCAACGTCCTGATCGGCCACAATGCCCAGGGCAAGACCAATATGCTGGAGGCAATCTACGCCCTGTCGTTGACGCGGAGCCACCGGACCAGCAATGATCGGGAGCTGATTAACTGGCAGTCCCAGTCCGCCACCATCAGCGGAATCGTGCAGAAGGCCAGTGGCCGGGTGCCGCTGGAGCTGCAGTTTACCAAGAATGGTAAAAAGGCCAAGGTCAACCATCTGGAGCAGGCCCGACTCGGCCAGTACATCGGGCAGCTGAACACGATCCTGTTTGCCCCGGAGGACCTGTCCTTGGTCAAGGGGGCTCCGGCGGTTCGGCGGCGCTTCATGGATATGGAGTTCAGCCAGATGAGCAGCAAGTACCTCTATAATGCCAGCCAGTTCCGGACCCTCTTGCGACAACGAAACAAGTACTTAAAACAGCTAAAGTATGGCCAGCAGCATGACCGGGTGCTGTTGGCCGTTTTGTCTGACCAATTAGCAGCCTACGGGGCGGAGGTCATCGTGGCCCGCTACCACTTTCTCCAGCACCTGGAGAAGTGGGCGGCCGAGTTGCACTACCAGATTTCGCTCAACCAGGAGAAGCTGCACCTGGCCTACGCTACCCAGCTGAAGGTCGATGAAGAAACGACGGTCGAGGCGGCCTACCAGGAGCTGCTCAAGATCTACCAGGAACACCAGGACAAGGAGATCGAGCAGGGGACGACCATGTATGGCCCCCAGCGCGACGACATCCACTTCATCGTTAATGGTAAGAACGTCCAGGCATTTGGCTCCCAGGGCCAGCAGCGAACAACCGCCCTGGCCGTCAAATTGGCGGAGATCGACCTGATGAAGGAGCAGACCGGCGAATACCCGCTGCTGCTCTTGGATGACGTCCTGTCCGAGCTGGATACGGTTCGGCAGACCCACCTGCTGACGGCGATTCAGGATAAGGTCCAGACTTTTTTGACGACGACCAGCCTGAGTGATGTGGCAAGGCAACTGATTAAACAACCAACAATTTTTGAAATTAAGAATGGCACTTTGAACAAGGAGGAAGCATAGTGAGCGACGAGCAAAAAGAAACCAAAGCTGAGCTGGCCAGTGAATACGATGCCAGTCAGATTCAAGTCTTAAAGGGGCTCGACGCGGTCCGGAAGCGTCCAGGGATGTACATCGGATCGACGTCTGCCCAGGGGTTACACCACCTTGTTTGGGAAATCGTTGATAACGGGATCGACGAGGCCCTGGCCGGTTTCTGTACGGAAATCAACGTCGAGGTTGAGCCCGACAACAGCATTACCGTCCGCGACAACGGGCGGGGGATCCCAGTCGACATCCAAAAGGACACCGGTAAGCCGGCCCTGGAGACGGTCTACACCGTTCTGCACGCCGGTGGGAAGTTCGGCGGTGGCGGCTACAAGGTTTCCGGTGGTCTGCACGGGGTCGGGGCCTCAGTTGTGAACGCCCTGTCCGAAAGCTTGGATGTCAAGGTTGCCCGGCAAGGCAAGCGCTACTACATGGACTTTGATCACGGCCACGTTAAGACGCCAATGAAGGTCATTGCCACCGGCCTGCCGGAAGAAGTGCACGGAACCACCGTCCACTTCAAGCCGGATCCGGAAATCTTCCGTGAAACCACGACCTACAACATCAAGACCCTGACCGACCGGCTGCGTGAACTGGCCTTCTTAAACAAGGGGCTCAAGATCACGATCGAAGACAAGCGGGACGAAAAGCCGGAACGCCAGGAATTCCTATATGAGGGTGGGATTCGCCACTACGTTGAATACCTGAACGAGGGCCGGGAAGTCCTCTTTGACCCGCCGATCTATGTTGAGGGCCAGGAGAACGGCATCACGGTCGAAGTGTCGCTTCAGTACGTCAATGGCTACCGCAGCGACCTGCTGACCTTTACCAACAACATCCACACTTATGAAGGGGGAACCCACGAGACCGGGTTCAAGATGGCCCTGACCCGGGTGATCAACGACTACGGTCACAAGAGCGGGATCCTGAAGAACAACGAGACCCTGTCCGGGGATGACGTCCGGGAAGGGATGGTCGCGGTGGTTTCCATCAAGCACCCCGACCCGCAGTTCGAAGGTCAGACCAAGACCAAGCTGGGGAACTCCGACGCCCGGACCGCGACCGACCACGTCTTCGCAGCCACCTTCAACCGCTTCTTAATGGAGCATCCGGACGAGGCCCGGCAGATTGTCGAAAAGGGCCAGTTAGCCTCCAAGGCCCGGGTCGCTGCTAAGCGGGCCCGGGAAGTCACCCGGAAGAAGAGTGGACTGGAGATTTCTAACCTGCCCGGTAAGCTGGCCGACAACACCAGCAAGGACCCGAACATTTCCGAACTGTTCATCGTCGAGGGTGACTCGGCCGGTGGTTCTGCCAAGCAGGGTCGTTCCCGGCTGACCCAGGCAATTCTGCCGATTCGGGGGAAGATCTTGAACGTTGAAAAGGCTTCGCTCGACCGGATCCTGGCCAACGACGAAATTCGGTCCCTCTTCACGGCACTGGGAACCGGCTTCGGTGATGATTTCGACATCACCAAGGCCAACTATCACAAGCTGATCATCATGACCGATGCCGATGTCGACGGGGCCCACATTCGGACCCTGCTGCTAACGCTCTTCTACCGGTTCATGAAGCCAATGATCACCCACGGCTACGTCTACATTGCCCAGCCGCCGCTCTACCAGGTTCGCCAGGGCAAATTCGTCAAGTACATCGAATCCGACGAAGAGCTGGAGCGGGTCGTCAACTCCCTGCAGCCGAGCCCGAAGCCGGTTATCCAGCGGTACAAGGGGCTGGGTGAAATGGATGCCGAGCAGCTCTGGGAGACCACGATGGATCCAGAAAATCGGCACCTGCTGCGCGTCCAGCTCGACGATGCCGCCCAAGCCGACCAGATTTTCCCAATGCTGATGGGAACCAAGGTTGGCCCGCGGCGTGAATTTATTGAAAAGAATGCCAAGTTCGTTGAGAACCTGGACCTGTAATTAAGCACAAACTTGAATTTGATCAAAAGGAGGAGCGGCATTGGCTGAAGAAAATATGTCAAACCGAATCACGGACGTCAAGCTGACGAGCCAGATGAAGAACTCATTTCTAGATTATGCCATGAGTGTCATCGTCTCGCGGGCCCTGCCGGACGTGCGCGATGGCTTAAAGCCGGTTCAGCGGCGGATCCTGTATGGAATGAACGAACTGGGGGTTACCCCGGATAAGCCGTACAAGAAGTCGGCCCGGATCGTTGGGGACGTCATGGGGAAGTTCCACCCTCACGGTGATTCCTCGATTTATGAAGGGCTGGTCCGGATGGCGCAGGACTTCTCATATCGGTACATGCTGGTTGACGGTCACGGTAACTTCGGGTCGGTCGACGGGGATAGTCCCGCCGCCATGCGGTACACCGAGGCAAAGATGAGCAAGATCGCGGTGGAAATGCTGCGCGACATCAACAAGGACACCGTTGATTTCCACCCGAACTACGATGGCACTGAAAAGGAGCCGGACGTCCTGCCGGCACGCTTCCCGAACCTGCTGGTCAACGGGGCTTCCGGGATTGCCGTCGGGATGGCCACCAATATTCCAACCCACAACCTGGGTGAGGTCATCAGTGCCATTCACATGCTGATGGACAACCCCGACGCCACGACCGAGGACCTGATGAAGGTGCTGCCCGGTCCCGACTTCCCAACTGGTGGGGTCGTAATGGGCAAGTCCGGCATTCGCAAGGCCTACGAGACCGGCCGCGGAACGATCATCGTCCGGGCCAAGGTCGACATTGAAGAAAAGAAGAACGGCAAGCAGCAGATCATCGTCCACGAGATCCCGTACATGGTCAATAAGGCCAAGCTGATCGAGCGGATCGCGGACCTGGCCCGGAACAAGGAAATCGACGGGATCACCGATATCAACGATGAAACCGACCGGGACGGGATGCGGATCGTGATCGACGTGCGCCGGGACGCCAGCGCGGAGGTCATCTTAAACAACCTCTACAAGATGACTTTGATGCAGACGACCTTCAACTTCAACATGTTGGCGATCGTCAACGGGGCCCCGAAGATCCTGAGCCTTAAGCAGATCCTCCAGTACTACCTGGAGCACCAGGAAAACGTCGTCCGGCGGCGGACCCAGTTTGACCTGAAGAAGGCGCAAAACCGGGCCCACATCGTTGCCGGGCTGCGGATCGCCCTCGACCACATCGACGAGATCATCAAGATCATTCGCAACTCCCAGACCAGTGAGATTGCCAAGGGTGAATTGATGCAAAACTACGGCCTGTCCGACCGCCAATCCCAGGCGATCCTGGACATGCGGCTGGTGCGGTTGACCGGTCTGGAACGGGAAAAGATTGAGGCCGAATACCAGAAGCTGATGGCCGCCATCGCCGACTATAAGGACATTCTGGCCCACGACGAGCGGATCCACCAGATCATCTATGACGAACTGATGGAGATCCAGCGCAAGTTTGGCGACAAGCGGCGGACCGAGCTGCAAGTCGGCGACATCACCAACATCGAAGACGAGGACCTGATCGAGGAAGAAGACATCATCGTCACCCTGACCCACAACGGCTACATCAAGCGTCTGCCGGTGGACGAATTCAAGTCCCAGCACCGTGGTGGCCGCGGCGTCAAGGGGATGGGCGTGCACAAGGACGACTTCATTGAACAATTGATTGCCAGTTCGACCCACGACCTCCTGCTCTTCTTCACTAACTCCGGCAAGGTCTTCTCAATGAAGGGCTACGAGGTTCCCGAATACGGTCGTTCCGCCCAGGGGATTCCGATCATCAATCTGCTGGGGATCGACAACAAGGAGAAGATCAGCGCGGTCATCAACGTTTCCCACGCGGCCAACGATGACGACAAGTTCCTCTTCTTCACCACCAAGTACGGGACCGTCAAGCGGACGCCGGTGCTCGAATTCAAGAATATTCGGAGCAATGGTCTGAAGGCGCTCAACCTCCATGATGGCGACGAGCTGATCAACGTCAACGTCATCGCTGCCGGTCAGCCGATGATCATCGGGACCCACAACGGCTATGCCCTGAGCTTTAAGTCCGACCTGGTGCGGTCCATGGGTCGTTCCGCCGCGGGTGTGCGGGGAATCCGCCTGCGCGACGATGACTTTGTGATTGGCGCTGCCCCACTGAACCCGGACGACAGTGTCCTGGTCATCAGTGAAAACGGCTTTGGGAAGCAGACGCCGGCCAACGAGTATCCAATCAAGGGCCGGGGCGGCCTCGGTGTCAAGACCGTCAACGTTACCGCCAAGAACGGGCCGCTGGTTGGCCTGACCACCGTCCAGGGCGACGAGGATATCATGCTGGTTACCGACCACGGGGTCATCATCCGCTTCGGTATCGAGACGGTATCGACGACCGGTCGTTCCGCCGTGGGTGTCCACCTGATCAAGATGGATAAGGGCACCAAGGTTGCGACGATGGCCAAGGTTGACAAGGACGACGACAGCGAAGACGAAGCTGCGGAGACGCAGAGCACTGCGACTTCGGAAGAGTCAACGCCGAGTGAAAACTAAAAAAATTTAAGTAAAAAAACGAAAATCCTGAGAATTTACGTATTATATATATAGAGCGCAATTCTCAGGATTTCTGTTATTTGTTTCTTGTTTTAAACCCTAGTATATGCTATATTTTATATTTGTGAGTATACGTACAGACGTCTACTCTCCTTGTTCTTCTAAGTTTTAGAAGAGCCAGAGTCCATAAGGAGGTGTAACATTCATGGAAACACGTAAATATGAAATTACTTACATCATTCGTCCTGACATCGAAGAATCTGCTAAGAGCGAATTAGTAGACCGTTTTGACAAGGTTTTGACGGACAATGGTGCAAACGTTGCTGAATCAAAGGATTGGTCAACTCGTCGGTTTGCTTACCCAATCAGCAAGTACACTGAAGGTACTTACCACGTAGTTACTTTGACGACTGATTCTGACGCAGCCTTAAACGAATTTGATCGTTTGGCTAAGTTCAACGACGATATCCTACGTCACATGATCGTTAAGCTTGATGCTTAATTAGATCGTCAATGTAAATAGAGAGGAGTACGATCGAATGATTAATCGTGCAGTTTTGACTGGACGCTTAACGCGAGATCCTGAGTTGCGCTACACTACCAGCGGGACCGCGGTAGTTTCGTTTACGCTCGCCGTTGATCGGCAGTTCCGGAACCAAAATGGTGATCGGGACGCCGACTTCATCAACTGTGTCATTTGGCGTAAATCAGCCGAGAACTTCAGCAACTTCACCCACAAGGGCTCATTGGTGGGGATCGATGGCCGCATCCAAACGCGGAACTACGAAAACCAGCAGGGCCAACGGGTTTACGTTACCGAAGTCGTGGTTGATAACTTTGCCCTGCTTGAACCTCGTTCGCAAAATGGCGGCATGAATGCTGGTGGCGGCCAACAACCGTTCAATAACGGTGGTCAGCAGCCATTCAACAATCAAGCTCCATTTGGCGGCCAGGGTCAGCAGCCATTTGGCAACAACCAACCACAGCCGCAAGCCAACAACGCTCCTCAACCTAATTCGTCAACCAACGCCAACAACGGTTTTGGCGGCGCTGGTCAAGAGAATTCGGCCAACCCATTCTCCAGCTCAAGCAATGACAATGGGGATACCGCAATCTCTGATGACGATTTACCATTCTAAAATTTTTTACCAGATAGGAGGGTAATTTCATGGCACAACAACGTCGGGGCGGTCGTCGTCGTCGCAAGGTCGACTTCATCGCCGCTAACCACATCGAATACATCGATTACAAAGACACTGATTTATTACGTCGGTTCATCTCCGAACGGGGTAAGATTTTACCACGTCGGGTCACTGGTACTAGTGCCAAGAACCAACGGAAGTTAACGGTCGCTATCAAGCGTGCCCGGATCATGGGTCTCCTGCCATTCGTTGCTGAAGACTAATTGATCAATCAAAGAGTCGATCAGAAAGCCAAGCGGTTTTCTGATCGACTCTTTTTTGTCGTCAGCTTAGCTTGGGCTAGCCGAACGGATCATCTTAAATCAATTTTACAATATTTCATATACTATTGAACATTTGTAAAAATATGTTATGATAAGGATGTCAAAAAGAAAAGGAGTGATCCCGAATGGAATTAAATAAGTATATCGACCACACACTGCTCAGCCCAGAGGCAACGGAGGAACAGGTTGACACGGTCATCAAGCAGGCCATCGACAACCATTTCCACACCGTTATGATCAACCCGTACTGGGTCGCTAAGACGCACCAGGCTTTGGAAGGCACTGATGTGGTAACGGCAACGGTGATTGGCTTCCCACTCGGGGCCACGACGACGGCGGCCAAGGTTTTTGAAACCGAACAGGCGATCAAGGACGGCGTGGACGAGGTCGACATGGTCATGAACATCGGCGAGATGAAGGGCGGCCACTTTGATAAGGTTGAAGACGACATCAAGGCCATCGTCAAGGTGGGTCACGACAACGGCAAGATCGTCAAGGTCATCATCGAGACGGCCCTGCTGACGGACGACGAAATCACCAAGGCTTCCAAGATTGTGGCGGACGCCGGGGCTGACTTCGTGAAGACCTCGACCGGCTTCTCCACCCGGGGAGCAGCGGTGCACGACGTTGAATTGATGTCTGCAGCGGTTGCTGGCACCAACACCCAGGTGAAGGCTTCTGGTGGCATTCACACCCCAGAAGAAGCCGAGGCGATGGTCAAGGCCGGGGCAACCCGTCTGGGAGTTAGTCACAGTATGCAGGTAATTGGTAAAGAATAAAAAGTGAGTGAAAAATAACCATCTAAGCGGGGCGTATGGCCTAACCTAGGACGGGAGTCGGCGCTGAAGGCGTCGGCTCTCGGCCGTAGTTAGACACTAGCCCCGCGGTTGTTTTTCACGTTATCTAGCAATTATTTGGCATTGAAAGGAAGAGTGCGGATGGACACGAAACGACAGATTAAGCAGGCGGTTGCCATTAGCAAGCTCTACTACCTGCAGGGCGCAACCCAGGCCCAGATTGCCAAACAATTGGACCTCTCCCGGCCGACGATTTCCCGGGCCCTCCAGTTTGCCCGCGACAACAAGATCGTCAACATCAAGATCAATGATCCACTGGAGGACATTGACGCCCTGGCGGAGCAAATTAAGGAAAAGTATCAGCTGGACGCGGTTGTGATCGCCGAACCGAACGGGGACGACA
Organism: Limosilactobacillus sp.; assembly: GCF_022482365.1. Classification (NCBI taxonomy): domain Bacteria; kingdom Bacillati; phylum Bacillota; class Bacilli; order Lactobacillales; family Lactobacillaceae; genus Limosilactobacillus; species Limosilactobacillus sp. The sequence continues at coordinate 1,534,138 of NZ_JAKVPE010000001.1, forward strand.
GCAGTGCCATCCTGGAGGCGATCGGGCAGGCGGCTGCCGACTATCTGCCGACCGTAGTCAGGGACAACGACACGATTGGCATTAGCTGGGGGCAGACCCTGGCGGCCGTGGCTCGGCACCTGGCCCCCAGCGAGCGGAAGAACGTTCGGGTCGTCTATCTCAAGGGGACGGTGGCCAATTCGACCCATAATAATTTTGTTGTCGAGGTGACCCGCCACTTCAACGCCTGCTACCACACCCAGGCCCAGATCCTGCCATTGCCGGTGATCTTTGACAGCCAGACAATCAAAGAAATGGTTGTTCGCGATCGCTTCATCAACGACGTCTTGACGACGGCCAAACAAACGACGGTGGCCCTCTTCACGGTTGGGACCACTAGTCCGGACGCCACCCTCTTTGAGCTCGGCTACTTTTCGCCGGAAGAGGAACGCAAGCTGCGTGCGACCGCGGTCGGCGACATCGTTTCGCAATTCGTCGACGCCCAGGGACAAATCGTTGATCCCGAGCTGACGGCGCGGACGATGGCCGTCCCGCTGACGCAACTAAAGCAGGCCCGTCAGGCAGTTTTGATCGCCGGGGGGATGGCAAAACTAAAACCGATTAAGGCGGCGCTGAACGGGCACTACGCCACCACCTTGGTGACGGACCTGACCGTTGCCCAGCACCTGATTGGCGATGAAAAATAAGAATAGCGCGGCTGGAATTTGCGTTCCGGCCGCGCCTTTTTGTCGCTGCATTCACTATTGCTTGTGATATGATATAACTATCCAATTGAAAATGGGCACGAACGGTGTCTATTTGGGAGGATTCTTATGCGTAAATTTTTCAGTAGTGAAAACTGGCTGTTTTATCTGAAACACCCGGCGGTCCGCTGGAATGTCGTTTACCTACTGGTCGTCACGCTCATCAGCCTGGTCCTGGCCTTCACCTTTAACTGGCTGGCGGGCCTGCTTGTCCTTGTCCTGGCGGTGGTAGGGATGACGGTTAGTCTGCGCCGCTTACGGCAGCTAGTCGACGATACTCACGAATACTTACAGAATTTAACCTACCAGATTCAGCACGGCCAACAGGAGGCCCTGCTCGAAATGCCGGTGGGGATGATTATGCTGAACGCCCGCAACGAGATTGAATGGATCAACCCTTACATGGCCCGCTACTTTAAGCTGGAGCACGTGGTGGGGGAAAAGGTCGGCACGGTTGATAAACAATTGGCTGACCTGATTGATCAGGGGCGCGCTCACCAGGGGGCCCAGGTGGTTTCCTGGCGTTCACGGCAGTTTGAATTTCTCTTTCAGCCCCAGTACCGGGTGGCCTACCTGCTCGACATCACCAAGTATGAGGAGGTCGAGCAGCGCTATCGGCAGGAGCGGGTTTTCCTGGGAAATATTTACCTGGATAACTACGACGAGCTGATTCAGGGGATGAGTGACTCGGATGTTTCCAACCTGCACAACTACGTCACCTCCGAGATCAGCAAGTGGGCCGAAACCAATCACCTGTTGATGAAGATCATCGATGACGATAACTACCTGATTATCGGTCACCAGGCCTCGCTGGCGGAACTGGAAAAGAAGAAGTTCAAGATCCTGGACACCGTGCGGCAGAGCACGTCCCAGCAGAACTCACCGGTGACGCTGAGTGTCGGGATCGCCTATGGGGAAGACGACCTGATCAAGCTGGCCGATACCGCCCAGGATAACCTCGACCTGGCACTGGGCCGGGGTGGTGACCAGGTCGTTGTCCGGGCTAAGGATCAGCCCGCTCGCTTCTACGGCGGAAAGACCAACCCGATGGAGAAGCGAACCCGGGTGCGGGCCCGGATGATCAGCCAGGCCCTCCAAGAATTGATTGACCAGGCCGACCAGCTCTTTGTCATGGGGCATAACAACCCCGACATGGACTCTCTGGGGGCCTGCCTGGGGATTCGCCGGATTGCCGAGATGAACGGCAAGCAGTGCTGGATCGTCATCAGTGATCAGCACCCGCACGCCGACATTCAGCGGTTGATGAACGAGATTGACAATTACCAGTCAATCAAGGATCACATCATCACGCCGGACGTGGCCCTGGAAAAGGCGACGGCCAACAGCCTGCTGGTGATGGTGGACCATGCCAAGCGCAGCATAACCATCTCGCCGGAGCTCTACGATCAGCTGCAAAATCGGTTGGTCATCATTGACCACCACCGGCGCGGGGAGGAGTTCCCGGAGAATCCGTTGCTGGTTTACATTGAACCATACGCTTCCTCGACCTGTGAACTGATCACCGAGATGTTTGAGTACCAGCCACGCGAGGGTGAGGGACTCAATAAGGTCGAGGCGACGGCGATGCTAACGGGGATCCAGGTCGACACCAAGTCCTTTACCAAGAGTGCCGGTACCCGGACCTTCGACGCTGCCAGCTACCTGCGTTCTGCCGGGGCCGACGGAATGATGATCCAGTCCTTCATGAAGGAGGACCCACGCAGCTTCATGGACCGCAACCACCTGATTTCCCGGGCGGAGATCAACGGACAGATTGCCATCTGTGCCGGTGAAAACGACCAGGTCTACGGATCCGTGACGACTGCCCAGGCCGCTGACATGTTGCTCTCGGTTGAGGGGGTCGAGGCCTCCTTTGTCATCACCCTGCGTGCGGACGGCAAGGTCGGAATTTCTGCCCGGTCCGCCGGTGACGTCAACGTCCAGGTCCTGATGGAAAAGATGGGCGGCGGGGGTCACCTGGCCAACGCGGCCACCCAGATCAGCGACTCGACCGTTGATGATACTAAGCAAGAATTAATTGAACTTCTGCAGAAGACGGCCGATAATAGTAGTCAAGAAGATACAGAGGAGTGAACAAAATGAAAGTTATTTTTACTCAAGATGTTCGTGGCCGGGGCAAGCGCGGTCAGGTCAAAGAGGTTCCGGATGGTTACGCCCAGAACTTCCTGATCAAGCGCGGCATGGCCAAGCAGGCCACCAAGGCAGCGATGAGTCAGCTGGCCGGTCAGCAACGGGCCGAAGAAAAGCACGCCGCCGAGGAACTGGCCGAGGCAAAACGCTTGAAGAAGGTCTTAGAAGATGATAAGACTGTTGTTGAATTAAGCGGTAAGGCGGGCACCGACGGCCGGATGTTTGGTTCCATTTCGACCAAGCAGATCGCCACGGCCCTGCAAAAGCAGTACAAGGTCAAGATCGATAAGCGCAAGATTGAACTGGCGGCGCCGATCAAGGCCCTGGGCTACGTCAACGTGCCAATCAAGCTTCACCCGCAGGTTACGGCCGAAATTCGGGTCCACATTGCGGAAAAGTAATTTTACCGTTATAATTAAATTTCGATTTCAAAAAGCGAGGTATCGTCATGGATAATGCACCAGTGCAAGAAGAGCCACACGATATTGAAGCTGAAAAGGCAGTTCTCGGAGCTGCTTTTTTAAGTAAGAATGCGTTGGCCGATGCAATGGAATACTTGCAGCCCGCCGATTTCTACAAGCGGGCCCACCAGATCATCTTCAAGAAGATGGTGGAATTAAACGATGATGATCAGCCGATCGACGTGGTGACGATCAAGAGTGCCCTGGACAAGGACAAGCAGACCGAAAACGTCGGCGGGATGGTCTACCTGGCTGAGCTGGCCGACGCTGTGCCGTCCGCGGCCAACGTGACCTTCTATGCCAAGATTGTCCATGACAAGGCGGTTCGGCGCAACCTGATCAACACGGCTACCAAGATCATCAACGAGGGTTACGCGGACGATAACGACACGACGGACCTGCTCGATTCCGCCGAGCAATCGATCCTGCACGTGTCGGAGTCCAACGACCAGAACGGCTTCCAGGACATCGAAACCGTCCTGAACCAAACGATGAACCACATCGAGGCCCTGTCCGGCAACGATTCGGACGTGACGGGACTGGAGACCGGTTATCCCCAATTGGATAAGATGACGACTGGATTTCACCCGGACGAACTGATCATTATCGCCGCCCGGCCGGCCGTGGGGAAGACCGCCTTTGCCTTAAACATTGCCCAGAACGTGGCGACGAAGACCAATAACGCCGTTGCCATCTTCAGCCTGGAAATGGGGGCCGAGTCGCTGGTCAACCGGATGCTCTGTGCGGAGGGCAACATCGATGCTAACCACCTGCGGACTGGGAACCTGACCAGCGATGAATGGGAGAGCCTGTTCTTTGCGGCCGGAACCCTGTCGAACGCCCAGATCTACATCGACGACACGGCGGGGATCAAGGTGGCTGAGATTCGGGCCCGTTGCCGGCGGTTGAAGAAGGAAAACAAGAACCTGGGGCTGATTGTGATCGACTACCTTCAGTTGATTGAAGGGAGCAATCCCGACAACCGTCAGCAGGAAGTTTCAGAGATTTCTCGTCAGCTCAAGAAGCTGGCCAAGGAGCTGGAAGTGCCGGTCATCGCCCTTTCCCAGCTTTCCCGGGGGGTCGAGCAGCGTCAGGACAAGCGGCCGGTGCTGTCCGACATCCGTGAATCCGGGTCAATCGAGCAGGATGCCGACATCGTCAGCTTCCTCTACCGTGACGATTACTACGAGCACGACGAGGGTGACGATGACGACAATAATCAAGGCGGTGGCGGCAACGATGACGATTCCAACGTCAGTGAGGTCGAAGTCATCGTCGAAAAGAACCGGAGTGGTCCGCGGGGGACGGTCAAACTGTTATTTGCCAAGTCCTATAACAAGTTTGCCTCCGTGGCCTACGTGCCGGAAGGACAATAGATATACAAAAATGCTAATCAAGGGGCGTTTCAGGATAACTGGAGGGCTCTTTTCGTTCGCTTAGGATAATAATCAAAATATGAGGAGGCGCTAAAATGGGTCGTCAAACAAAGGGAATTGAATTGAAATGGCTGCTGCTGGGAATGTTCTTCGGCAGCATCGGCAACAGCTTCGTCTGGCCGCTAACCACGATTTATATGCACCAACAGCTGCACGAATCGCTGACCGTGTCGGGGATTGTTCTGCTATTTTATTCGGGCGCGAACGTGGTCGGCAGCTACATCAGCGGTCTGCTGTTTGACAAGCGGAATCCGCGGCACCTGATGCTGGCCGGAGTCAGCCTGGCCACGGTGGTGATCGCCACGATGATCTTCTTCAATGATTGGCCCATCTACGCCATCCTGCTAACGGCGATTGGCTTCTTCAACGGCTGGATCATCACGATGGTCAACTCCTTCGGGACCAAGCTGCGGATGGATGGCCGCTACGTCTTTAACATGCTCTACTTCGCCAACAACCTGGGGATGGTGATCGGGACCACGATCGTCGGCCCGCTCTATCAGTATGCCCACGGGAACATCTCGCCGCTCTTCTCGATTACGACGGTGCTCTACATTCTCTTCACCCTGGTGGTCTTCTTTTACTTCCACGAGGATCCGCATCCGCAACCGGTAGACGAGACCCGCTTCAAGAGTGACGAACCGGCGGTAACCAAGATCCCGCGGGCCAACCTCTGGATCAGCTGGATTTTCTTTATCACCCTTTGCATCGTCTGGACGATGTACGAACAATGGTCCAGTAACCTCTCCGTCTTCATGACTAGTCAGGGAATTTCGATGACCAAGTACAGTCTGCTCTGGACGCTCAACGGGGTGCTGATCGTCCTCATTCAGCTGTTCCTGACCTGGCTGAATCGCTTCTACAACAACCCCTACGCCCAGGTCTACGTCGGGATCTTTACCGTCGGCCTTTCCTTTGTCCTCCTGCTCTTTGCGACCAACTATCTCTGGTTCGTGATCGCAATGATCATTTTAACGATTGGGGAAGCGACGGCCTTTCCGACGATGCCAGCGATCGTCAACAGCCTCTCGCCGGTCGAGGTGAAGGGGAAGTACCAGGGAATCCTCAACGCCTTTTCCTCGCTGGGGAAGGCCTTTGGACCGCTCTTTGGGGGGCTGGTCATTGGTGCGGCCTCCTATCACGTCCTCTTTGTGATCTGTGCGGTCTCGATCTTTGTCATGGAAATCATCGTTGTCCTGGTTGTGCGGCTGCAAAAGCCCCACACGGTTGACTACTAAGGAAGGCGAGAACTGTGTTTTACAACAATTTTGACCGGGTACAGAGTGAGGACCGGTTCGGCATGGTTGGTAAGACCGGTGACGATTTCCGCGAGGACGCGCGCCTGAACATTCCTTGTTACAAGTGCCACCGCTCTCCTCTGATCATTGCCGAGCGCAACTGGATGGATACTAATAACGACAATTCCCAGCGCTACCAGATCGTCGTGGTGTGCGAACACTGTGGCGCGGTGGATGAATTCATTGTCAACGCCGGCCGTGAGGGGAAGATCGGCCAGCTGAAGCACGGCAAGCGCCCGGTCAGTGATGAACAAATTGAACATTGAAGTGAGAGGCTGGGAATTAACCCAGCCTCTTTGCTGTTATATAGCTATAAATGCTATGGCGCGGTAGCTGGCTGGATTCCGAACGTTGATAAATCAACGCCCGGAACGCCTAGCCAGCCTCGCGGGGGTGGGAAGACGAACTCGCAAGCGAGTTCTGTCCCACTCCCTTTAGTAGCTGGTATGAATAAATAATCATTTTTAGCGGATTCAGTGGAGGAATGGCCGATGCCTAGTGTGGTCGGCTTTCCGGTAGTTGTGGTTATTAAGATGGCCAAGAAAACGCTTTCCTCAAATTCTTATTGTGATAGGATGAATTTGTTGGGTAATTAGACAAATTTAGAGAGGATGTTGTTCTATGAAGATTAAAGCTGCTGTTGTTGACGAAAAGGGCGCTCAATTTGACATCCGCGATGACGTTGAACTGGCCGACATGCAGGCGGACGACCTGCAGATTCACATGGTTGCTTCTGGGATCTGCCACTCCGACGAAGCCCTGCGGAAGGGTGATGCCGAGATTGGCTACCCGATCATCCTGGGTCACGAAGGTGCCGGGATCGTTGAAAAGGTTGGGCCAGAAGTTAAGAACTTCAAGCCAGGTGACCACGTCATTCTCTCCTTCTACGGTTGTGGCAACTGTATCAACTGTCTGAAGGGGAAGCCAACCAAGTGCCTGAACTACGCGGCCAACAACCTCTCGGGGGTTCGTCCAGACGGGAGTGCCCACTTCACCGAAGACGGACACCAGGTTGACGACATGTTTGACCAATCCTCATTCACCACGACCACGGTGGTTCGGGAACGGAACGCCGTGAAGGTACCAAAGGACTTGGACCTGCGGAAGCTCGGCCCACTGGGCTGTGGCTACGTTACCGGTTCCGGGACGGTCTTTAACACCCTGAAGCCAGAACCAGGCTCCACGATCGCGGTTGCCGGGACCGGGGCCGTTGGGCTGGCTGCCATGATGGCCGGCAAGATTTCCGGCTGCACCAAGGTCATCGCTATCGATCGGGTTCCAGAGCGGCTGGAATTGGCAAAGGAACTGGGCGCCACGGATGCCATCAACACCAACGACACCGACATGGTCAAGGCCGTTCAAGACCTGACCGACGGCAAGGGGGTTGACTACATCGTTGACACGACCGGGGTTACCAAGGTAATGCAAGACTCTATCCAAGCCCTCGCCCAGGGTGGGGTCCTGGCAGCGATTGCCGTTACCGCCAACCACATCGACGTCAACACCTGGGACGACCTGTGCCCAGCCGACCGGACGATTGTTGGGGTCAACATGGGTGACTCGATCCCGCAGGTGGACATTCCACGGCTGATTGAATTCTACAAGCAGGGCATGTTCGACTTCGACAAGACCGAAAAGTTCTATGACTTCGCCGACATTAACCAGGCCAACGCCGACTCAGTTTCCGGCAAGACCATTAAGCCGGTCCTGATCATCGACCCAGACTACCAGCCTGGTAAGTAACAATTGAAAATAATGGTTGAATAAAGTTACCATAGGGGATGAAGCAAAATGCGTCGTCCCCTTTTTTATGTGGGGCAGTAAGGAGCAAAAGCGATGGCAATTACGAATCACCACTCAGAAACTGAAGTCAACGCCCTCTTTTCACGGGTTGCGGGCCACTACGATCGGATGAACAACGTGATTAGTTTGGGAACGCAAAAGCACTGGCGACGGGTATTTTTTAGGCAGGTACCGGTAAAAAGCGGTGCCCGGTGCCTGGACCTGTGCTGCGGAACCGGAGACCTGACAATTGCCCTTGCCCAGCGTGCCGGCCGGTCCGGGAGCGTGGTGGGCTTGGACTTCAATACTGAAATGCTGACGCTTGCCGAAAAGAAGATTCGAGAACAACGCCTCCAAAAGGATATTAGCCTAGTTCAAGCGGACGCGATGCACCTTCCATATCCCACGGGGAGCTTCGACGTGGTCACGATCGGCTTTGGCCTGCGCAACGTTCCCGATGCCGACCAAGTTCTCCGGGAGGCCTATCGGGTCCTCAGACCGGGCGGAGTCTTTGGCTGCCTAGAGATGTCCCAGCCCAAAAATCCGGTTGTTAAGGTCGGCTGGCGGGCCTACTTCAAGCTCTTCCCGGTACTGGCCAGGCTGAGTGGCGGTGGCTACCACGATTACCGCTACCTGCAGAAAACCGCCCAGGCCTTTGTTTCCGCAACGCAACTGGCAGCGATGATGGAGGGCGCCGGTTTTGCTAACGTTCATTTTCGGCGGTTAAACCTGGGGGCGGGGGCAATCCATGTCGGCGTAAAGGACTGATATTCCCCGGGAAATAATCGCCTTTTCCTTTACTTATGTTAGAATGGACCAAAAGGGAAGGTGAAAGGGAATGGATACTAAACAATACCGATTCACAAAGGATGACTTTGATATTCGAAAGGCCCCAACCTGGGTGGCTGACTCAGCGGATCAGCTTGATGATATCAAGGCCAAGATTGCGGCCAACGTTAAACGGATCAAGTCCGCTCAGCGCAAGATGTACGCCCGGCATCGCTACGGGGTCCTCGTGGTTTTCCAGGCGATGGATGCGGCCGGAAAGGACAGCATGATTGCTCACATCTTTTCCGGGGTCAACCCGGTGGGCTTTAAGATCGCCAACTTCAAGCAGCCGACCTCGCTTGAGATGCAGCATGACTACCTCTGGCGAATCAACGGGGCCCTGCCCGAGCGGGGCTCGTTCGGGGTCTTCAACCGGTCCTACTATGAGGATGTCCTGGTCTCCCGGGTTCACCCGGAGCTGATCATGAAGGCCAACCTGCCGGAGGTCAACACCATCCTGGACGTCAACAAGGACTTCTTCGAACGGCGCTACGAGGACATTCGTCAGTACGAAAAGTACCTTTCCCGCAACGGTTACGTAATTCTGAAGTTCTTCCTGCACATTTCCAAGGACGAACAGCGGAAACGGTTCCTGTCCCGGATTGAAACGCCGCGGAAGAATTGGAAGTTCTCAGCAGCGGACATTCGGGAACGGAAGTACTGGGACAAGTATCAGCGGGCCTACGACAAGGCGATCAACGCCACGGCCACCAAGAAGAACCCGTGGTACGTTATTCCGTCCGACGACAAGTGGTACTCCCGCCTGATTGTTTCTGACATCATTACCAAACGAGTTGAGAAGATGCCGCTGGCCTACCCGGAGATGACTCCGGAGCAGGAGGGCCAGTTGGCGGAAGCCCACCAGATCCTCCTGGATGAGGGTAAAAAGAACAAGTAAGACTAAAAAGGGAGTGGGAAAGAACTCGCTTGCGAGTTCGTCTTCCCACCCCCGCGAGGCTGGCTAGGCGTCCTGGGCGTTGATTTATCAACGTTCAGGATCCAGCCAGCTACCGCGCTGCAGCATTTATAAGCTATATAACAGCAAAGAGGCTGGGTTAATTCCCAGCCTCTTTTGCTTAAAGATAGAAAAAAAAACCCCGCCGAAGCGAGTGCACATGATGGGCAGTCAGGGGATCGAACCCTGGACCCACGGATTAAGAGTCCGTTGCTCTGCCAGCTGAGCTAACTGCCCATGTCATTGACAACGTTTATTATAATATCAGATTGCTGGCGGTTTGGCAAGAACTTTTTTAAAAAGAATGGTTATCCGATTGTCTTGTTAAAGGGAGATCCGCAATTTTAACTGTTAAGGCCCAAAACAAGCAGTAAAATCGCCCCTAATAAGCCGATAATTAGATAGCAAAGCCCCAGTGCCTGATGATGTTTGGCAATAAATGAATCATTCATTCGGGGAAGGCGACTATATAATATTTGGTACCACTCTTCTTTTCCACGAAGGATTTGCCAGCCCCAAAAAGCAATTAGGAGCGGGAAAATGAGCAATAAGATTAGAACAACGGACATGGATGAACCTCCGATTGCTTTGCTATTAAACCAAACTCAGTCAATATCAATTTTAGCTTATTTAGAACGCGGCGTCCAAAAAATGGCGGTGGGACAGAACTCGCTTGCGAGTTCGTCTTCCCACCCCCGTCGACGCGGAGCTAGCCTATTTGGGAGGCCGGCTAGGTGTTCCGGGCGTTGATTTATCAACGTTCGGACTAGCTTCGCGTCGCAGCCGGCTACCGCGCTGTAGAATTTATAGCTATATAACAGCAAAGAGGCTGGGTTAATTCCCAGCCTCATGGGTGATTTAAGGTAACTTGTGACCGGCTGCCAGGTAGAGGTCGTACCATTCCTGGTTGGTCAGCTCAACGTCGGCCCCCTTGGCACTGTCGGCGATATGGGCTGGATTCATGGTGCCGATGATCATCTGCATCTGGGCCGGGTGCTTGAGAATCCAAGCCGCGGCGATGGCGTTCTTGCCGACACCATATTGATCGGCGAGCTTTTGAAGGGCCTGGTTTAGTTCCGGATAGTCGGGGTTGTTGATGAAGGTCCCCTCGAAGTTGCCGTACTGGAACGGTGACCAGGTTTGAATCGTGATGTGGTGCTGGCGAGAGAATTCCAGCAGGCCGCCGTCGTGATCGACTGAATCGGCGTCGAGCATGTTGGTGTGAATGCCCCGGTCGACCATGCCGGTATGCATCAGGCCAAATTGCCATTGGTTGAACATCAGGTGCTGGCTGACCTGGCTTTGGACCATTTCAAACTGCTGGGGATTGAAGTTTGAAACCCCGAAGAAGCGCACCTTGCCGCTGGCCTGAAGGATATCGAAGGCTTCCTCGATCCCGTCGAGGTCCATCAGCGGATCCGGCCGGTGCAGGAGGAGGCTGTCGAGGTAGTCGGTGCCCATCCGGGACAGAATTCCGTCGACGGCGTCAAGGATGTGCTCCTTGGTAAATTCGTAGCGGCCGCCAAAGACGAAGCTGCCGTGGCTCCGGGCCGGATCAATGATGATGCCGACCTTGGATTGGATGAAGAGATCGCTTCTGTTCGGCTTGGCGTGCTTGAGGGCCTGGCCAAAGACCTCTTCGGACTTGCCCTGGCCGTAAATATCGGCCGAATCAATGAAGTTAATGCCGTTGTCGTAGGCGGTGTCGATGGCCTGTGCCGCTTCGGTCGGGGTCTTGGCTTCCATCCGCATGATGCCCAGCGCCATTGCCGGAATCTTAAGGGTGGTAGCACCCAGATTGACTTGCTTCATAATTAAAAACCGTCCTTTCAGTACTGTTGCGCTAACTTACACCTACCATGATAAGGAGGTTAGCGAGTCCTGACAAGACGGCACCTTTGATTGCCCAGGTTACTTGGCGGTACCCTCGTTTGGCCAGTCTCCCAGGTGGTCGGCATCAAACTGCTCGTAGAGGGTCCGCAGGCGTTTTTCCTTGAGCTGGCGAACCTCCGCCGTGTTCTCACAGGTGGGGTGCTTGATCTCGTAGCCAGCCATGTTGAGAAAGCCCCAGGAACACATCACGTCGAGGATCGGAAAGAGCGAGCGGCCGTGCTCAGTGACGGAGTATTCAACCTGAACCGGGACGGTGGGGATGACCGTCCGCTTGACGATCTTGTCGGCTTCCAGTTCCCGCAGCTGGGCCGTGAGCGTCTTCTTGGGCGCGGTTTCGAGGTAGCGTAAAATCTCGCTGTAGCGTTTAGTTCCCGCGGTCTCTAAATAATGAAGAATCAGTGGCTTCCACTTGCCACCGATCACGTCGAGGGTGACTTGGATCTCGCTGAGTGCTGTTTTCTTTGCCATCATTGCACCTCACAAAAATTAGAAATAAAAAAAGAGACTGAGATAAAAATCTCAATCTCTGTAAACCTCTGATGGGCAGTCAGGGGATCGAACCCTGGACCCACGGATTAAGAGTCCGTTGCTCTGCCAGCTGAGCTAACTGCCCATATTTGTAACCCCTCAACAAGGTACTTTACTAATTTATCATTCGACCATGAGATTGTCAAGGCCAACCCGCAAAAAAATGTAAAAAAGGCGAGCTGTGCTATAATAGGGGCACGGTTATTAAGTTTGAGTTAAATTAAATCAATCACCCAGTGGAGGGGATTTTTGGGATGGCAAAGAAGATATTAGTCGTCGATGACGAAAAACCAATTTCAGATATCATTAAATTTAACCTTGAAAAGGAAGGCTACACGGTCGTCACCGCCTATGATGGTGAGGAGGCCCTGGAAAAAGTTGAAAGTGAAAATCCGGACCTGATCATTCTGGACCTGATGCTGCCAAAGATCGACGGATTGGAGGTTGCCAAGCGCGTCCGGGCCAAGCACACCATGCCAATCATCATGGTGACGGCCAAGGACTCCGAATTAGACAAGGTCCTGGGCCTGGAATTAGGGGCCGACGATTACGTCACCAAGCCGTTCTCAAACCGGGAACTGGTGGCTCGGGTTAAGGCCAATTTGCGGCGCCAGGCCACGCTTAAAGCTCCAGCAGAAGAAGACAAAAACACTGACATCAAGGTTGGGGACCTGACGATTCACCCCGAGGCCTATACGGTTACCAAGCGTGGTGAGAACATTAATCTGACCCACCGGGAGTTCGAATTGCTCCATTACCTGGCCCAGCACATCGGTCAGGTTATCAACCGGGAGCATCTCTTGCAGACCGTTTGGGGCTATGACTACTTCGGCGACGTGCGGACGGTCGACGTGACGGTCCGGCGGCTGCGGGAGAAGATCGAGGACAACCCGAGTCACCCGCAATGGCTGATTACCCGGCGGGGGGTCGGCTACTACCTAGCAAATCCAGACCAAAATTAGAGGCTGAGCAGTTGTGAACAGCAAACTAAAATTCTACCAGTCAATTCGTTTTAAAATCGCCCTCGTATTCGCGTTAATGCTGATGCTGACGCTGGAATGCGTCGGGGCGGTTTTTGTGCGTCAATTGGAGCATCAAAACCTCAACACCTTCAAGCAGTCGATCGAGCTGCCATCCTATGTTGATAACTCCCTGAGCACCCAGTTGGCCCGGTCGGACACGAAAAAGGCCAACCGGCAGATCAAGCAGATCCTCTCGGAAGTTAACAACAATAACATTTCCGAAATTCGGGTCGTCGACAACAAGGGGACCATCCGGGGAACCAGCAATGCCGATAATCGCGAGACGATTGGGCAGAAGTCGACTGACCAGGCGGTCAAGGCCACTCTCTTGAACAACCGGTCTCACTCGGAGAACGTCTACGATAATGCCAACCACACCCGCTACTACATTAACGTGGTTCCCCTAGTGGATTCCAGCAACAACAACGTTATCGGGGCAGTGTACCTGCGGGCGAGCCTGGAGACGGTTTATTCCAACATCAATAACATCACGCTGATTTACCTCTCGGCGGCCCTGATCACGATCGCCATCGGATTGGTGCTGGCGATTCTTATTTCCCAGGAAATAACCCGGCCAATCGAGGAGATGCGGAAGCAAACGCTCCGGATCGCCCGGGGGGACTTCTCCGGTCAAGTCCGGGTGCTGGGCAACGACGAGCTTGGTCAGCTGGCCGGGGCGGTCAACAACCTGTCCGTGCGGGTCGAAGAGGCCCAGGAGTCAACCGATTCCGAGCGGCGGCGCCTCGACAGCGTCCTCTCCCACATGTCCGATGGGGTGCTGGCGACCGACCGCCGGGGCAACGTGACCATCGTCAACAACATGGCCCTGCAGCTGTTGGGCGTGGATCACGAGGATGATCTGATCGGCAAGTCGATTATCGACGTGTTGAACATTCGTCATGACTACACCGTTCGTCAGCTGGTCAACACCGAGCAGCGTGAAATGATTATTGACACCGCCAACGACGGCAGCAACCTGATCCTGCGGGCCTACTTCTCCCCAATCCAGCGGGAGTCCGGCTTTGTCAGCGGGTTGGTCTGCGTCCTGCACGACGTCACCAGCCAGGAAAAGGAAGAGCGGGAGCGTAAGCAATTCGTCTCCAACGTTTCGCACGAGCTGCGGACGCCGTTAACCAGTGTTCACAGCTACGTTGAGGCTTTGAGTGACGGTGCCTGGAAGAATAAGGACGTAGCGCCGAAGTTTCTCGAGGTCATCCAGGGCGAAACCGACCGGATGATCCGGATGATCAATGACCTGCTGAGTCTGTCGCGGATGGACGCTGGGACGACCAAATTGAACCTGGAGTATGTCAACATCAAGGAGCTGTTGAATTACATCCTGGATCGCTTTGATATGATCATCAAAAAGGAAGAGGAAGACGGCTCCTCGAACAAGAAGTACAGTATTGAGCGGCACTTCACCGAAAAGGACCTCTGGGTTGAGATCGACACCGACAAGTTCACCCAGGTGATTGACAACATCATGAACAATGCGATTAAGTACTCGCCGGATGGTGGGATCATTACGGTTCGCCTCCTGGAGACCCACAATCACGTGATCATGAGCATTGCCGACCAGGGACTGGGGATTCCGCGCAAGGATCTCGGCCGGATCTTTGACCGCTTCTTCCGGGTTGATAAGGCCCGGAGCCGGAAACAGGGCGGGACCGGACTGGGCCTCGCCATTTCAAAGGAGGTCATCAACATGCTTGGTGGCCAGATTTGGGTTGACAGTGTTGAAGGTCACGGTTCGACCTTCTACATTTCGTTGCCGTACGTACCATACGATGAGGAGGATGATTGGGATGATCAAGAAGCTGAGAGCTAACTGGTTATCGATTGCCTTGGCGGTCGTCGTGCTGATCAGTTTCCTGCTCTCGGCGATCATTTGGACCAACCCGTTCCAGTATGATCACCCTCATCGAGAAAACGGCATGGGACCAAGCCAGCAGCAGACGACCCAGTCGATTGGCGACGTCTACCTGCCGACGACCATTGTTAAAACCAATGGCGACAGCGACCAGCAGCTGCTGTACAGTCAGCGCAAGAACCTGATTTACCACGCGAAGAAGACGATGTCGGGTTGGAAGCTGGGCAACACCAGCACGGTGAAGACCAACAACAGTGACGTTTACCTGAGCTACCTGCGTCACCGCAATTCGCTGATGCTCAGCTACCCGGACTATGTTTCCGGGACGGTCTTCAACGAAACCTTCAAGCAGTCGATTGATACTAACCGGGTTAAAAAGATTAATCACATCGTCATTCCATTAAATGGGACCAAGGCAATCTACCTGCTCAGCGACAGCCACTATGCCATCTACCGGGTGCGGGTCGCTAAGGGCAGCACCAAGTCAATGGCAATGAGCAAACGGGGAGTAAAGCCGATCAGCGTTGACCACCGGATCGTTAATGGGCACGCGGTGATGATCTACCTGCACTCCTTTACCCTGCCCCGGCTGGCCTACCAGATCAGCGACCAGAAGATCAATAATTTGAGCGCCAACCTGATGAGCACCAACCAGCACACCAATACTACAACCCATCAAGACGGGAATCGGACCGTCTACACGGATGGGACCAACCGGCACCTGGTCTATGATTCCACTCGGGGGACCGTTGACTACGAGAACGATGTCGGGCGTTCCAATGTGGTGGCGACGTCCCAGATCTATTCGCACTTCTACCGGGCCCTGGTCAAGACGGGAATGCCGCTGAACAACGTTCGTTTTGATGAGGTCAGCAATGGTGGGCGGACCATCACCTACCGCAGCTATGTAGAGGGCTTCCCGATCATCAACGACAACAATTATGGTGGCGCCAAGCTGCGCGCTAACCAGCGGGGGACGGAGCACTACCTGTTGAGCCTCTACACCGTGCAGGTACCGCTTCCGCTTGACGGCTCGACGGTCAAGCTGCCATCGACGGCGAGCGTTTTAAACCAGTTGCATGAAAACGGGCGCTTTAAGAACGTCACGAATCTGCGGGTCGGCTACGAATGGAAGTCGGATTCGGAAAATCACCAGACCGTGAAGATCGAGCCGACGTACTTCGTTAAGTACCGTGGCCGGTGGATCAACTACACCGATCTTTTAAAGTAGGGGGGAGCAAAGAATGAATTTCAAACGCATTCAGTGGATCTTTTTGTTTGCTTTCCTGATCTTTGACCTGGTAGTTGCGGGCTCGCTCTTTTTCCAAAACCGCTTCACGATCTCTAACAGCAGCCCGAACCGGCAGGAAATGGTGCTCAAGGAGATGAAGGCCGACGCGATTACCTGCAAGCCGCTGTCAAATCACCAGCGGCTCGGCTACTACATCGCGGGCAGCCGGTCCGGCGACAACGACAAGCTCGATTCGCAGACCAGCAAGCTTCACGACCAAAACTACCGTTTCTCGTCCAATACGCTGGTAAGCATTTTTGATAATCCGGTCAAGATCAATCGGCGCCACCCAGAACGGCGGCTGAACCGGTTGGTTAAGAATTCCCATTCAGTTGCCCTGGGCAAGGAATATCATTATGACGCCCAACTGTCGGACCACAATACGGTCGTCTATACTCAGCATTTGGCACACCAAGCCCTCGACTCAACGGACGGGCAGCTGCGTTTCCGCGTCAACAGCAACGGTGCGGTGACCGGCTACAGCCAAACCTATCTTGAAAACCGGCGAATTCTGCGTCCCGAGGCACCGATCATCAGCCAGCAGCACGCGGTAACCTGGCTGTATAAGCACAACTTGATCCCCAACAACTCCCAAATCAGGTGGGCCAAACTGACCTATACGAAGCTGCTGGTGACTGATAGCCGCGACCAAAACGTCTACGTGCCAACCTGGGTTGTGGAGGTGCGGACAAAGAATGCCGACACGGTTCAACATTTGCGGGTGAACGCCTTCAACAGCACGATTATGAAGAGCAGCCCGGATAGTGTTAATATGAGTTCAATCGATAAATAAGGAGTAGTCTGACGTGAGTGAAAAGGATTTTTTGCGTTACAGTATACTAGCCAGTGGCAGCACGGGAAACGTCACCTATTTGGAAACCGCCCATCACCGGATCCTGATCGATGCCGGCCTGAGTGGCAAGCGGATTGAAAACTTAATGAATAAGATCAACCGGACGCTCAAGGACGTCGAAGCCATCTTCGTCACCCACGAGCACGGCGATCACAGCCACGGGGTCGGGGTCCTGGCCCGCCGCTACGGGATGGACGTTTACGCCAACGAGGGCACCTGGCAGGCAATGGCCAAACGGGTCGGCAAGATCCCGTTGGAGCAAAAGCACATCCTGGCACCCAATCACGTGGCCGATCTGGGCGACATGGAGGTGGAGAGCTTCGCGGTTTCCCACGATGCCGCCGAGCCCCAGTTTTACCAAGTTCACCATGACAACAAGACCTTCTGCATCCTGACCGATACCGGCTACGTCTCGGACCGGGTGGCGGGAACCATCAAGAACGCCGACGCCTACCTGATGGAATGCAACCACGACACGGAAATGCTGCGGATGGGGCCCTACTCCTGGCCGCTTAAGCAACGGATCTTGGGTGACGAGGGCCACCTGTCCAACGAGGAGGGTGCCGATGCCTTAATGGACGTGATCGGTCCACGGACGAAGGAGATCTTCCTTGGCCACCGCAGCCAGCACAACAACATGCGGTCCCTGGCCCACCTGACCGTGGCTAGCCTGATGGAACAGCACGATTTCGGGGTCGATCACGACTTCCAGCTGCACGATGCCGAACCGGCAACGCCCAGCGAGCTGTTAACCCTGTGAAAGTCAAATAATTGACACGTTAAATTCAACTTATTTTCACAATTAACCCGTATTGTGAAGATAAAAAGACTGGAGGAATTGGAATGAGAAATAGTGATCAGGAAGGGCCACACCGGTCCAACCGTTTCTGGGTCAAGGTTGCCGGCGTGGGATTGCTTGCCGGCTTGATCGGCGGCGGGGTAGCCGTCGGGGTCGGTAGTGCGATTCAGCACCACGAGTCCGTCGTCAGCACCCGGGTGCCAAGCGGCTCGAACAAGTCCGGCGGGACCAAGGTTAACAAGAACAAGGCCGACTTGAACGGCGAGGCAACCAAGGCTTACAACTCCGTTCAAGAAGCCGTCGTTAGCGTGATCAATAAGCAAAACGTCCAACAGAATAATGGAATCATGGGGATGTTTGGTTCTACCAGCCAGAACGGCAGCGACAGCTCTTCTAGTTCCAGCAGCAAGCTGGAGACGGCCAGTGAAGGTTCCGGGGTGATCTATAAGAAGAGCGGCAACACTGCCTACATCGTTACTAATAACCACGTGGTCAAGGGTTCTAGCGCCCTGCAGGTAATCATGAGCAACGGGAAGAAGGTCAATGCCCAATTGGTCGGCGCGGACTCCGCCACCGACCTGGCCGTCCTGAAGATCAACGCGGCGAACGTCACCACGGTAGCCCAGTTCGGAAACTCCAACTCGATTACCGCGGGTCAGGACGTCCTGGCGATCGGGTCCCCAATGGGCAGTGAGTACGCCAACACCGTTACCAAGGGGATTGTCTCGGCCAAGAACCGAACCCTGAAGGCCGGTACAGATGGCACCCTGACTTCGGTCATCCAGACTGACGCGGCGATCAACGCCGGAAACTCCGGTGGGCCGCTGATCAACATGGCCGGTCAGGTTATTGGGATCAATTCAATGAAGCTCTCCTCGGACAACGAGGGTTCCTCGGTCGAGGGGATGGGCTTTGCCATTCCAAGCAACGAGGTCGTTTCGATCATCAACCAGCTGATCAAGAACGGGAAGATTGAACGGCCCGCCCTGGGGATCGGCATGGTCGATCTGAGCAACGTCACCACCGACCAGCAGCAGTCCGTTCTGAAACTGCCGTCAAGCGTCACCAAAGGGGTGGTGGTGATGCAGGTCAGCAGCGGGTCGGCAGCCGACAGCGCCGGTCTCAAGCAGTATGACGTGATCACCCAGCTGGGCGACAAGAAGGTTACCAACGCCAGCACGCTGAAGGCGGCCCTGTACAAGTACAAGGTCGGCGACAGCACCAAGATCACTTACTACCGCGATGGTAAGCAGCAAACCACTACCATCCACCTGACTAAGGCGGCGACGGACAGCGATAGCCAGTCCAGCCAGCAGGATGATGGCCAATAAAACAAAACTAGTCTGGGATTTTCGTCCCGGGCTTTTTTATTGGCCGGGTGGTAGAATGAATGCAATTACTGTGAAAATGAAGGGGCGATAGGAAATGAATAATCCGCAATTTAAGTATCCAGATACCAAGGCCTATGAGTTCGTGGTAAACCGTCTTCAGGAGCGCGGCGTTCAGCTATCCGACCTGGTCGACATCATCTATCAGAGTCAGAAGGCCTTTGAACCGACGCTGACGGTAGAGCGCTGTCAGGAATACCTGACGGATGCCCTCCACAAGCGGGAGCTGCTCAATAACGCCATGGTGATGCTGGAGCTGGACCGACTGACGGAGGCCGGTCAGGTTGCCGAGCCGTTGTCGAGCATCATCAAAAACGACGTGGGTGTCTTTGGGGTCGACGAAACCTTGGCCTTGCAGATCGCCAACATCTACGGCACGATCGGCACTACTAACTTTGGCTACTTTGATCGAGTCAAAAAGGGGATCATAGCACGTTACGACACCGCCGATAATCACGTCAACACCTTCATCGACGACCTCTTGGCGGCGATTGTTGCGGCAGTTTGTGGGAAGATTGCCCACCAGTATGCCTGAGTAAAAGGTCTTATCGGGAGAATAATCCGAACAATTTTAGGAGAGAATATCGAGAAAGTTTATCAAGCCACGGGACGTTGCCTAATTAGCACGTTTCGTGGTATTTTTGGTTGGAATTTGATGAAAAATTGCCTAAAATGGTGGTTGTGGATAAGTCCGTGGATAAATAGCGGATTGAATGAGCCTTTTCAGAGAATGCCGATATAAAGGCAAAAAGTTAGGTTGAAAAGTTATCCACAGGAGCGCTGAGATTGTGTTGATAAGTGGAATTTTGACAATTTTAGTCAATTGAATCCCTTGGGCGAGAAGCGATTGGCCGTGAACGCCCCGAACGGTTGTTTTTGTGGAAAACTGTGGATAACCCCTTTTTCAGAAAGGGCTTTCGCCCGAATTTTTTGACCGAACATTCCGGTGTTGTGAATCAAAAGTTATACACCTGTGGATAAGTATGTGGATAAAGTGTGGAAAGTGGTGGATTAGTGTGAATATCAAGATTATTGGTGTTGGAAAACTCAAGGAAAAGTATTTTAAGGCCGGAATTGCCGAGTATGGCAAACGCCTCGGCCGTTTCTGCAAATTTCAGGTTGTGGAGGTTCCGGATGAGAAGGCGCCCGAGTCGCTGAGCCAGGCCGAAATGGATGAGGTGATGGCCAAGGAGGGAGAGCGAATTCTGGCCAAGATCAAGGACCGGGAGTACGTTTTTGCCCTGGCAATCAAGGGGAAGGAACGGACCTCCGAGGAATTCGCTAAGGAGATCAACCGCCTGGCAACCTATGGCCACAGCGACATTACCTTTGTCATTGGCGGCTCGCTAGGCCTCAGCCCGGCCGTCCTGAAACGGGCCGACACCCAAATTTCGTTCGGTCGCTTCACCCTGCCCCACCAATTGATGCGGCTGGTCTTGTCCGAGCAGATTTACCGGGCCTTCACGATCATCAACGGGCTGCCTTATCACAAGTAAAGCGTTTGAATAAAATGAGAAAATGTTTGTGAAATTTGTGACGAGCATCCCCATTTGCCTAGTCGTTCTTTCATTGATGGGAGCGGTTACGCGATGATTGTGAAGATCTAGTGACACAAATGATAAAAATTGTTCAATTATGTACAGAATTATGCAATTTGACTTGCAAACCTGGGCAAATTATGCAAATATGGAAACGTATTCAAATGCCAAGAGGAGGCTATTTTTATGAATAGACAATTTGATTTCTTAATGCCAAGCGTGAACTTCTTTGGACCTGGTGTTATCGCAAAGATCGGTGACCGTGCTAAGATGCTTAACATGCACAAGCCACTGATCGTTACCCAGGAAAGCTTGGAGAAGATTGAGAACGGTCCAGTTGCTCAAACCCGCCAATCACTGGAAAAGGCTGGCGTTGACTACGCCATCTTTACCGGGGTTGAACCAAACCCAAAGATTCGTAACATCAAGGCCGGTAAGAAGATGTACGAAGAAGAAAAGTGTGACTCCATCATCACTGTCGGTGGGGGTTCCGCTCACGACTGTGGTAAGGGTATCGGGATTATTCTGACCAACGGTGACGACATCACTAAACTGGCCGGAATCGAAACGCTGGACAATCCGCTGCCACCTCTGATGGCCGTTAACACGACTGCCGGGACCGGTTCCGAACTGACCCGTCACGCCGTTATCACGAACGAGGAAGACCACCTCAAGTTCGTTGTTGTTTCTTGGCGGAACATTCCATTGGTATCATTCAACGACCCAATGCTGATGCTCGGTGTTCCACAATCAGTTACTGCTGCTACTGGTTGCGATGCCTTCGTTCAGGCCATCGAACCATACGTTTCCGTTGACCACAACCCAATCACGGACAGTCAATGTAAGGAAGCTATCCAACTGATTCAGGAAGCTCTGCCAGAAGTCGTTGCCAATGGTCAAAACGTTGAAGCCCGGACCAAGATGGTTGAAGCTGAAATGCTTGCCGGCATGGCCTTTAACAACGCTAACCTGGGTTACGTTCATGCCATGGCTCACCAGCTGGGTGGTCAATACGACGCTCCTCACGGTGTCTGCTGTGCACTCCTGCTGACCACGGTTGAAGAGTACAACCTGATCGCTTGCCCAGACCGGTTCGCTGAACTGGCTGAAATCATGGGCTACGACACGACTGGCCTGACGACGATGCAGGCTGCTCGCAAGTCCATCGAAGGCATGCGTGAAATGTGCAAGGCCGTTGGTATTCCAGCTTCCATCAAGGAAATTGGTGCTAAGCCAGAAGACTTCCCATTGATGGCTGAAAATGCCCTCAAGGACGGGAACGCCTTCTCCAACCCACGGAAGGGTACGAAGCAAGAAATCATCGACCTTTACCAAAAGGCATACGACGGTATCTACTAAAATTAAATTAAGTGTGGGCGAGGCTAAGGCAGCTTAGCCAAAAGAACGGCCGATCAAAATGAGCGATTCATTTTGACCGGCCGTTTGCTATAATGGGGATATTAAACTTTGTGAAAGAGGGAAATGCCAGTGGCCAAGTCCGCCCGGAATAAAACAATTGATTTTTCACTAACCGAAGCACCGGCCGGGGTCTTAGAACAGCTTCGAACGGCCGCTGACGATCTCGGAACGCTTGCCTTGGCCGGTGACCAGACGATTGTCGGGGACTCCTTTAAGGTCCTGCCCAAGCTGCCGGAGCACTGCGCTGACTTGGCCCTAGTCGACCCGCCCTACAACCTTAATAAGCGCTATGATGGCCTGACCTTTAAAAAGATGAATTCGGCCAGCTACCAGGAGTTCACCCAGCACTGGATTGACTGCCTCCTGCCTAAACTGGCACCAGACGCCACCGTCTACGTCTTCGCCGATTGGGTGACCAGCATGGCCCTGGCCCCAATCCTGGCGCAAAACTTTACGATTAAGAACCGAATTACCTGGCAGCGCGAGAAGGGCCGGGGGTCGAAGCACAACTGGAAGAACGGAATGGAAGACATCTGGTACCTGGTCGTCGATCCCAAGCACTACACCTTCAACGTCGATGCCGTCAAACAGCGGCGCCAGGTGATTGCCCCCTACCGGGAAAACGGCCGGGCCAAGGACTGGCAGGAGACCGCCCAGGGACGCTTTCGGGACACGATGCCGTCGAATTTTTGGGACGATATCTCGATTCCCTACTGGTCGATGCCGGAGAATACCGGCCACCCGACCCAGAAGCCAGAAAAACTGCTGGCCAAGCTAATCCTGGCGAGCTCTAACCCCGGCGACCTGGTCCTCGATCCCTTCGCCGGTTCCGGTTCCAGCCTGGTGACCGCTAAGAAACTGGGCCGTCACTACCTCGGGGTTGAGCAGAGCAAGCTCTATGCGGCCTGGGGGGCGTACCGGCTCCTGCAGGCGGATGGTGACAAGCGCATTCAGGGCTATACCGACGGCGTTTTCTGGGAACGCAATACCTGGCAAAGACAGCAAAAGAAGAAAAAATCTCGTGAGACGAAAAAAGAGCCTTAGCGTGCTTGGCTAGCCAATTCTGGCCTGACCAATAGTGCGCGGGCTCTTTTTAACTATTCCTTGACGAAGCCATCCGCCACGAATTTGGTGCCGAATGCCAGGGTATTTTCAACCGGGCACTTGCGGGCGACGTCGGCGAGGAATTGCTTGATGTCTTCATCGGATTCGGAACTACGCAGGTGTGGCTGGTAGCGAATCTCGGTGAACTTGTAACGGTTGTCGCCATCTGCCACGTCCTCGCGTCCAAGGTCGCCTTCGATGTCAACCCAGAAGGACTGGAGGTCGAAGTGCCGTTTGCGAGCCAGTTCCGTTGCCGTGATGGCCTGGCAGGCGCCGAACGAGGTCAGCAGGATCTCGACCGGGTTCATCCCCGTGTTGGTGCTGCCGGGCTCGTCGAAGGTGACTTCAAAGCCGCGGGCGGTTCCGGAAACCTGCATCCCCGTAGTGGTCTTGGTGGCCTTTACTTTATAGGTACTCATAGAAAACGCTCCCTTGTTTTTTCTTCAGTGTAGCCGAAGGGGCAGGGGAGCGTCAATTTTAATGCCTAGGTGGCTATTCGGTTTTGATCTCTTTGAAGACCACCGGAACCTTATTAGCCAGGTTATCGCGAACCGGGCAAGTGTTTTCCATGAACTCAACGAACTTCTTGGCTTCGGCCTTGGAGTTCGGCGTCCGAAAATGAACCGTCATGTGAATGGCGTCCAGCCCCGGCCGCGAAGAATCTGTTTCCTTTTGTCCTTCGAGGGTGATGTAGAAGGAGCTGTAGTCGAAGTGCTGCTTGCGCTTGAAGGTCCCGGCGACGATTGATTCACAGGCGCCAAGGGAAGCCAGAATTGCCTCCTCTGGCTTCATCCCCAGCTCGTAGCCGTTGTCACGATCCGTCAGATCAAAATTGATCGTAAAGTCACGCACCTGGGCCTGGTAGATGTTTGGTGTGTCCGTGCTGGTGACCGTTGCTTGATACGTTGTTATTGCCATAATTGATTAACCCCCGTTCGTTAATCCAAAACCACGCCGTCAACGACGATGCTAATGCCGTTGGTTAGGTTGTCGAGAATTGGTGATTCCTGCTTGACCGCTTCAACGAATTGCTGGCAAGCGTCCTGTGACGCAGCGGTCTTAAAAGTCATTGCCACACGGATTTCCTGGAAGCCGTTCCGAATGTCGGGATCGCCCATGAAGCCACGGGGATCCATGTCGCCTTCAAGCTTAATCGTCAACTGATCGTAGTGAAAGTTCTTTTCCGGAGCCAGCTTGG
The DNA here is from genome assembly GCF_022482365.1 of Limosilactobacillus sp. Classification (NCBI taxonomy): domain Bacteria; kingdom Bacillati; phylum Bacillota; class Bacilli; order Lactobacillales; family Lactobacillaceae; genus Limosilactobacillus; species Limosilactobacillus sp. Next base: position 1,558,695 of record NZ_JAKVPE010000001.1, read on the forward strand.
CTGCGGTGGCCTCTAGGGATGCTCCCAGCGTGCTCAGTTCAAGCTCGACTGGATTCATTCCGGTGTTAGCGCCACCGGCATTTTTGGGTTCATCAATTGTGTAGTGGTTGCCGCGGGAGTGGGCATCGACCTGGAGCTTTGTCGCGGTCTTGCGGGTAGTCGTCTGATATCTCTTCATCGTATTATTTCCCCTTTATTTAGAACCTATAAGCGCTTACACCATCATTATATGAAATCAGTCTTTAAAGTCAATAGTTAACTAACTAATTATTATATCGGGTGGTATAATTCTAATTAAGAACAATCGCAGAAGGGAGGAGAAAACGATGCAAAAGGTATTTGACCTGGAGGCCTGCATCATGTGCATTACAAGCCAGAGCAGTCGAATGTTTGGCGATGCTCTGGACAAGGAGCTGCAGAAGACCAATATTAATCGTAACATTTGGTTGGCACTGTACTACATTGACCACCATGGATCAATTAACCAAAAGGCGCTGGCGGATCAAATCGGGATTACCGGGGCCAGCATGACCAAAATCATCCAGAAAATGACGGCAGACAATTTTGTGACGGTTCAACAGAGTAAGGAGGACAAACGTCAAAAGGACGTCAGTCTGACCGCGACGGGGCAAAAGCAGCTGATGGCGATCATTCCCCTGGTACAAAAATTTCAGGCGGAGATGACCGCGGGAATTAGCCAGCAGGAGCTCGACACGGTCGCCACGGTCATGGCAAAAATGCGGCAGAATGCCCAAAAAATTCAGGAAAATTAAAATAATCCGCAGAAGACTTGTTATTTCTGCGGATTATTTTTATTGATTGCTAGTTAGTAATTATTTCACCTCGTGCGGCGACTGCTTGCCGGCCAGGACCAGCAGGACGTCGTTGAGGGAGATGTCGACCATGTTCTTAACGGCCAGGTTGGTGAAGAAGGCGATGTGCGGGGTCAAAATGACATTGTCCATGTCGTGGAGCGCCTGAATTTGGGGCACGTCGGCCAGGCCGGTTTTGCTGCGGTCGGTTTGGATAACCGCCGTTTCACCCTCAAAGGTGTCCAGCGCGGCGGCCGCGATAGTGCCGGACTTCAGCGCCGCAATCAGGTCAGCCGTCTTGACGACCGGACCCCGGCTGGCGTTGACCAGGCCCGCCGTTGGTTTCATCAATTGAAAGTCGGCGGCCGTCATCAGCCCGATGGAGGTCGGGTTGAGGTCGACGTGGAGGCTAACCGCGTCGGCGCGCTTAAGGAGGTCTTCCTTGGTGGTGTATTCCACAACCTCCTTCATCTCGTCCCGGGGCTTGGTGTCATAGCCGAGGACGGTCGCCCCGAGGGACTTGAGCAGCCGCGCCAGGGTGCCACCGATCCGGCCAACCCCGATGATGCCGATCGTGGCGGTGTGAATCTCGAGTGCCTGCTCGTCACTGAACCAGCGGAAGTCGCCCCGGGCAACCTGGGCGTCGAAGCGGTAGGACTTGCGCAGGAGCCGGAAGATCTGCATCAGGGCGTGCTCGGCAACACTGCGGGGCGAGTAGGCCGGGACGTTGGTGACGGTCAGCCCATGCTCGTGGGCAGCTTCGATATCGACCATGTCAAAGCCGGCGGTCCGGGTAGCAATCTGCTTGAGGCCGTTGGCAGCCAGCTTAGCGTAGACGCTCGGGTCAACCTTGCTGCGCTGCTGGATTACCAACCCGTCGACGCCCGCGGTCAGGTCAACCGCGTCGTCAATCAGCTTGGGGGTGGTTTCAATCTCGATCCCGTGTTCCTTGGCAAATTCCTTAATCGCCGGTTGCTCATCGTCCCGGACGCTGGTCATTAAAATCTTGGTCATGCTTGCTTACGCCTCCACAAAGTTCTTGATTCGTTCAACCGCCGTCTTGATATTATCCAGGCTGGTGGCGTAACTGATCCGCAGGTGTCCCTGACCGCCGGCACCGAAGTAGGAACCGGGGATGACGGCTACCTTACCTTCGTTGGCGAGGTCGGTTGCAAACTTGATGTCGTCTGCTCCGAACTTCTCCGGCAGCTTGGCGAAGACGTAGAAGGCCCCGTTTGGCGTGGTGATGGTGAAGCCGAGCTTGCGCAGGGCGTCCACCAGGAAGTCCCGCCGCTTTTTGTAGGCAGCCTTCATCTTGAGGGTTGCCTCCTTACCAGCCTCCGTGGCAAAGGCAGCCGTGGCGGCGGCCATGGCCGGGTCGGAAGCGGCGGTCACCATCATCGCGTGGGTAGCGCTGACCGGACCCATCAATTCCTTCGGGCCGGCGATGAAGCCGATCCGGTAGCCGGTCATGGCGTGGGACTTGGAAGCCCCGTTGAGGACCAGCGTCTGGTCGGGGATGAATTCGGCAATCGAGGTGTGGGTGCCGTCGTAGACCAGTTCGGAGTAGATTTCGTCGGCGATCACGACCAGGTTGGTATCCTTGACGGTGTCGGCAAGTGCCTTAACCTGGTCGCGGGTGTAGGTAACGCCGGTCGGGTTGGACGGGTAGTTGAGAACTAGGGCCTTGGCAGCTGGATGGTCAGCGAGTGCCTGCTTGAGTCGGTCCGGGGTCAGGACGAAATCGTCCGCGCTGGTGTCGATCTCGATGGCGTTGCTGCCGAGTAGGGTGGTGATGGCGCTGTAGAGCGGGAAGGTCGGGGTGGCGATCAGAACATCGTCGCCGGGATTGGTGACCGTTGCTAGGCTGGCGTAGATCCCCTCGGTGGCCCCGATTGTGACGGCAATTTCACTGTCGGGGTCGTAGTCCAGGCCGTAGCGGTCCTTCATGAAGTGGGCGATCGCCTTCCGCAGTTCGACCGTCCCGTTGCCAGGCGCGTAATGGGAGTCGTTATCCTCAATGCTCTTGATGGCGGCTTCCTTCATGGGCTCGGGGACGTTGAAGTCGGGTTCGCCGAGGGTCAGCTTGACGATCCCCGGGATAGTGCTGGCTTTGTAGTCAAATGCCCGGATGCCGACCGGCTTGAGGCGGGCGAAGTTCTTGTTGATGTTTTTCATAATTGCGGGTTTGGTAGTTGGCATAATTTAATTCCTCCTTAAAGATAAAAGGGCCCGAACGCTGAATCGCTTCAGTATCCGGACCCTTCATCAGATTGGAATGAGTATATAAAGAAGGCTTCCGGATACTTGGGGCTTATCCGGAAGGCACAATGATAGATCACTGCTGGCTAGCGGATAAGGACTTGCTAAACCAGTAGTCATACGCATGCTTCAGTTGGTGCAGTGCGTTCTCCATCATTGGCGACCTCCTTTGATTAACTGATTGGCTCTTATTTTAATCGTTTTCTAATAAAAGTCAACCACTAAATTAAAAAACACTGAGCAATTGTCAAAGAAGGCCGCCGAAAAAGTCAAAAAATATTTCACTTTTTTCGTATATTACACTTGTGTTATACCACCGATGTGTTATAATAATAACTGTAAAGGAAGTGAATAGCGATGCGGATCGATATCAAGCGTTACTTGGAGGTGCACAATCTGACAATCTACCAGGTATCGAAACGTTCCGGCTATGGCTACACGACTTTACACAAATCCTTTAACAAACCGCAATCGAGTTCCACATCGCTTAATTTGCGCGATCTGGATGCACTGGCCCGTGCCCAACACATGGCCATGTGGGAGGTGTTGCGTGAACTTGAGACGCACTATCTGGAACAAGATCGTGATGAGTCGTTGTAGCCACGGCTTTTAATTCTGACTACAAAAAAATTATGGGGAGGTACTGCATAATGGCTCAAAATCCAATGGATCCATTTAACAGCGATATGAATGACATCTTTAACCAATTAATGGGTGGCATGAACGGTTACAATTCCGAGAACCGCCGCTACATGATTAACGGACGCGAAGTTACACCAGAAGAGTTCGCCCAGTATCGGCGGACCGGTCAGCTGCCTGGTGGTGCAGCACCACAGGCGCACCAACCAGGTCAACAGGCGGGTAATGGCAAGGACAGCGTTTTACAAAAGCTCGGCCGGAACCTGACTGAAGAGGCTCGGCAAGGCAAGCTTGACCCAGTAATTGGTCGGAACAAGGAAATTCAAGAAACCGCCGAAATTTTAAGTCGGCGGACGAAGAACAACCCCGTTCTAGTTGGGGACGCCGGTGTTGGTAAGACGGCCGTTGTCGAAGGCCTGGCTCAGGCAATCGTTAACGGTGACGTCCCGGCACCAATTAAGGACAAGGAAATCATCAGTATTGATATTTCCGGTCTGGAAGCCGGCACCCAATATCGGGGCAGCTTCGAAGAAAACATGCAAAAACTGATCGATGAAGTCAAGAAGGCCGGGAACGTCATCCTGTTCTTCGACGAAATTCACCAGATCATCGGTGCCGGGTCAACCGGCTCCGACAGTGGCTCCAAGGGGATGGCCGACATCATCAAGCCAGCCCTGTCACGGGGTGAAATTACCGTGATCGGTGCCACGACTCAGGACGAGTACAGAAACACCATCATGAAGGATGCTGCTTTGGCACGGCGGTTCAACCCGGTAACGGTTAACGCTCCAAGCAAGGCTGACACGCTGGAAATTCTGAAGGGCATTCGGAGCCTGTACGAACGTCACCACAACGTCAAGTTGCCGGATGACGTTTTGAAGGCGGCTGTGGACTACTCCGTTCAGTACATGCCGCAGCGGTCCCTGCCGGACAAGGCGATTGACCTGGTCGACATGACGGCTGCGCACCTGGCAGCTAAGCACCCGGCTCACGATGCAAAGCAGATTGAAGCCGAAATCGAATCCGAGTCGAAGAAGCAAAAGGAAGCAGCTAAGAAGGAAGACTACAAGGCTGCCCAGGCTGCCAAGGACAAGATTGCTGACTTAAAGAAGCAGCTGAGCCAGAACTCCGAGGACGAGAAGGTCACTGCAACGCCAGCCGATGTTGCCAATGCCGTTGAACAGATGACGGGCATTCCGGTTTCCAAGATCGGGGCCTCCGACGTTGAATGGCTGAAGGACATGGACAAGCGGCTGGAAGGCAAGGTTATCGGTCAAGACGAAGCCGTTGAGGCCGTTGCCCGGGCCATCCGGCGGAACCGGGCCGGCTTTGACGAGGGCGACCAGCCAATTGGCTCCTTCCTCTTCGTTGGCCCAACCGGTGTCGGGAAGACCGAATTGGCTAAGCAACTGGCCCTCGATATGTTTGGCTCCAAGAACGACCTGATCCGGCTCGACATGTCCGAATACTCAGACCGGACCGCCGTTTCCAAGTTGATCGGTGCTACTGCTGGTTACGTTGGCTACGATGATAACTCCAACACTCTGACGGAAAAGGTACGTCGGCACCCATACTCCATCATCTTGCTGGATGAAATCGAAAAGGCCAACCCGCAGGTCATCACGCTCCTGCTGCAAGTACTCGACGATGGTCGGCTGACTGACGGTCAGGGGAACACCATTGACTTCAAGAACACGATCATCATTGCTACTTCCAACGCGGGCTACTCCAATGACGCACCAATCAAGCTCGGGAACGAAAAGGACGAGGAAGACTTGATCAAGAAGTTGACCAATTACTTCCGTCCAGAATTCCTCAACCGGTTCAACGCCATCGTTGAGTTCCACAGCCTGACTAAGGAAGACCTGCAGAAGATCGTTGACCTGATGCTGGCTGACGTTAACAAGACCCTGGCCAAGAAGGACATGGACGTTAAGGTAACGCCAACGGCCAAGAAGTTCCTGATCGATTCGGGTTACGACAAGGCCATGGGTGCCCGTCCGCTTCGTCGGGTGATCGAGCGGGAAATTCGTGACAAGGTCACTGACTACTACCTGGATCACCTCGAAGCTAAGCACCTGGTTGCCCAGATGCAGGACGGCAAGCTGGTCGTGGTCGATGCTAAGGACGCCGTTGACGATGACAGCAAGGAATACACGCCAAAGGATGACAAGGAAGACTAATCATCTTTAAGTGGAGAAAAAGCTTTAAAGAGCTCCGTACAGCTAGCCTAGGACGGGAGTTGGCGCTGAAGGCGTCAGCTTTCGTTCGTAGCTAGATGCTAGGAGCTCGCTTTTTCTCCACGTTATCATCCGAAAAAAACAGCAAGAAGCTGGTCGATTGCGACCGGCTTTTTGCTGTTTTAAAGGCGATTATTATCGATGAGCGGCTTCATGAAGTCATTGGTGACGTGGGTGAGCCGCGGGGCTTTCTTTTCGAGGTTGAGTTCAAAGGCGATCCGGTGGGTGTCGATCTGATCGGGCACTTCAACACTTCCCCGGGCGACAAAGCCGAAACTCTTGGCCAGTCCCTGCATGGCCTGATTTTGCTCGTGGGTGTCGAGCCGGAAGTTGGTGATGCCCATGCTCAGCCCGATCGTCAGCAGGTTGGAAAACAGCAGCTTACCCAGGTGCTGCCCCCGGAAGCGATCGCTGAGGGCGACCCGGTGAAAGGTGGCGTAGGGTTGACTTGGCTGGGCCCAACTACCGTTTTTGATAACCCGGTAGCTCGGTTCCGGAGTGGTTAACATGGCGGTGTAGCCGGCCAGTTTCTGGTTGATGACTAGAACCCAGCCAATTTCCCGGGAAATATCCTCGGTGATCATCGTCAGATTGGGGTGACCGTCCTGCCATTGGTGACCACCGGCCCGCTTAATAGCGGCCTTGGCCTCGGTGATGATTTGCATGATGGCGGGGCGATCGGCCAGAGTGGCGCGGCGGAGATAGACTTGCTGCATAATTCAGGGCTCCTTTGCATTTTTATGTCTAAAATAACACAATTTGCCGGTCTTGCTGCTACTAGATTGTAGGCTCGTGCGTTAAAATAGAATCATGACTACTGGAAAAGGAGGGGACTGCGATGGCGTTAACCTGGGCGATTGTGCGCTGGATCTTGCTATTAATCATCGTCCTAAACGAGGTTTTGGCAATCTATACCGTCTTTCGTGAAAAACGAGACATTGCCGCCACTTGGGCCTGGCTGTTGGTGCTGACCCTGATCCCGGTGCTGGGCTTTATCCTTTACGCCTTCCTCGGTCGAAAGCTGCCCCACCGGCGGCTGAATTTGATGAAGACGCAGACCCAGCTGAAGCTGCAGGAGGCGATTGACCGCCAAAAGCAGCAATTTATCAATATGCCCAAGCCGCGTCACCAGGTCACCCAGATCTACCGGCGAACGATCATGCTCTTTCAAAACATTGATGATTCGTTCCTGAGTCGTCATAACCACGTCGAGATTTTCACGACGGGGAACGATCTTTTTCACCGGATGTTTGACGAAATCGCCGCCGCCACGAAGAGTATCCACATCGAGTTCTACTCCATTTACAACGACCGGATCGGCAACCAATTGCGGACCCTTTTGGAGCGAAAGGCCAGCGAAGGCGTCGAGGTTCGGGTGCTGTACGATTCCTGGGGGTCAATGGGGGTCCACCCGAGCTTCTATGACGGCCTGCGGGAACAGGGCGGCTTTGCGGAGCCGTTCCTATTATCGCGCAGCAACCTCTTTGACTTTCGGCTGAACTACCGGGATCACCGGAAAATCGTGGTGCTGGATGGCAAAATTGGCTACGTCGGTGGATTCAACGTTGGTGACCAGTACCTGGGGCGTTTTGAGAAGTTTGGCAACTGGCGTGATACCCACCTGCGCATCGTTGGTGGCGGGGTTTATGGCCTGCAGCGGCGGTTCATCAGCGACTGGAACGCCTCGGCTGCCAAACCGGAAGAAAAGCTGGAACACTACCGCAGCTACTTTCCGGAGATCAAGGTGCGCCACGGCAGCACAGCCCTGCAGGTAGTTACCAACGGACCTGAGTCGGAAATGGAAAAGATCAAGTTGGGCTACCTGCGGCTAATCAATGCCGCCCAGGACCACATCTGGATTCAGACACCCTACCTGATCCCGGACGACAGCGTCCTTGATGCCTTGCGGGTCGCCGCCCATTCCGGCGTTGATGTTCGGATCATGATTCCCTGCAAGCCGGACCACCCCTTTGTTTACCGGGCCACGCAGTACTACGCGCATGCCCTGGCGGGGGAAGGGGTGACCATCTATACCTACCAGAACGGCTTCCTGCATGCGAAGACGATGACGGTAGACGGCCGGATGGCTTCCGTCGGTTCGGCCAACATGGACATTCGCAGCTTCAAGCTTAACTTCGAAATCAACACCTTCATCTATGACGCCGTGACTACCGACCAGCTCGAACAGATCTTTGTCAACGACATCCGAGACTGCCGAGTGATGACGAGCGAACGCTTTGACCAGCAGTCGCGCTGGCTGCACTTTAAGCAGCGCTTTTCGCGACTGTTGTCACCGATTTTATAAGGCTGGAGAGAATGCTCCAGCTTTTTTTGTTCGATTGCTAGAACATGTGTTCGTATGGTAGAATTAGACTATCAATCACCAGTGAAAGGACGCGACGAAATGGGGAGCCTAGGATTTGTTTTGGGAACGGCAGCCGTTGATCACCAGCAGGTCTTGATCGATCAGCTGGTTGATCAATTGCGGATCGCACCGGCAGAGGATACTTTTTTCTATATTGTGCCGAACCACATTAAATTTGAAACCGAAATCCACGTCTTGGAGGGGTTGCGCGCACGCCAGGGGAAAACGGACCAGGAACGGTTTGCGGCCAATCGGGTCCAGGTTCTGTCCTTCAGTCGGCTGGCCTGGTACCTCCTCCGCGACACGCCGCTTTTTCGCCGCACCCGCCTGTCCAAGGTCGGTATGGCGATGTTGACGACCAAGATTCTGCAGGAGCACCGGGACGAACTGAGCCTTTACGCCAGCGAAATTCGTCAGGCCGGCTTTGTCCAAAAGCTGACGGACCAGTTGGAAGAACTGCAGGCCGCCAACATTACGGCGGATGATTTTGCCACGATTGTCCAGCGGGCCGGGGCAGATCCGGCAATCAAGGCCAACCCCGCCTGGCTGGCCAAGATGCATGACGTGGCCCTGATCTACCGCACCTATGAGGAGCGCCTGCAGAAACATTTCCTGGGAAATAATGAACTCTACCAGCAGCTGGCCCAGTACTTCTATCAGGAGCCGGCCAGCCATCACATGCACTTTTTCATCGATCGCTTTGCCCAGTTCACGGCCGGGGAGCAGCAGATCGTTGATGCCATTGTGCTCAACGCCGCGACGACCACCGTTTCACTGACTCTGGACCGGGGCTATCCCGACCAGCGCCACCCGTCTCCTTCCGAACTGCCGGGGAAAAACGATCTTTTCTATAATTCGGCGATGCAGTACCACCGCTTATGGAAGTTTGCCCAGTCCCACCCGCAGGAGGTTTGCCTGCTGGATAACGTGGTTTATGCGCAGCGCCCGCGGGTGAGTGCGGACCTGCAGGAGTTTGACCACTTTTTCCGTCGGTACGCCGCCGAGCCGATCGACCTCAGTGCTGGCCACCCGCTCGCCGTGGCCGACAGCATCCAAGTCCAATCGGTTCCCAATCGGCTGGCCGAATTGGAGAACGTGGCGACCCAGATCCACCAGCTCGTTGCCACCGGCCGCTATCGCTACCGGGACTTCCTGGTGCTCAGTCGGCACTTGGATGGCTACCAGACGATGATTGCCCCCGTCTTTCATGCTCATCAGATTCCGTTTTTTAACGATCACGAGCGGCGGATGGATAATCACCCGCTGGTCGTGTTGCTAGCGACCCTGCTCAAGATCCCACTTCACGGCTACAAGACGGCCGACATTATCCAGCTGCTCAAGACCTGGCTGCTCTTGCCGCCGGCTGTCGACCAGTCCCAGCTGACCGAAGCGGTGTTTACGACCGAGAATTGGTGCCTGAAGCAGGCAATTGAGGGTAAGCACGCCTGGACGACACGGGACCCGCAGGAGATTGCTGAATTGTGGCAGGTCAAGGGGACCGACACGACGGCGCCAAACTACCAAAATTCCCGCCAAAAACGGGTCAATGACCAACTGAAACTGATTCGCAATTTTGTGGGCCAGACACTGGTCCCGTTCTTCGATGACTTGAAGCAGGTCCAGACCGGTCGGGAATTGGCGACCAAGCTCTACCAATTCTTGGCGGACAACGGCGTGACCGACCGCCTTCACGATTGGCAGCAATACCAGGTCGACCAGACCGGCGACCTCGACCTTGCCCGCCAGCCGCAGCAGGTCTGGGCAACCTTCTGTCAGATCCTGCAGGAATACGTGACTATCCTCGGTGATGCCCAGGTGGGGGACTACAGTCGCGAGGAATTGCTGACGAACTTCAACGACCTTCTCCAGGCCGGGTTTGCCGCAGCTCAATACTCCCAGATTCCCGCCACCCTGGACCAGGTTGTGGTTTCGGAAACCGGGATCGTCCAAAGTCAGGGCCACCGCCTGGCCTTCGTGATCGGGGCTACGGACGACGTTATGCCGGAGGTTCACGATGACGAGGGCCTGCTGACGGATAGCGACAAGGACATTCTAAGCCAGTACCTCGACCAGGACTACCAGTACCTGCCCGCCACCAGCAGTGATCAGTTGGCCGACGAGCCGTTTCTTCACTACCAGGGCTTCATGTCGGCACAGGAGCGGTTGGTCCTTTCCGCACCGCAATTTGGTAACGAGGATAAGGAACTGCAGATGTCACCGTATCTCCGGGATCTTGCAACCTACTTCCAAATGCAGATTGATACAGTTCCGCTGGTCACCAGTCCGGCCGGTCAGCAGTCCGCCACGCGCTTTGTCAGCACGCCACTGGCTACTACCAGCCAGTTGATTCAGGTGATGCGTCAGCTCGATGATGACCAGGGGATCCAAGGCGGGCACCGGCCGACCTTGCCGCGTGGCTGGCGCCAAGTTGCGGCAGTCTTAAATCAGCTTGCTAAGCAGGATCAAGGCCTGGCGGAGCGTTTCGCGGTGATCCACCGCGGCTTTGCCTACCGTAACCAGACAAAGAACATTAGCACCGAGATGGCGCAGGTGCTCTACTTGCACACGGCTGAAGACAGCGATGAACAGGTCCTCTACGCCTCAATTTCGCAGCTCCAGGATTTCTACATCAACCAGTACGAGTACTTCCTGAAGTACGGTCTGCGGTTGAAGAAGCGGGACGAATTGGCGATGTCCACCGACCGGATCGGGACCTACTTCCACCGGGCGATGGAGGTCTTCGTTAACCTGGTTCGGCAATCTGACCTTAGTTTTGCGGATCTCAGCCGGGCTGACCACCAGGACGCCCTGAATCGCTTTATCGGGCAGGCGCTGGACGCTGCCGACCAGCTTCAGCCAGAATTGCTGCGGCTGGTGGGGGCCTCGGCCCAGGCGCGCTTCCAGTACCAGCAGCTTACCACGATTGTCAAAACGATGCTGAAGACGCTCTGTCAGCAGGCGGCCAGCGCTCACTTTGTTCCCCGGGCGACCGAGGTTCAGTTCGGTCGGATTGGCGGTCAGGACAAGGCGGAATTTGCGGCGCTTGACTACCCGCTCGACTCCCGGAACCACATCCATCTGCGGGGCCGGATCGACCGGGTGGACCAGATTGACATCGGGGATGCTAAATACCTGACAGTGGTGGATTACAAGTCCGGAGACCGCACCTTTGACCTCACGGCGGCCTATTACGGGATCTCCCTCCAGCTTTTGACCTACCTGAGCGGGCTTTCGGCCAACCTCCAGAAACTCGGCTTGGAGTCGGCCGACCTTGCCGGCGCGCTTTACCTGCACCTGAATAATCCAACGATTAAGGCGAGCGAGCTGGCGAACGTAGCGCCGTTACACGTGAAACAACGGTTGACGGAGCTGCGGATGAAAGCTCACAAGTACAAGGGAATTCTGCTAAACGATCCCGACCTGCTGGCCAACCTGGCCGAAAAGGGCAAGGCGGATCTGGTCTACCCACTCAGCCGGGACCTGAAACCGGGCAAGGGCGCCCTATTGGCAACACCGGAACAGCTTCACTGGCTGCAGGACAATAACCGCCGCCTGATTGTTGAAGCCGGCCAGGCCATCCTCAGCGGTCAGCTGAAGCTCAATCCGTATCGCTTGATCGACGGCAGTACCCGCCAGACCGGTCTGGATTATTCCGACTATCTCGACATTTACCAATTTGACAACATGCTGGACCAGGGCCTTTACCACGCCCTGGATGCCCGGATTGCCAAGGAAAAGTTTGATGCCGTTTCTCACCCGGCTGAAGACCACAAAGACGAAAATGAAAAGGGGGACCAGCACTAATGGCAACATTTAAACCCACCGCTGCCCAGGCCCGGGCGATTGATGACCGGGGCAAGAACATCCTGGTTTCGGCCTCGGCCGGATCCGGCAAGACCGCCGTCCTGGTTAACCGGGTGATTAAATTGCTGAAGGAAGGGCAGAGCATTGACCGGATGCTGCTGGTAACCTTTACCGATGCGGCGGCTAAAAACATGCGGGACAAGATTCGCCAGGCCCTGCAGAAAATCGCCCAGGATCCTAGTCAGCCCAAGGCACTGCGGGACCGAATGGTTAAGCAGCTAAATCTCTTGGCCGCTGCTGACATCAGCACGATCCACGCCTTTTGCCTGCGCCTCATCAAGCGCTACTATTACCTAATCGATCTTGACCCGCAGTTTCGCCTGTTGACCGACGATACCGAACGGCTGCTGTTGGAAGAGGAGGTTTGGCAAGAAGTCAGCGAGCGTTTCTACGCCGATGCGGACGCGGTCAGTGACGATACGGCCTCGTTTCGTCAGTTGGTGTTGAACTTTTCCAGTGACCGGGACGACCAGGGACTCGACGACCTGGTTCTGCGCCTATATGACGTTGCCAATGCCCAGGCCCAGCCGGAAGAATGGTTGGCAAAGTTGCCGGAGAGCTATGACCTCGGTGATTCTGCCCTGCTGGAATCCAAGTTTTACCAGCAGCAGTTGAAACCGGTGCTGGTGGAACACTTGCAGCAGTTTCAACGTGATGACGATGAGGCGATTCGCCGCGCCCGGGACACCGGCCTGGACAAGGATGCGACAACACTGGGCCTTGATCGGGCCGCCTTTCAGCAGCTGATTGATTCCCTGAATGGCGAGCGGGCCGGCAATGTCGCCGTGGCCCTTCAGCAGGTGCAGTTTGGCGCCTTCCGCGGCAAGCCCAAGGACGATGCCGACCAGCTGGCGGTTTACAACGAGCTGAAGGATCAACGAACTGCACTGAAGAAGGAGTGGACGAGTCTGGTAAAGGACTACCTCGGTGAACCGCTGGCGGCTGACCAGCTGGTTGACCGGGTTAGTGAGATTCAAACCCGGTTTGGTGAATTGACGGCCCGGGCTGAAGAGGCAGGCTTGTCCACGACCCAGCAGACCCTGACCACCGATCAACGACAGCTGCAGCTGGTTCTTAACCTCTTTGAACCGATAACCTGGAACTCGCTGCGGCTAGCCTTTCAGAACCTGCGCTTTGAGACGATGCCCCGCCTGCCCAAGGCGGCGGCCGATTCCAAACAGGACCACGCTGCGATCAAAGCCAGCCGGGACACGGTCAAGAAGCAGTTTGCCAAACTCACCGAGCAGTTCTTTGCCTATGACGAACAGCAGCTGCGGGACATTTCCGGCCATGCTCAGGCACTGCTAAAGAAGCTCAGCCTGGTTACCCGGGATTTTCTTCACCAGTACCAGCAGATCAAGCTTAATCGCCACGTCCTCGAGTTCAGTGACCTGGAGCACTACGCCTACCAGATTCTGACCCCGGCCAAGGATGACGCGGACTGGCAGGCCCTGGTACAGAGTCTCCAGCAGCACTACCAGGCGATCATGATCGACGAGTACCAGGATACCAATCAGCTGCAGGAAAGCATCCTGATGCACCTGGCCCGGCCCGGGGCTCACAATCTTTTCATGGTGGGGGATGTTAAACAGTCCATCTACCGCTTCCGGGAGGCCGATCCCTCGCTCTTCCTCGGCAAGTATCGCCGCTACCGGCAGTCGGCGGGGGACGAGGCGATTGTTCTGGGCGAAAATTTCCGCTCGATGAAAAACGTCACCGACTTTACTAACCTGCTCTTTGGCCAATTGATGGATCCGGAGGTTGGGGAGATCGCCTATGATCAGGACGCGGAGCTCAAGTACGCGGCCCACTACTATGATGATCCGCAAAACGCGGCCCAGCCGGTCGAGGTCCTGCTCTACGATGCCAACGCTACCAGTCAAAAGAAACAGGCCAAAAGCCAACCGGAAGACCAATCGGCCGTCCACGAAGACGACAAGCTGGTTGGTGAATTTCGAATGGTGGGGGCCAAGATTCAGCAGCTGGTCGAAGGACACCAGCAGATTTACGATCCGGATCACCAGCGGATGCGTGACATCCAATATGGTGATATCGTCCTGCTGGAGCGGACCAAGAACAATAACAACACCCTGATGGAGGAATTTAGCAAGCTCGGTATCCCGCTGACCGTTCACGATGTCGAGAGCTATTTCCAGGCCACCGAGGTCCGGGTGATGCTGTCCCTGCTGAAGATCATCGACAATCCCCACCAGGATATTCCACTGGTGGCGGTCCTGCGCTCGCCAATTGTCGGCCTGAACAATCAGGAGCTGGCCTTCATCCGCCTGCAGAACCGGGCGGCGGATTACTATACTGCTCTTCGGACCTTTATGGCGACCTATGCCGCCCATCACAAAATGCGCCCGTATAAAAAGGCCGACCAGTTGCTGGCCCCGGCGGATCAAAAGAAGCTTTATCAGAAAATGACGCGTTTCCTGCACCAGCTTGAGGAGTTTCGTCAAACGTCCCGGCAGCAGACCCTGGTGGATTTGATCTGGCAGGTCTATGAGGAGACCGGCTACCTGGACTACGTGGGTGCCATGCGCGGAGGCCAGCAGCGCCAGGCCAACCTGCACGCCCTCTACCAGCGGGCCCACGACTACGAGCAGACCAGTTTCAAGGGCCTTTACCAGTTCATCCGCTTCATCGAAAAGATGCAGGAGCACGACAAAGATCTGGGGGTGGCCCCAACGCAGTTAACCGCCAACACGGTCAACGTGATGACGATCCACGGTAGCAAGGGGCTCCAGTTCCCGATCGTCTTTCTGATTGACGCCACCCACGGCTTTAACAACGGAATCAAGCGGGTCAATGCGGTCGTCGACGCCAAGGCGGGGATGGGTATTCGCTGGATGGACGCCGACCGGGTCGTCTACGATACTCCCCAGCGTCAGGTCGCCCTGGACACGATCGAACGCAGCGAACGGGCCGAGGATCTGCGGGTGCTCTACGTGGCCCTGACCCGGGCGGAACAGCGCCTTTACATCACCGGTTCCTTCAATGAGGAGCTCAAAAATAAGAGCCTGACTAGCTCCTGGCAGCGGTGGCAAAAGGCCTTCCAGAGCAATGGCCAGGTTTTGAGCCCGCAGCCCCGGATCGGCGCTCAGTCGTTTATGGACTGGATTGGCTTGGCCCTGACCCGTTACGCCAACCCAACCAACGGTTTTACCGCTAAGCAAATTTCCACGGGTGCGACCGAGCTGGATGACAGCAGTCTCGCTGGCTCCGGCCGGGTTGCGCCAACGACCGCCCAGTTTCGGGTGCACAGCTTTGCCGCAACCGACCTGGAAAAGTTGCGCCACGCCACTCAGCCAGCGAACGAGTCCGCGCCAACCCCGGCGCCGTCCGCTAGCGACCAGCCCCAGAGTAGTGAGCACCCCCTGGATATCACGGCGACACTGACCTACCAGTATCCACACCAGGCCGCCACGGTCACCACGGCCTACCAGTCGGTGACCGACGTCAAGCGGGTCTTCGAGGACGACGATCCGCGCCTGGGCCAGCCGGATTACTCAACGCCGGCAGTCGATGAGCAAGGTACGAATAAGGCGCGGCGCCGGCAAACGGGGATCTACATTAATCCCGATTTTGCCGTGCCCGACTTTATCCAACAGGACACCACTAAGCCTCGAGCAACTCAGGTGGGGACGGCGACCCACCTGGTCTTTCAGAAGCTGCCACTGACGGGCGGGGTGGTGACGGCCGCGGACGTTCAAGCAGAGATTGATCGCCTGACTAAGGCAGGATTGATTACCCCCGCAGTGGCGGACCAAATTGACCGCGAGGGAATCGTTGGCTTCTTTGGGACCGCTGTCGGTAAGCAAATTCTGGATCATCCGGAAAACTACCACCGGGAGGAGCCCTTTGCGATGATCATGAACGGTCACGAACCCTTCAGTGAGATTGCGGCCGAAGACGATGACACCGTCCTGATTCACGGGATCATCGACGGCTACCTGGTCACGGATCAGGGCATCATCCTGGTGGACTACAAGACCGACCACGTGGCGGCGCCCGAAGAGAAAAATAAAAAGAAAATTATCCAGAAGTATAGCGGCCAGTTAAAGCTTTATGCCGAGGCGTTGAATATTATGCAGCCACGACCAGTTGTCCAAATGGGGCTCTACCTGTTAGAATTGAATGAGTTTATTTCAATTCAAGGTAGAGGTGAAAATCGTGGCGACCATTAAGGACATTGCACGAGAAGCGGAGGTTTCAGTCTCCACTGCTTCCCGCGCCCTAAATGATAATCCACGGATTAGTCAGGCCACGCGGCGCAAGGTGAAACGGGTTGCGGCAAAGCTGGGCTACCAGCCGAATTACAACGCCCAGAACCTCACGCGTGGTGAATCAAACATGGTGGGACTCGTTTTCCCGGTGACCGGTGACACGGCCCCGGCCAACCCTTTCCACATCGATCTGATGCGGGGGATCAGCAGCGCACTCAAGCCCCTCCACTACGAGATGGTGGTGGCGATTGCGCCCAACACGACGGAACTATTGGAGAGCGTTAAGTCGATGGTCACCCAATCCAAGGTGCATAACTTCCTGGTCTTCTACACGATGATCAACGACCCGGTGACCGCCTACCTGCGGGACCACAACTTAAATTTCGTAGTGATTGGTCGGCCGACGGACAGTCATCCGGACCGCTACGTCGATAACGACAACGTGGCCGCGGGGATTGCGGCGACCGCCCATCTGATCGATCACTACGGAGTCAAGCAGCCGCTTTTCTTGGATTCCGGAACGAATTGGCCCTACGAGGTTGACCGGCGGGCCGGTTACCGGCAGTGCATGCAGGCACGTCACCTGCCGGCGATCACCTGGTCGGAGAACCAGCAGGTGGGGATTGATACCTTTCTTGAAAAACATCCAGAAATCGACGGGATTATCTGTTATGACGATCTTCTCTTTGGCCGGTTGAACCGCCAGCTCCAGGCCTTTGATCTGCCGGTTGCCTGCTTTAATAACAGCCGACTGATGGGGATGCTGCTCAGACGCAGTGAGCGAATCGACCTACAGCCACGTCAGCTGGGCAAGGCGGCGGTGGAACTCCTGTTCAACTCTCGCAAGCACCACCAGCTCGTGGACTTTAAAATTTATGACTAACCAAAGGTGGGTGCTCGATCGGGGCCCCGCCTTCTTTATTTGCGAAATTAAACGCAAACCGCTACACTTATCTGGTCAAGTCTCATTTTTGGGGGAATAATTCATGGAAAAAGTTTATCTTGTCGCTGCCCAGCGGACACCGATTGGTAAATTCAGTGGGGAATTGGCACCCCTCAGCGCGGTTCAGCTTGGCGCCGCGGTGATTAAGGACGTGGTCGCCAAGGCCGGACTTATTGCCGACCAAGTGGATCAGGTCCTGATGGGCAACGTGATTCAGGCGGGAAGCGGCCAAAACCCGGCCCGCCAAGCGTCAATGGAGGCCGGGCTCGGTAAGGAGGTGCCGGCGATCACCATCAACGACGTTTGTGCTTCCGGACTTTCCAGCGTTAACCTAGCGGCTAGCCTGATCCAGTCCGGCCAGGCCCGGGTAGTCATTGCCGGGGGGATGGAAAGTATGACCAACGCCCCGTACATTCTCAAGCGTGCTCGCCACGGTTACGGTTTCGGCGATGATACCCTGGTTGACGCCATGCAGGAGGACGCCCTCAAGGATGTGTGGGGCGGCTATCCGATGGGCATCACGGCTGAAAACATCAATGAGCGTTACCAGATCAGCCGGGAGCAGCAGGACGAATTTGCGCTGGCTAGCCATCAAAAGGCCGTCGCGGCCCAGGAGCGGGGCGACTTCAATGCGGAGATCACCCCGATCGCAGTCGAGGATCGGCACGGCAGCCGGGTGGTGACCAGTGATGAGGCCCCACGACCAGACACGTCACTGGCGGCCCTGAGCAAGCTGCGCCCTGCCTTTAAGCAGGACGGATCGGTGACGGCCGGCAACGCTTCGGGAATCAATGACGGTGCCGCGGCGGTAGCCCTGGCTTCGGCGAGTGCGGTAGAACAGTACCACCTGACCCCGCTGGCGGAGTGGAAGGCGGCCTCCCTGGTGGGGGTTGACCCCGCGGTGATGGGACTCGGTCCTTACTACGCCATCAAGAAGCTTTTCAAGGCGACCGGAATGACGGCCGAAGATATCGACCTCTTTGAGATCAACGAGGCCTTCGCCACCCAGGCCCTGGTCTGTCAGGACTGGCTGGGATTAGACCCGCAGCGGGTTAACCCGCGGGGCGGGGCGATTGCCCTGGGCCACCCGGTTGGCTGTTCCGGCGCCCGGATCCTGGTGACCCTGGTGCATGAATTAATTGATACGAAGAAAACGTGGGGCCTGGCCTCCCTCTGTGTTGGGGGCGGCATGGGGATTGCTACCACAATTAAGCGTGTTTAAAATTTTTTTAAGTCGTCCTGGCGCCCGCCACGGCGGCTTTTTTCTTAAAAATCGTTGCAACCGTTTGCACAAATTTTGCGCAAACGGTTGCGCAATCAAATAAACTTTGGTATATTATTATGCGTAAAGTTTATGAAGCGCTTACAAGTCGTTTTCATAAGAGAGCAATTATTGTTGTATTAAGGAGTTGTTTGTCAATGAGTCAAGAAAAGACTGCTGGTGCTGGACTGCCAACACTTCCGAAGTCAACAATCTGGATGATGAACTTCGGATTCCTTGGTGTTCAGACCGCATTCACCTTGCAAAGTTCACAAATGAGTCGGATCTTCCAAACCATTGGTGCTGACCCGAACAATCTGGGATGGTTCTTCATCCTGCCACCACTGGCTGGGTTAATCGTTCAGCCAATCGTTGGTTACTACTCTGACCGGACTTGGATTCCAAAGCTCGGTCGGCGGTTGCCTTACCTCCTGTTGGGGGCTGCCGTTGCTGTTATCGTGATGTGCCTGCTGCCAAACTCCGGGAGCTTCGGCTTTGGTTATGCTTCCTTAGCTGCCCTCTGGTTTGGTGCCATCACGGTTGCCCTCTTGGACCTGTCATCAAACGTTGCCATGCAGCCATTCAAGATGATGGTTGGGGACATGGTCAACGATGACCAGAAGAGTTATGCTTACGGGATTCAGAGTCTGCTGAACAACATCGGTTCTGTTCTGGCTGCCATCTTCCCATTCATCTTAACTTGGTTCGGTCTTCACAACACGGCTGCCAAGGGTGTCGTTCCACAATCTGTTCGCTGGGCCTTCTACCTCGGTGCCATCATCCTGGTTCTGACCACCATCCTGACGGTTACCCGGGTTCACGAATACGATCCAGCAACCTACGCTAAGTACCACGGTATTTCCGAAGAGGATAACACGACCGGTGGTAACTGGATCGAACTGCTGAAGCACGCACCAAAGGCCTTCTGGACTGTTGGTCTGGTTCAGCTCTTCTGCTGGTTCGCCTTCCAGTACCTGTGGACTTACTCTGCCGGTGCTATTGCCCAGAACGTTTGGCACACGACCAACGCTTCCTCCGCTGGTTACCAGGCTGCCGGTAACTGGTACGGTGTTTTAGCCGCCGTTCAGTCCATTGCCGCCGTTGTTTGGTCCTATGTTCTGGCCAAGGTTCCTAACAAGTACCACAAGGTCGGCTACGCTGGTAGTTTGTTCTTAGGTGCTTGCGGATTTATTTCAATCGCCTTCATTCACTCACAATACGCTTTGATCTTCTCCTACATCCTTGTCGGGATTGCTTGGGCTGGTATCAACACCTACCCACTGACGATCGTTACCAACGCCCTCTCCGGGAAGCACATGGGTACTTACCTGGGTCTGTTCAACGGGACGATTTGTCTGCCACAGATCATCGCTTCCCTGTTGAGTTTCGCCCTCTACCCAATGATGGGTGGTTCCCAGGTCAACATGTTCTTTGTTGCAGCCATTGTGCTTGCCTGCGGTGCCTTAGCAGTTGGCGGAATCAAGGAAACCTTTGCTGAATAGTTAATAGTTGAATATTAGATTTATAATAAGGGCGTAGTTGATACACCCTTATTTTACGAAAGGAATTGAGAATCCAATGAAACGGACATTTGATATCGCTCCATGGCACGTTGCTACGAAAACCTGGGATCCAGAAGACAAGCGCCTCCAAGAATCAATGACCAGCCTGGCCAACGAAAACCTGGGGATGCGGGGCTTCTTTGAAGAAGGTTACTCTGGTGATCACATGCAGGGTCTCTACCTCGGTGGTGTTTGGTTCCCTGACAAGACCCGTGTTGGTTGGTGGAAGAACGGTTACCCGAAGTACTTCGGGAAGATGATCAACGCCGTTAACTTCATGAAGTTGGTCATCAAGGTCAACGAAGAACAGTTGGACCTGGCAAAGCAGACACCAAAGGACTTCAACCTCGACCTTGATATGAAGCGCGGTGTCCTCACCCGTGAATTCACCGTTGAAATTGGTGGGACGACGATGTTCTTCCACTTCGAGCGGTTCGTTTCCGCCGTTCAAAAGGAACTGGTTGGCCAGCGCCTGCACATCGAAAACCGCGGCAACAGTGACGCCAAGGTTGAAATCACCAGCATGATCGATGCCGACGTCTACAACGAAGATTCCAACTACGACGAACAGTTCTGGAACGTTCTGGCCAAGAGCGCCCAGGGCGACCACGCCGAACTGACTTCTATGACCAAGAAGAACGACTTCGGCACGCCACAATTCATTGTTGGCATGCAGACGACTTCCAAGACCGACCTGGACCACACCGGTGACGGCACCGACGAAAAGGACGCCTACAACACCTTTGCGGGCACGGTTGCTGCCGGTGCCAGCGCCGACTTTGAAAAGCGGAGCCTGACGGTTACTTCCCGGGACTTTGACACCGAAGAAGCAATCGAAAAGCACCTGAACGAATTAAGTGCCAAGCTCGATGGCGTAAGCTTTGACGAGCTGCTCAGCGCCCACGTGGACGAATGGGCCGACCGTTGGAACAAGTCCGACGTTGAAATTGCCGGTGACGAAGGGGCCCAACAGGGGATTCGGTTCAACCTGTTCCAGCTCTTCTCCACCTACTACGGCAAGGACTACCGTCTGAACATTTCACCAAAGGGCTTCACTGGTGAAAAGTACGGTGGTGCTACTTACTGGGACACCGAAGCTTACTGTATCCCAGTTTACCTGGGGGTTGCCAACCCAGAGATTTCCCGGAACCTGCTGATGTACCGTTACAAGCAGCTTGATGGCGCCTTCGTCAACGCCAAGGAACAGGGCTTAAAGGGTGCCCTCTTCCCGATGGTGACCTTCAACGGGATTGAATGCCACAACGAATGGGAAATCACCTTTGAAGAAATCCACCGGAACGGTGACATTGCCTATGCCATCTACCTCTACACGAAGTACACCGGCGACAAGTCCTACGTTCTGCACGAAGGGGCCGAAGTACTGACCGAGATTTCTCGCTTCTGGGCCGACCGGGTTCACTACTCACAACGCAAGAACAAGTACATGCTGCACGGCGTTACCGGTCCTGACGAATACGACAACAACGTTAACAACGACTGGTACACCAACCTGCTGTGCCAGTGGACGTTGAAGTACACCCTGCAGATTCTGCAAGAAGTCGACAGTGACGTTGCCAAGAAGCTGAACGTTTCCGAAGACGAAAAGCGGCAATGGCAAGCAATCGTCGACAACATGTACCTGCCATACGACAAGGAACGCGACATCTTCCCAGAAAACGATGGCTTCATGGACAAGGATCTGAAGCCGGTTGCCGACATTCCAAGCGACCAATTGCCAATCAACCAGCACTGGTCATGGGATAAGATCCTGCGGTCACCATACGTTAAGCAGGGTGACGTTATCCAGGGTCTCTGGGACTTCATCGACGACTTTAGTCAGGAACAAAAGAAGCACAACTTCGACTTCTATGAACAATACACGGTTCACGAATCTAGTCTGTCCGCTTCCGTTTACTCCATCATCGCTGCCGACCTCGGCTACGAAGACAAGGCCGTTGAAATGTACGAACGTTCCGCACGGCTGGACCTGGACAACTACAACAACGATACCGTTGACGGTCTGCACATCACTTCCATGACTGGTTCATGGCTCGACATCGTGCAAGGGTT
The DNA here is from genome assembly GCF_022482365.1 of Limosilactobacillus sp. Taxonomy (NCBI): domain Bacteria; kingdom Bacillati; phylum Bacillota; class Bacilli; order Lactobacillales; family Lactobacillaceae; genus Limosilactobacillus; species Limosilactobacillus sp. The sequence goes on from NZ_JAKVPE010000001.1 coordinate 1,580,942, forward strand.
TGCCGGCATGCGGGTTCGTGACGGCCAGCTCCACTACGCACCATTCCTGCCAAAGAAGTGGGACTCCTACCAATTCCGTCAAATGTTCCGTGGCCGCATCCTGAAGGTCAAGGTTGACAAGAACGGAACCCAGATTGAACTGGTTTCCGGTGACCCAATCACCATCGACCTGGACGGCAAGAAGCTCGAATTAAAGTAATTACGGAGGCAGAGTGAGAATGAAGTTTGAAGATCTGAAGGGTTTTGCTTTCGACCTTGACGGGGTCATCGCCGACACCGCGCGGTTCCACGGTCAGGCCTGGCACCAACTCGCCGACAAGGTGGGCACCGAATGGACACCTGAACTGGCCGATTCCTTGAAGGGGGTCAGCCGGATGGACTCCCTCGAGCTGATCTTGAAGGCCGGTGGTCACGAAAACGACTACAGCCAGGATGAAAAGGTCGCTCTGGCAACCGAGAAGAACGACAACTACATCAAGCTGGTCGAAACTCTGACGCCAGCAGACATCCTGCCGGGGATGAAGAACCTGCTGGATGAGCTGAAGCAGGGTGGCTACCACATCGTGCTGGCCTCCGCTTCCAAGAACGCCCCGAAGGTTTTGAAGTACCTGCAAATCACCGACTACTTCGAAGCCATCGTGGACCCTGCCAAGCTGACGCACGGGAAGCCAGATCCTGAAATTTACAGCGAGGCTGCTAAGCTGATGAACCTGCCGGCCAACCAGGTCGCAGGGTTGGAAGACGCCCAGGCCGGGATCGAATCGATCAACCGTGCCGGCGAAACCTCAATCGGCTTTGGGGCGACGCTGACGGATGCCGATGTAAAGTTCGCTCACACTGGTGATGTTTCATTGGCAGCCATTAAGGAACAAATGGACAACTAATTAATCACAAATGACTCTCATACTACAACCTATCAATCTTTAGCCATTTGTTTCTTAGTAAAAACGCGTTACCGTAACTGGTAGCGCGTTTTTTATTTTGCTTTCTTTCTTGTATATTTTGGATCGGTAGATTATAGAATGAAGTTAGCCACCCAGTTGGTGGTAAATAAAAAACGCCATTCGGCGTGACATCAGGTATCATATTAAGTGAACCAAACCTATATGAAAGGATGTCCGTCAAATGACGCACTTAAATGATACCATGTCTACTATTTTATTGACTACTCATAAAAAGAATGCTCATCTTACTAAAGAAGAACGTGTGATGATTGCGACTTTAAAGTCGCAAGGACTTTCCAATCGCGCAATTGGTCGCCAATTAGGAGTTAATCATCAAACAATTAATAACGAGCTCAACCGTGGTACGGTCCGCCAACTTCGTCGTCAAAAATCTAATGGTAAGATTTACGAATATTCTTACTACATCTATAGTTATGAAGCTGGTCAGGCCACATATCTTGAACATCACCGCCATTCTGGTCGTCGTCGCTTATATTATTCTTCAAAGCAATTTTTACGATTAGCTGATCAGCTAATGCTTGGTGAGTTTGACGACCACCATTACTCCCCACAAGCGGTTATTTATAAGGCTCGAGATTTAATGAATGATGGCACCCTGATCCCAAAGTCGGTTGTAACTTTATATCAATGGATTAATGAGGGTGTGCTTCGTACGTCCAATTTAGACCTCTTTGAAAAACCTAAACGTAAGCATCATCAAACTCATCCGCAAGCTAAAAGGTGCTTAGGGCCTAATATTGCTCAACGACCTCAAACTGCGGACCAACGGTCCGAAATTGGCCATTGGGAACTGGATACAGTTCAGGGACAGAAAAACGGTAATGACAGTGTTGTACTAGTAATGACTGATCGCCTTTCACGAGTTAATATCACGAGTAAAATTGCTGGTAAAACTGCGCATGCAGTAAATCAGTTCTTTATAAATTTGCGCCAGAAAATGGGCACAGATGCTTACTATCGCATTTTTAAGACAATAACCTCTGACAACGGTTCAGAATTTAGTGAGTTAACACAAGTTCACGATCATGTTTTCTATGCTGATCCGTATTCCCCTTGGGAACGTGGATCCAATGAGATCAATAACCGGTTTCTCCGCAAGGAGATTACCAAAGGTGAAGCTATAAATAACTATAGTAGTGCTCAGATCATAGCGACTAATGATTGGATGAATCACTATCCACGAGCTATGTTTAATGGACATTCGTCAATGGATATCTATCGTAAGGCCTTCTACCAAGAGATATCACAGCTCCATCAACCAATAATCAATTGGTCAGTATTATTTATTTGAGTCCAGTGGCTAACTTATTCTTGAAATTTAGGGTATATTTTGGATCATCGCGGTATATTACTAGAAATATTAGAAAATTCTAATTAAAGGAGGAAGCAGAATGTTTAGCAGGATTGGTCAATTAATTTTTGATAGTGAAGCAGTTGCCAAGACATCCGATTTTACGATGGGCTTGGAGATTGAAATGCAACGGGTGGATGAAACAGGCCACATTAGCAAGGAACCATATCCTGCTGGTATTGGTGACGAGAAAACGAATCCGTGGCTGACGAATGATTATTTAGAAACAATGTCTGAGATGGTCACCCCATCCGCCGAGCACGCGCTGGATGCAATGCACTACCTCTACGTCATTAACAATACCTTGCGCTCGGCACTGGCGCCGGGTGAGCTGCTGTGGCCACTATCGATGCCGCCAGCGCTGCCAAAAGATAAGACCCAGCTGCAGCTTGCCAAGATGGGACCAAAGAAGGAGGCCTACCTAAAGGAGTGGACCAAACGGCATGGTTACTCGAAAGGTACGCCGTGTGGAGCCCATATTAACCTCAGCATTGACCAGCATGTCATCCAGCTGGTCCTGGAAAACTGTCACGATCAGTATCCAGATGAAACGGCGGTACGCAACCACCTTTATACTGTGCTCGCCCAGGGCTTTGTCCGCTATCGCTGGTTTATTACCTATCTCTTTGGTGCAAGTCCAATCGCCGAGGAAAATTATTTTGAACCTGGACAGGAATTACCGCATCCCATTCGGAGCATTCGCCAAAGCAGCCATGGCTTCGGCACCAAATTTTCTGGGGACTATACTAATGTTCAGCGCTATGTTGACAGAATTGAGGATGGGGTTAAGCAGGGCATCCTGACCTCAGACTATGAATTTCACGACTCGGTGCGCTTTAAGGGAACCCGTAATCTGCCCGAATTGCCCCAAAAGGGAGTTGAGTATTTAGAGCTACGGATGTTGGACCTGGACCCGAGCAGCTCGGTTGGTGTCCGCACGGGAACGCTGCGCTTTATTCGCTTGTTAGCGAGCTATTTCATCATGCATCCGGCGTTAAAGGACGATGATGTGGAAAATGTCTTGGAGACGGCCAATCGAATGAATGAGGAGGTTGCTGAAGAGCTGCCGACTGACACGTGCCGCTACCAGGCCAAGGCACTGGCCGTAATCAAGAGCTTGGAGCGCTACGCTAACCAGATCCAGCTAGGGCCGGAATATTCGGAAATTTTAGAGGATTTGGAAGATCGGATCATCACGCCGTCCACCACGCCAAGTGCCAAGCTGCTTAATTACGTCAAGGATGGATCACTGACCGCTTATGCATTGCGGCGAGCAAAACGCTACCAGGAAGCGGCGCTCGAAACGATCCAGCCCTTCAAAGGCTTTGAAGATGGCAAGACCTATACGGCCGATGAGCTGCGCCAGGAATTGGATGAGATCGGTGGGCGCTTACGGTAAGCTTGATTAAAAGACAGGCCCCTTGCAACTAGCTTAAGAGCTGCAAGGGGCTTGTTAGTTATTTATTTTCTTTTGCTCGCTGGATTAGGTCCGCGAAGATTGCTTGCGAATACTGATAATGCTTAAACATGTTTTCTGGATGCCACTGAACCGCGAGGACCCAGTCATTGGCAATCGATTCGACCGCTTCAGGAATTTGGTCGTCGGCCGTGGCGGTAACTTGAAGACTCGGTGCAATCTTGTGCAGCGCCTGGTGATGGCGAGAATTGACATAAGCCCGCTGACCGATGAGCTTAAAAATCCGGCTATCCGCAGCGACGCTAACGTGGTGGGACGGCAAATTACCCGGGGCATCCTGGGAGTGCTTCAAAGTAGGGTGTGGGTATTCGGACAGATCCTGGTAGACGGAGCCACCCAGCGCAATATTAATCAGCTGCATTCCCCGGCAAATACCCATGAGCGCCTTGCCGGCATCCAACGCTTCCTTGACGAGGGCGATTTCAAAGAGGTCCCGTTTTCGATACGTCATTCCCAGCTTGAGGTGAGGCTCTTCATTGAAGAATGTCGGATCAACGTCTGCCCCACCCGCAAAGATGACTCCATCAAAAAGGGGGAGGTAGTTGACAGCCAGCTGGGGATCGACGCTCGGTAAAATGATTGGCAAGCCACCAGACTTCACGACGGCTTCAATCAATGGGCGTGGGGCAAAGGCGGCGTTCCGCTCGTTAATGATGTTGGTTGCCTCTGTAAGGGTATCAGCAGGAATTGCAATTCGTGGACGCATATGGAACCTCCTTATTGTTGTGTTGCTAATAAAATAGCATAAAGCGAAGCGAAAGTCATGACCATTGTGGTTATTCCTAGTTAATTGTACAATTAATGCGATCGAGTTTTTCTCGGCTTAAAACTATTGGGAAACTTTGATTGGAGAAAACGATGAAAAGAAGAACTATCCCCCTTATTGTCCTGGTGGCGCTGGTAATTGGCGTTAGCGGCCCGTTAAACTGGACCAGTACAAACTGGCAAGAAGGGAGCGTTCAGGCTAGCAGCCAGGTTGCCCAATTGACGGACCAACAAATTGCCGTTTTGGTGGGCCTGGCCATTTATCCAGACTGGGTTAACCAGGCGACGCGGTCCGGCCAGTTGATCTATGGTTACGTTCAGCCGGCCGATAAAGTGCCCGCTGGCGTCCAGGGATACAGCTACCTGGTGGAAGACGCCGGTCCCCAGTTCTTCTTTAAGGTTCGAGCCAATCGCACGGTGACGGTGAAGTATGCCAGCAATGGGGCGGCACGGCTCAAAAAGAAAAAGTTCACGGTCCACCAATTGATCAGGAAAAACTATCGCACCGCTCGCCAGCAAAAGCGAGTTAATCAGGATGTCAGCCGGTTGCGGACGGAATGATGGAGCTGCTTACTATTAAGCAGTATAATTAGGAGTATAAAAAGGGGCGATTACAATGGTTGAATTAAAAAATATTAACTCACTTTATCACTTAAACAACGGGGTCACGATCCCCTGCGTCGGTTATGGGACTTTCCGCACCCCCGCTGACGTGGCCGAGCAGGCGGTTGCCGACGCAATCGAGGTCGGTTACCGATTGATCGATACGGCGGCCGTTTACGGCAACGAAGAAGCGGTCGGCCGGGGGATCAAGGATTCCGGCATTAACCGGCACCGGCTCTTCGTCACCAGCAAGCTCTGGAATACCGAGCGGGGTTATGCGACCACGAAGAAGGCCCTGGACGAGACGCTGCGTAAGCTCCAGATGGACTACCTCGATCTCTACCTGATCCACTGGCCGGCCAACCAGAAGCAGTTCGGTGACCGGGCTGCTGAGATCAATGCCGAAACCTGGCGGGCAATGGAAGACGCCTACCACGAGGGTAAGGTGCGGGCAATTGGGTTGAGCAACTTCATGCCCCACCACGTCATTGACCTGATGGAGACGGCCAAGGTTGCGCCGGCGGTTGACCAGATCGAGATTCACCCCGGCTGGCCGCACACCCAGGAGATTAAGTATCTCCAGGCACACAACATCCTGGTTGAGGCTTGGGGCCCGCTCGGTGGCCAGGGGGCCAAGGTCCTGACCAACCCGACGATGCTGAAGCTGGCGGAGAAGTACGATAAGACACCGGCCCAGATCAGTCTGCGCTGGATCATCCAGCAGGGAGTTCTCCCGCTGCCAAAGTCGGTTCACCCGGAGCGGATGGTGCAGAACACCCAACTCTTTGACTTTGAGTTGAGCGATGAGGACATGCAGACGATCAGCCAGCTGCCAAACCTGGGCGGGCAGTGTGCCGATCCAGATACGGTGGAATTCTAAATTAAGTGAAGAAGGGACGGGAAGCGACACAGATTCTCGTCTCTTTTTTACTAAGCGCATATATTTGTATAATTATGAAGCTGATGTTAGACTGGAAGCGTTATCAGGAGGTGTTGATTATGGGAGAGCCGAATACGGCATTTGTTGATTTTAAGGCGACCCTTGTGGACGTTCAGGCGGCCCGGCAAAAATTTCAAAAAGAATTTGGCACTGCTCAGCCTGAGGCACAGAACAAGAAGCTGGCAGCGCTGATGCGGGTAGCGATCGCGGTTCACGAGCGCAGCGACGAATATATTGCCTGGGAAGTTAAGCAGGCAATAGACGCTGGGGTAACCCGTGACGAGGTTAAGGATGCAGTCGGAACCGCCCTGGAGATGAGCGGTGGTCCGGCATTTGAATACGGGATGCACGCCCTGCATGCTTTTGATACGTTTACGAAGGGGGACTAATAATGGCTAAAAAAGATTATGCCAAGGAATTGATGGGCTACTTAGACGACAACGATAAGTACAAGGAAGAAATTCCTGGTCCCGGCAAGGGCTTCGACGTGATGTACTGGGCGATCAACAACACCGGTGCCTGTTCTTCCAAGGAAAAGGAATTGATGGCCCTGGCAATCGCCATCACGATGCGGTGCGAAGGCTGCATGGTTCAGCACACGGCCGGGTGCCTGATGGCTGGTGCTTCCCGTGAGGAGATTAAGGATGCTATCAGCGTGGCCACTGAAATGAGCGGCGGCCCATCCTTTGTCTTCGGTGCCCAGGTTCTGGACATCGTGGATCAGTTGCTGGCCAACGATCAGTTCCAACAAATGATGAAGCAAAAGCAGGGCTAAGACAGCTCGGCTCCAAAAAGACAGCGGCGGTTGAGAAAATTCTCACCGCCCTATTTTTTTGCTTTTAACGGCTGAAATTACCGGTTCGCTCAGTATAATGGTTAGTGAAGCTTAAGTGAAGGAAGAGCGGATTTTTTATGAAGAGTATCTACAATGAAATCCGGGCCGGCAGCCGGGAATTTCTCAAAAATTGGTGGCAATACCTGACCCTCTTCGTCAGCGTTGACCTGGTAATTCAGCTGGTGGTGATCCCCGTCTTTCGGTTCATCACCACCTTTGTCCTCCAGGAAGGGGAGATTCCCTTTGTCTCCTATCAAAACGTGGTGACGATTGTCAGCGAGCATCCGCTGGTGGTGGTTTGTCTGCTCCTGGAATTGCTGGCCCTGCTGCTGGTGATTTACTGGCAGTTCGCGATCGTTCTCCTGGGGGTTCGCGACATTCGCCAAGGAAAAGGCGGGGTGCGCCAGCTGTTGCTGGAAAGTGGTCGGTCCCTGCGTCAGCTGCGCTTTGCCTCGCTGGCGATTCTTCTAGGCTACTTTGTCCTGGTGATTCCCTTTGCCGATCTGGTCTTTCGGACGCCACTCCTATCCAAGGTCCAGATCCCGGCCTTTATCCTCGACTACATGACGCGCAGCAGTCTCCTGCTGACGATCCTGATCGTCTTCTACACCGTGATGCTTGTCCTGGGCGTTCGGTTTCTCCTGGCCCTGCCGCTGATGGTGTACCGGGAGCAGCGTCCTAAATTGGCCCTGCCGAATAGCTGGCGCCTGACCCGTGGCGGCCGGTGGTGGCCGTTATTGCTGCGCTTGATCATTATCGGCCTGTTGTCCGGTGCCGTGATGGTGGTCAGCTACGGCGTAATGGTCGGTTTTCAGCTGATTTTGGACATGCTTCCTGGCAAATTAGCCCTGGCAAGTGCGATCCTCAACCTTTCGCTGGTCCAATTGCTCAGTGAATTTTTCTCGGTTTGGACCGGGGTCCTGGCAATTGGCATCCTAACTCGTCCGGTGGCAACCTTTACCAGCCAGCCGGGGCCAGGGCGTGTTTCACGTGGAACCAAACGGGCACTGGTGATTGCCGTCAGCCTAGTCAGCCTGGTGACCCTGTTCAATAACGGCCTCTACCTGACGGAGGAGCTGCGCCGGCCGGTCACCATTTCGCACCGCGGGGTGGCCGAGGAAAACGGGGTCCAAAACACGATCCCGGCGCTGAAAAAGACGCACCAACTGCACCCGGATTACGTTGAGATGGACGTCCACGAGACCAAGGACCACCAGTTTGTCGTGATGCACGACGAAAATCTCAAGGAGCTGGCGGGAGTCAACAAGGCACCCTACCAGCTGACCTTAAAGCAGCTGACTCACTTGACGGCCCACGAAAATGGCTACCGGGCCAAGATTGCCAGCTTTGATGACTATTTGCGGACCGCAGACCGGCTCCACCAGAAGCTCCTGATCGAGGTCAAAACCACCCCGCACGATTCCTCAGGGATGCTAAAAAACTTTGACCGGCGCTACGGGACCACCATCCTGCGGCACCACGATCAGGTCCAGTCCCTGGATTACAGTGTGGTAAAGGGCTTGAAGAAACTGGACCCGCAATTAACCGTGCTCTATATCCAGCCCTACAACTTTACCTACCCGAACACCGCAGCGGATGGCTACTCGATGGAGTATTCGACCCTGACCCACGACTTCATCAACCTGGCGCACCTCCAGCACAAGCAGGTGGCGGCCTGGACCGTCAACGACACGGACGTGATGCAGCAGATGATGTACAACCACGTTGACGGCATCATCACCGACAACCTGGCGGACCTCAATGATGCCATCAAGACCTACGAAAGCCGCCAGTCCTATGCCCAGCGGATCCTGAACTACATTATGGTGATCCCATCCAATCAGGAATTTGAACCGTAAGTCTAATTATCGTTGGAAGGTCACCGATTTCTTGAATAATATAAAAACACCCGTTGCAGCAGAAACGTTGCAACGGGTGTTGAATTTTGAAGTTAAATTTTAGTAGTCCCCATTCAAAATGGAGTTCTTGACGATCACGTAGTCAACCTTGCGAATTGACTCGAGGTCACGACCACCGGCGTAGGAGATCGATGACTGGAGGTCTTCCTGCATTTCCCGCAGCGTGTCCTTGATGGAGCCGCGGAACGGAACCAGCATTTGCTTCCCCTCGACGTTGCGGTAGGCGCCCTTTTGGACTTCGGAGGCCGAGCCCCAGTACTGCTTGTAGCGCTTGCCGTCAATCGTGATGATGTGGCCTGGCGACTCGAGGTGCCCGGCCAGCATGGAGCCGATCATGACCATTGAGGCCCCGAAACGCACCGACTTGGCGATGTCGCCGTTGTGACGGATCCCCCCGTCGGCGATGATTGGCTTCCGGGCCGCCTTGGCGCAGAGCCGGATGGCGGCCAGCTGCCAGCCCCCGGTCCCAAAGCCGGTCTTCAGCTTGGTGATGCAGGCCTTGCCGGGGCCCACGCCGACCTTGGTAGCATCGGCGCCGGCGTTTTCCAGGTCCCGGACCGCTTCCGGCGTGGCAACGTTGCCGGCCGTGACGAAACTGTTGGGGAGATTCTTCTTGATGTACTGGATCATCTTGATGACAAAATCCGAATGACCGTGGGCGACATCAATCGTGATGTATTCTGGTTCCAAATGTTCGGCTTTTAGCTGGTCGATGAAGTCGTATTCGGCGTCCTTGATCCCCACGGAGATGGAGGCAAAGAGCTTCCGGTCGTGCATCCGCTTCACGAAGCCGGCCCGATCTGCGGGTTGGAAACGGTGCATGACATAGTAGTAGCCGTTTTGGGCCAGCCAGCCGGCCAGGTCCTCATTGATTACACTTTCCATGTTGGCCGGGACGACCGGGATCTTGAAGGTCCGGGGACCAAACTTAACGCTGGTGTCGGCATCGCGCCGGCTCTTAATGATGCACTTGTTTGGGACAAGCTGAATATCATCATAATCGAACGTTTGCACAAGAATTGCTCCTTTTTATTATAAAATTACCAGATGCTATTATGCGCTTTCTGCCCGCAATCGTCAATAAAAAGGTCGTACTATTTGAAAAATGGGCCAAAAAATCGTTCGGAAAGCTATTGACGGCGGAACCCTTTTTCGGTAGGATAGGGAAGTAAAAACGTCTTTTACGAAAATAAACGATGAGGTGAAAAGATAATGTCATCAGTTGTTATTGTTGGTAGTCAATGGGGCGACGAAGGAAAGGGGAAAATGACCGATTACCTGAGTCAAGACGCGGACGTCGTTGTTCGTTCCCAAGGTGGGAACAACGCCGGCCACACGATTGCTTTTGATGGTAAGAAGTTTGCCCTGCGCCTGGTCCCATCTGGGATTTTCGGCAAGGACAAGCTGGCCGTAATTGGTAACGGCGTTGTAATCAACCCACCGGCACTGCTGAAGGAACTGCACTACCTTCAGGACAACGGTATCGACATTTCCGGTCTGCGGATCTCCAGCCGTTCCCACATTACCTTCCCTTACCACATCCTGCTCGACAAGTGCCAGGAAGAGGCCAAGGGTGACCACAAGGTTGGAACTACCAAGAACGGGATCGGTCCAACTTACATGGACAAGGTTTCCCGGGTCGGCATTCGGATGTGCGACCTCTTGGAAAAGGATACCTTCAAGATTAAGCTGGAACGGAACCTGGCGGAGAAGAACGAACTCTTCACCAAGCTCTACCACGTTGACCCAATCAACTTCGACGACATTTTCGAAAGCTACTATGAATATGGTCAGGAACTGAAGAAGTACGTGACCGACACTTCCCGGATCGTCAACGACGCCTTAGACCAGGGCAAGAAGGTCCTCTTCGAAGGGGCTCAGGGTGTCATGCTGGACGTTGACCACGGGACCTACCCATACGTCACTGCTTCGAACCCAATCGCCGGGGGTGTCTGCACCGGTGTCGGCGTTGGTCCGAACAAGATCAACACGGTTGTCGGCATCTGCAAGGCCTACTCCACCCGGGTTGGTGCTGGTCCATTCCCAACCGAACTGACCGACGAGATTGGTGACCGGATTCGGGAAACTGGCCACGAATACGGGACGGTTACCGGACGGCCACGCCGGGTTGGCTGGTTCGACAGCGTTGCCATGAGGCATGCACGCCGGGTTTCCGGCCTTTCCTGCCTCAGCCTGAACCTGTTGGACGTGCTGACCGGTTTGAAGACCGTCAAGATCTGCACCTCCTACAAGCTCGACGGCAAGCAGATTGACTACTACCCAGCCAGCCTGAAGGAACTGGATCGCTGCGAACCAGTTTACGAAGAGCTGCCGGGCTGGGACGAAGACATCACCGGTGTAAAGAAGTTTGAAGACCTGCCGATCAACGCGCAGAACTATCTGAAGCGGGTCAGCGAACTGTCCGACACGCCGCTGGCAACCGTTTCCGTTGGTGCTGACCGGATCCAGACGATCATCATCAAGAACCCGTGGGAACTGTAAAATAGCTGAATAATAAAAGCGGATCACGTCAAGTGGTCCGCTTTTGCTATCCGGGGTGGTACAATTAAAGAAAAGATAATTGGAGTGGGACATAATGGCAGCATTGACGATCACGACTGTCCGCCAGTACCTTGACTGGCCATTGGGGCAGACCATTAACCAGGAAGACTTAAAGCAGCAGCTCGGCGTTCACGCCACCGCCAGCGACGGGACAGACCTGACCAGTCAGGTTGTATTTAACCTGACCCAGGTCAACATTAACCAAGAAGGGGAGTACCCGGTCCTAGTCAGCGTGATGGACGCGACCGGCCAGACCGCCCAGGAGAGCGTGACTTTAAACGTCCGGCCAATGCGCAATCAAGCTAACCAGCAGACGACAACGACCCCGGCCGCCCCGGTGCAGCGCAAGCACCGTGGCTGGTTGTGGAGCCTGCTGGCAGTCGTCGTGGTTCTCTGCGTCATTTGGGCCCTGGTCAGCCACCACAATCAGCAGGCCGAGCAGGCGGCCAACAACAGCCAGCAGAGCAGCCAGATCGAGAAGAATTCCAGCAGTATCGACAAGCTCAGCGGCGATAACCAAAAGCTGGCCAACCAGGTGGCGGAGCTGAAAGGCGCGGCCAAGCAGTACCAAAAGGATCAGGATCAGGCGGCCCTCAACCAGCGGCTGAACCAGATTGAAAACAAGAACCAGCAGCTGGCCAACCAGACCAGCAGCTCGACCACCCAGAACCAGCTCAATCAGGTCAACAACACGATTGAACAGGTACGGCAGGATCCGGACAACGGGACGCAGATTGTCAACGAATTGAGGCACCAGGACGGCTTCAAGGAGATCTGGGCCAACATTACCAGCATGGTTCAAAATTGGATGGACAAGTTTGCGGAATAACAGAATTGACAGGGTTGCCGTGGCACCTTAAAATAGTCTTAATTACCTTTAAAATGGTCCTGCGAGGTCATGAAGGCACGGCAGAAAGTTGCGCTCTTCTTTTGGTGTTCGACCGGGAGAAGGGCTTTTTGATTAAAGAAAGAAGGAGTTGGCGAAGATGGCACACGAAGTTGTTGATGGATCAAGCATGCAGCGGGCTCTGACCCGAATCACCTACGAAATTATCGAGCAGAACAAAGGGGTTGAAAACCTGGTCTTTGTTGGGATCAAGACCCGCGGTGTCTACCTGGCCAAACGTTTGGCCAAGCGGCTCAACCAGCTTGAAAACGTTGATGTGCCGGTGGCGGCGCTGGACGTCTCCCTCTACCGGGATGACCGCCACGTTCCTGACCATCACCGGGAACCGACCGTTAAGACCGATCAGCTTGACGTGGACATCACCGACAAGCACGTGATCTTAGTCGATGACGTGCTTTTCACCGGTCGGACGGTGCGGGCCGCCTTAGATGCCTTGATGGACATGGGTCGGCCAAAGCGAATTTCCCTGGCCGTCCTGGTTGACCGGGGTCACCGGGAATTGCCAATTCGGCCGGACTTCGTGGGCAAGAACATCCCAACGGCCATGAACGAGACGGTGCACGTGGCGGTTGAGGAATACGATGGCCACGAAGACGTAACAATTGAACATGCTTAAATAAAGTGAGTGGGAAATAATCATCAAGTGGGGCGTATGGCTAGCCTAGGACGGGAGTCGGCGCTGAAGGCGTCGGCTTTCGTCCGTAGCTAGACACTAGCCCCACGGTTATTTTCCACGTTATTAAAAAAGTGATCGAGAATTTCTCGATCACTTTTTTCATTTTTCCCGCCAATAACGGGTCCTAGTCAGCAGTTCACGGGAACGCTGGTCGGCCGGGCGGTAACCTCGGTTAAAGAGGTGCTTGAAGTACATCATGTTGTAGAAAAAGCCAAAGAAAATTGACGGCCACGGGAACTGGATCATCCAGGTCCAACCGAAGAAAAGGGCCACGAGGGCGTAGTCCATGTCGAGGACGATCATCAAGATGAAGTTGTAGTAGTCCCCACGGAAGAGTGCCGGTAGGGGACCAAACCAAAGGGTCGTCCAGGAAAAGCCGACTTTGGCGATTCGGATGTCCCCCTGATCATTGACGATCTTCGCGTAGTTTGGTGGGAGGGGGAGATTATTTAGGTTAAACGGGTTTTGGTCATTATCATTATTGTTGCCAAATGGGTTTTGCATATCTCTTCCACTTCTTTCCTATTAGACTTTAATCATAACACAAACGGACGTTTTCTCCTACAATATCGGGTGTCGTCAGTATTGGTAAAATATGGTAAACTCAACTTGTGAAACAAGAAAAGGGGATCGACAAATGCTATTCTTTCTAAATGACGGCATTCAAGAAAACAAGTCCGGAATTGAACACACGCAGATACAGCGTTTGAACCTGTTCAATCACTTTAAGCAACCGGCGATGATCGTCACTCGGCAGTATTCCAACGAATTGCACCAAGTAACGAAGCACGCTGGAATTGCCGATGAAGACTTCGTCAACTTATTTGACTACTTCCAGAATGCCCGGATCGTTAAGCCAAAGGACGTGACTATCAAGGACGTCCAGATCGATGCGGACTGGCAGCGCAAGAGTGACGGCAATAACTACGTCTACACGCGCAACGGCCACCAGATTTTGTACGTTCGGCGGCGCAATGATGCTAAAAAGCACATTATTAACCTGCAGTACTTTGACCACTTTGGCAAGCTGCTCAACGTAAAGTGGTATGACATCCGTGGTTTTATTTCCGTGGAACAAGTTTACGACTGGCAAGGCAACATTGCCACCGAAAACTACTTCCAGCCGAATGGTAAGCTGGCCCTTCAGCTGGCCCACTTGAAGGATAAGCGGGGACAAGAGGTCAAGACCTACCACCTGTTTGACTACCACGGTCAGGATTACCAATTCACGGGTCTGGACGAATTATCAGCCTTCTTCTTAGACCAGCTGGTCACCGACAAAGAAATCTGCGGTGACGGGCCGGTCGGGATCATCGTCGACCGGGTCTACGAGAACGGTTGGTCCGTCCTCCACATGAAGAATCGGGTGGCCCGCTACATGCAGCTGCACAACGACCACGTTAACCACAACGAGGACATGCTGCATTCCACTTTGAACTACAACTACGAATGGGGCCTGCGCCACATCAAGGACTGGGACGGGGTCATTGCCCTGACGCCGCAGCAGCAGGATGACGTTCGGGATCGGTTCGGCAAGTACGGCACCCCAATTTTCCGGGTACCGAGCGCGATTGTTTCCAACGAAACCATCAATGCCGAGCACGTGCCGTTTGAAAAGCGGAAGCTCCACCACGTTGTAACGGTGGCGCGGCTCTCACCAGAAAAGCAGCAGGAGCACATCATCGCGGCCTGGCCACAAATCCTGAAGGCCGTTCCTGACGCCACCCTGGATCTGTGGGGATACGCCAACGACAACTACGACGAGAAGCTCAAGAAACAGGTAAAGGATCTGGGCCTGGAGAAGTCAGTTCACTTCCGTGGCTACACGACCAACGTTGGTCAGGTTGATGACGAGGCCCAGCTGATGGTCCTGCCGACCCGGGTCGAGGGGCTGTCGATTGCCCTGGTTGAGGCTGGTGCCCACGGGCTGCCGGCCATTGCCAACGACGTTAAGTACGGCCCGAGCGACGTTATCATCGACGGTCAGGACGGCCTGTTGACGCAAAACGGTGACATTGATGGCTTGGCAAAGGCGGTCATCAGCCTGCTGACGGATCAGAAGCGTCTGGCCCAGATGAGTCAAAACGCCTACAAGGACAGCTATCGCTACTCGGAGCCGAGCGTGATGAAGCTCTGGCAGAAGATTATCGATGACATGAACGAAAAGGAGGCCAATAAATAGTGTTTTTCTTTGTCAATCAATACCTACTGAGTAGCAACTCCAGCGTTGAACACGCGGAGATCAAGCGCCTCAAGCTGTTCAAGGCCAACCACACCGCGGCTAAGCTGGTCACCCGGGACTTTGACCCGATTATCCACGCCACCCTGCGACGCTTTGGCCTGGATGACAGCCAGCTGGTCAACATGTTTGACTTCTTTGCCGGAACAATTGACTACCAGGGACAAATGATGCACACGGAAGATCTGCACCTGCCGTTTGACTACCAGGTTGGGACGGGGAACAACTCCCGTGACGTGATGGACGGTCAGCGGCTGGTGGCCCAGGTATTCTTCGTCGGCGGAACAGTCGGCCAGGTCGATCGTGTCGACTGGTATGATCCGGCCGGCAACATGACCTTGCGGGAACGCTATGACCTGCGGGGCTACAAGGCGGTGGATCAATTCTTCGGCCAAAACGGCCAGACCCACTTTGAACGTTACTACCGTCCGGATGGCACCTGCTACATGGAGCGCTACTACGTTCAATCCGTCCAGAACACCCCAATCAACTCGCTGAACGTTTTGCGGGATTACCAGGGGAAGGACTACTACTTCGATACCATTGACGACCTTTACGTCTTCTTCTTAAACGAGCTCAACAAGTCGACCGACGGCACCAACACCTTTATCGCTGATCGGCCGGCCATGGCTATCCAACCGGTCCTGAAGGTTGACGATGCCAGAAGATACTTGTGGCTGCCAATCAACCACGTCAACGACGGTCAGGATCTGTTGAACGGCCCAATGAACGGGATGCTGCAGGATCCGTTCACCACGAACCTGAAGAAGTGGGATGGCATCATCGTGATGACCGAACAGCAGGCACACAACCTGCGGAAGCGGCTTGGCAAGAAGGCCCCGATCTTGGCGATCAACGGGGTTCCGGTCAAGCAGCCACTGAAGCGGATCAATATGAACAAGCGGACGCCTGGCCAGCTGATTTACGTTGGCCGGCTGGGTGAAGACAAGCAGATCAGTCAGCTGATCAGCATCTTCGCTGGCGTTCACCAGCAGACGCCAACGGCTCGGTTGACGCTTTACGGTTACGGGGCACCCGCCGATGTTCAGCGTTACAAGGATCAGGTCAAGCAGGCCGGCTTGGATGATGCGGTGACCTTCGCCGGCTACCAGGTCAATCTGCAGCAGGCTTACGACCAGGCCCAGCTGTTCGTTGACACCAGCCGGATCGACGCCCAGCCACTGGCCATGGGCGAGGCCCTGAGTCACGGGGTTCCGGTGGTTAGCTACAACTACCTTTACGGTCCGGCCGGGATGGTTGAGTCCGGAGTCAACGGGGAATTAATTCCGTTGAACAATCAGGAAAAGTTTATTGCCACCCTGGTTTCCCTGCTGAAGGATCCAAAACAGCTGCAGAGCCTGAGCAACGGGGCTTATGCTCACTTGGACGCCATCAGCAACGAAGCAACCTGGCGGCAATGGGCACCAGTTGTGGAAAATAAATAATGAATTTGAAAATGGGGCACCAGCACGGGAGCCCCATTTTTCGAAAGGACGATTAAAATCATGAAGAATACGCATTGGTGGAAGAACGCGGTTGTCTATCAGATCTATCCAAAGTCGTTTCAGGACAGCAATGGCGATGGGATCGGTGACCTTCGGGGGATCATCAACCGACTGGATTACTTGCAAAAGCTCGGCGTCGACATCGTCTGGCTGAACCCAATCTACGAGTCGCCCCAGGTGGACAACGGCTACGACATCAGCAACTACCAGGCGATCAACCCGACTCTGGGATCGATGGCTGACTTCACCGCACTGTTGGACGGCCTGCACCAGCGGGGGATGAAGCTGGTCATGGACCTGGTCGTCAACCACACCTCCGATCAGCATCCCTGGTTTTTGGAGTCGCGCAAGAGCAAGGACAATCCTTACCGTGACTTTTACATTTGGCGCGATGGTCGGGATGGCCAGGCACCGAATAACTGGGGCTCCTACTTCTCCGGCCCGGCCTGGAAGTATGATTCAAAGACTAACCAGTACTATCTGCACCTCTTTGCGCCCGAGCAGCCGGATTTGAACTGGGAAAATCCGCAAGTTCGCCAGCGTGTTTTTGACATGATGAACTGGTGGGCTGACAAGGGTGTCGACGGCTTCCGGATGGACGTCATCAACTTGATTTCAAAGCCGGCGGGCCTGCCGGATGGGCCGCAGCGCACTGACGAGAAGTATGCCAACGTGGAGGGCTTTGTTCCCAACGGTCCCCGGGTTCACGAATACCTGCGGGAGATGAATCGGCAGGTCATGAGCAAGCACAAGATGGTCACGGTGGGCGAGACGCCCAACGTGACGCCCGCCGATGCGAAGAAGTACGCCGACCTGCACAACCAGGAGCTCAACATGGTGTTCCAGTTTGAGCACATGAACCTCGATGCCAACCCGAACCCGGCCCTCACCAAGTGGAACGACCAGAAGCCCCGCCTGGCCGATCTGCGGGCCAACCTGACCAAGTGGCAGGCGGAATTGGCTGGTCAGGCCTGGAACGCCCTTTACTGGAACAATCACGACCAGCCCCGGGTGGTTTCCCGCTTTGGGGATGACTCGACTGAGGATTACCGGGTCAAGTCGGCCAAGATGCTGGCGACGATGACCCACTTCATGCAGGGGACCCCCTACATTTACGAGGGGGAGGAAATCGGCATGACCAACGCCGGTTTCACCAAGCTTGATGATTATGTCGACCTGGAATCACGCAATGCCTACCGCCAGCTGGTCGAGGAGCAGCACCTGCTTGACGGTCCGACGATGTTGAAGTACCTGGCAATGCACTCACGGGATAATGCCCGGACACCGATGCAGTGGAACGACCAGCGCTACGCCGGCTTTTCCACCCATCAGCCCTGGGAGAAGCTGGCTGGCAACTATCGGCAGATCAACGTGGCCCAGGCCCTGGCCGACCCGAACTCGGTCTTTTACTACTACCAAAAGCTGATCAAGCTCCGCCACGCCCTGCCGGTGATTACCGACGGCCGTTATGCGCTGGTAGCGGGTAATGATTCTGACGAGCAGGTCTTTGCCTATACCCGGCAGGACAAGGAAACTACCCTGCTGGTCATTCTGAACTACACGGCCCAAACCGTCAGTCGTCATTATGCCGTGCCGGACACGGCCAAATTGCTGATCAGCAACTACGCTGACGACCAGGGGGACACAATCCGGCCGTACGAGGCGAAGGTTTACCAATATTAAGATGCAAAAAAACGTTCTGACGCAGGCAATCAGAACGTTTTTGTATTTCATTCCCAATAATCCTCAAACTTGCTCGAGGCACCGGTGACCGCGTCCACATCCTGGGTGCTTGACGGGTCCTGACCCTCGTAGCGGAAGCGGAAGACGATTTTCTGAGCGGCCGGGTCCAGGTCGACCGTGGTCGTCAGGCCGGAGAAGAACCAGCCATCGCTGAAATTGATGTGGTAGTTGACGCCATCTCTTTTCACCGTCAGTGCTGAATTTGTCAGGTCATCTTCCCGGGCAAATCCCTGGTGTGGACCGTGCTGAACGTGGTGGGGCTGGGTCGTCTTGCCGAAGAACCTGACCCCAGCACCTGCTTGGAGATTAAAGTGTTGCCGAAACCACTGGTCGGCGGCAGCGGTGATGATTAGCTGCACGGGTGCTCCCTCCTTTCTAAGTCAAGGCATGACCTTACTTTTGGGCTTCCCGCAGTGAGAGCTTGACGACGGCCTCGCACCGGGCGGTCTGCGGCATCATATCGATCGGTTGGATATAGTCCACGTGGTAGACGCTGGTCAGCCGGCGCAGGTTGCGGGCCAAGGAAGCCATCCCGCAGGAAACGTAGACGAACTTCTTTGGCTTGGCGGCGAGGATTGCCTTGATTAATCCCTCGTCGAGCCCGGCCCGTGGCGGATCGACGACCAACGCGTCAAAGTGCAGGCCATCATGTTCCCACTGGGGCATCAGGTCTTCCGCCTTGCCGACCTCATAGTGAGCGTTGGTAATCCCGTTGCGCTCGGCATTGGCGTTGGCATCGGCGACCGCCTCGGGGATGATTTCCATCCCCCGGACCGTCTTGACCCGGGAGGCCAGGGAAAGCCCAATCGTCCCGATCCCGGCGTAGGCGTCGATCAGGGTGTCGTCGGGCGACAGTTCCAGGGCCGTGGCCGCCTCCTCATAGAGGGTTTCGGTCTGTTCCGGGTTGAGCTGCAAGAAGGAGCGGGCGGACAGGTTAAAGTCCAGGCCCATCAGGCTCTCGGTGATCGTTTCCTTGCCGGCCAGGTGAATCATCTGGTCACCCCAGACCAGCGGGGTATCGCCGGGGTTGACGTTTTGCATGACTGAGACCACCTCGGGCAGCTGATCATGGATGGCCTCCAGGAGCTGGCGCTTGTGGATTAGCTTCGGGGTATTGGTGATGAAGGTCAGCTGGAGTTCTCCAGTGGCCCAGGATTCGCGCACGACCAGGGTCTTGATGATCCCACTGTTGGCCTTTTCGTCATAAACGGGGATTTGGAGCTGTTCAATCAGCTGCACGACGGTCCGGATAACCTTCATGGTGTGGGGCATCTGGACGGCGCACTCTTCCATGTCAACCAGGTCGTGGCTGTCGGGCTTGTAGAGCCCAGCGGCAACGTGGCCGTCAATCATTCGCACTTGGAACTGGGCCTTGTTGCGGTAGCCATACTCGGCCGGTGCCGGAATCGTCGGCCGGACGTCGTAATTGCGATAACCGTAGGGCTGGAACTTGGCCAGGCTATCGATTACCACCTGGCGCTTGAACTTTAATTGTTCCGAGTAGGCCAAATTTTCGAGTTCAAACCCGCCGGCCACGTCGGCATAGGCATCCCGGGGCTGGACCCGGTGCCGGCTGGCCTTGCGAAGACGATGGATCTTAGCCTCCAGGTAGCGGGGCATGACCTTCGTGACCTCGGCAACGACGATCTCGCCGGGCAGGGCGCCGGGGACGAAGCAGACCTTGTGCTTAAAGTAGCCGATCCCGTGACCGTTGACGCCGAGCCGCTTAATGCTCAGCGGGAAGCGGTCGCCAACGCTGACGGCGACGGAAGTAGTTGTTTGACTGTGTTTGTTCATGGTATTTCTCCGTTCTCTTGATGATGTGCCCCTATTTTAGCACAGACCGTTCACCATCCTCATTCTCACAGCTGCTTTTATAACCAAATACTTGCAAAATGCTTAATAAACCAAATATTTACTAATAATCCGTGTTGCTAACCGGCAAAATATAGTAGAATGGACCTGTGAAATGCTGCATAAATAATTGAAGGAAGTGACAGATCTTGAAGATTGCTGCAATTGCCGGTTCCAATGCCAACCATTCCTACAACCGGATGCTGCTGGAATTTATCGCCGACCAGTACCGGGACACGGATGAGGTCGACGTCATTGACATTCGCAAGGTACCGATGTTTAACGAAAACTACAAGGGGAAGGCGCCGGAAATCATCGCCGACCTGGATCAACGGGTCAACGCGGCTGACGCGGTCATTATCGCTAGCCCCGAATACAACCACTCGATCACCTCAGCCCTAAAGAGCGTGGTGGAATGGATGTCATACGAGGTACACCCGCTGGAAAACAAGCCGGTCCTAATCGTGGGTGCATCCACCCATGAGCAGGGCTCGTCCCGTTCCCAGGTTCAGCTCCGGGACATCCTGATTTCACCGGGAGTGAACGCCCAGGTTTACCAGGGAAATGAGTTTTTCATGAGTGACGCGGCCAATGTCATCGATGAGGATGGCAAGATCAACGATGAGATGACGGTCAAGTTCCTCGACAAGTGCATTGACGACTTTAAGGTTTACGCCCGGGCAATCAACAAGATGGTTGCGGACCAGGCAACGGCCGCAGAGGACCAGAAGGAGGCGGCAAAGGACAAATGATGAAGATCTTAGCGTTAGTTGGGACGAATGCCAACTTTTCTTACAACCGTTTACTGCTGAAGTTCATGAAGAAGCACTTCAAGCAGATGGCGGACATCGAGCTCTACGAAATCAGCAAGCTGCCACCGTTTGGGGTTGACGTGCCGCTAGAAGAGCAAACCGAGGTTTGGAAGCTCAAGCAGAAAGTCAAGGCGGCCGACGGGGTGATCTTCTCCACGCCGGAATACGACCACGGCATTCCGGCCGCCCTGAAGAGTGCCGTTGAATGGCTGTCCTACCACACCAAGGTGCTTGACCGCAAGCCAGTGATGGTCGTGGGAGTTTCCTACGGTCGCCAGGCTTCGGCGCGCTCCCAAGTGCAGATGCGCCAGATCCTGATTTCCCCAGACTGCAACACCAACCTGCTCCCCGGCAACGAGGTGCTGATCGGTGGCGCCACCCACGTCTTTTCCGAGGACGGTCGGCTGATCGATCCGGGAATGCGGGACAACCTGGAAAAATGCTTTACCAATTTTATTGAATACATTCAAGTCTTTCAACACGTGGACGAGGAGGAAGTAACGATGCCGATCAAGCAACCAAGTATTAGCGATGCCTATATCAAGTTTCCAACCGGACGGCTGTCCTTAAAGGAGGTCCAGCAGATCTTCAGTACGATTCCGTTCGAGATTGACCTCATCGACAGCTCCGACAACTTCAGCTGGTTCTCGGACAAGCCAAACCGGGAGCACGTTCGGGACGTGGCTTCGCTGAACGAACCGGTAACGGAATGCCACCCACCGAAGGCCGTTCCGGGGGTCATGAGCATCATCAACAGCTTCCGGGATGGCAAGCGCGACGTTGTGACCCGGCCGCTGTGGATGCACGGTCACCGCTCCCTGATCCAATACTACGCCCTGCGTGACGTTGATGGTCACTACCTCGGTACCATCGAATTCACCGGGAACGTGGAATACATCCTCAACCTCTTTGAAAATGGGGCTTGGGACAAGGGTGCCGATGCCACGACCGGTGCTTCTAAGCACGAAGCTTCCGCGGAGACCGCTGCCGCTCCGGTCACCGAAACCGCGGATGCCACGACCGGTGCCTCCGAATCCAGCGACGAGGGTGCCGATGAAACGGCAACTGACCCGGACGTGGCCGCGGATGATGACGCCGACGCCTCCACCGGCGCTTCCGAATCCGGTAGCGTGGACGCCGACGATGAAGCCGCGGACGCCACGACCGGTGCTTCCGAAAACTAAGCACCATGGCTGTGAATGAGCAATTGGCCAGCCAGGTCCATTCGCTGACCCACCACGCTCTGGGGACGCGGATCGTGCTGACGGTCTTTGGGGACCAGTTTTGCGACCTGCTCCAGTCATCGATGGACCTGATCGACGGCTTTGAGGACCGACTGACGGTCAACCGGGACCAGTCGGAGGTGATGGACGTCAACCACGCCGCCGGACAGGGAGCCCGGGTGGTGTCGCCTTCGACCTATGACCTGATTAAAATGGCGGTGCACTACAGCCGGGAGAATTTCGGCTTTAACGCCCTGATCGGCCCCCTGGTGAAGCTTTGGAAGATCGGCTTTCAAGGTGCCAACGTGCCGGCGGACCGGGACATTCAGGAACGCCTGCAGTTAATTGACCCCTTCCAGGTTGAACTCGACGACACCCGTCGGTCCGTTTACCTTAGGCAGGCGGGGATGGAACTGGACCTCGGCGGGATTGCCAAGGGTTACATTGCCGATCAGGTCCGCGCCTTTTGGGAAGCCCATGGGGTGACGGCAGGGATCATCAACCTCGGGGGCAACCTGGTCATGGTTGGTTCCTCTCCCCGGCGTGCGGACGGTCAGTGGAACATTGGCGTCCAGGACCCGCAGCTGCACCGCGGCGAAAACATGGAGATTGTCCGTCAGCCGGCCTGCTCGGCGGTGACGTCGGGCATCTACGAACGGTTCCTAATTAAAGATGGGCACCGCTACCACCACCTGATTGATCCGCGGACGGGTTACCCGCTGAAAACCGACCTCAGCAGCGTGACCGTCTTTACCGACCAGTCGGTGCTGGGGGAGATCGAGGCCAAGCGTCTCTTCTTCAACGGCCGGCCAATTCCCGGCTGGCTGCACCGCCCCGGCAACCGGGCAGCGGTCTTCATTCATAATGACGAACACGTGGAAAACGTGGGAATTTAACGACAAAACGGGGCACTGAATCCATTTGACTGGTTCAGTGCCCCGTTTTTAATGATTGAATTATTCTTCTTCGTTCCAATCCAGGGCGAGTCCCTGCTGTTGAAGAGCAACTGGCAGCTTGTCCCGACTGCTTTCCTGACGGTCCAGCTTTGGTCCGCAGATTTGATGGGTAAAGGAGTCGATCCGCCGATTAGCGTCACGCAGGTCGTAGTACTGGGTCACCTCAGCATCATAGTCCTTGAGGTCGCTGGCGTGAAAGTCGCGATTGTAGTCATTTTCAAAGACCAGCTGGTCGAGTGGCAGCCGAGGCTTTAATTGCGGCTCCTGATCCGGAATGCCGACCTGGAGGCCCAGCAGCGGGAAGACCATCTTCGGCAGGTCGAGGATCTTAACCAGCTCGACCGGATCATTCTTGATTGAACCAAGGATCACGCCGCCCAGTCCCATGCTTTCGGCGGCGACCAGGGTGTTTTGGACGGCCAATACGGTGTCTTCGACGGCCTGCTGGAAGACGTCGGCGGTGTGCAGGCGGCCGTCGTCCTTCCCGTTGTCCTGGCGAATTCGTTGGTTGCGGAAAATGTCGACCAGGAAGATCAGGAGGTCGCCGTTCTTGCCGATGTAGGGTTGCTTGCCCAGCTGGCGAATCGCGGCCCTTTTCTTTTCATCGGTCACGTGAAGGATGCTGAACTCCTGCCAGTAGTTGCTGGTCGAAGTGTGGCGGGCAACCTCGTACAGGGTGGTCAGCTGCTCTTGGCTGAGCGCTTGTGGCTTGAACGCCCGAATTGAGCGGTGGTTGAGTTGGTGGTCAATGGTGGAATTATGAATCATAAAAAGGCCTCCTTACTAGATTTAACTTTATTATGGGCAGTATTTCCCGGGAAATGCAAATTTGGTTTCCCCTTGTTGCTAAAATGAACAGGATGTAATATGATAGTGGCAATAAGAAACACGAATGCATTTCAAGTAGATCGTCCAGAGAGGCCGCGGCTGGTGTGAGCGGTTGATCGAAACTCCGGTGCAGGTAAATGTGGGCGGGTAATGCCGCACGGTTGGTAGCCGTTATCTACCACGAGGGTGACAATTTTGTCAAACTTGGGTGGTACCGCGGAACTAAGAGCCATTTCGTCCCAAAATATTGGAGACGAAATGGCTCTTTTTATTGGAGGTTTTTAACAATGTTAGACATTAAGAAGATTCGCAAAGACCCCGACTTTTTCAAGCAAAAATTAGCAACCCGGGGCGTTAAGGCCGAAGAAATTGACGAGGTCCTGGAATTGGACCAAAAGCGACGCGATCTGTTGCAGGAAGTGGAAACGATGAAGGCCCAGCGTAACGCCGCTTCCAAGAAGATCGGTGAAGCCAAGCGCAACGGTGAGTCCGCCGACGAGGCCATCAAGGAAACCCGGGAACTTGGGGACAAGATCAAGGGCCTTGATGACCAGGTTGAAGCTAACGATGCCGAACTGCATGACAAGATGGCCCACCTGCCAAACGTGCCACACGACGGCGTTCCAGTCAGCCTGACCGAGGAAGGCTCCGTGGAACTGCGCAAGGTCGGCACGATTCGGGACTTTGACTTCGAACCAAAGCACCACTGGGATGTTGGTGAGAACCTGGGGATCCTCGACTTCGACCGGGCGCGGAAGGTTTCCGGTGCGCGTTTTGTCTACTACCTTGGCCTGGGTGCCCAGCTGGAACGGGCCGTCTATAACTTCATGCTCGACGAACACATGAAGGACGGCTACACCGAAGTTCTGCCGCCGTACATTGTTAATGCCCAGTCAATGTACGGGACTGGTCAGTTCCCGAAGTTCAAGGAAGGGGTCTACCAGGTTAACGGTGAGGACATGACCCTGATCCCAACCGCCGAAGTGCCGTTGACTAACTACTACCGCGGCGACATCATTCCAGAATCCGAACTGCCGGTCTACGTGACTGCGCTGACGCCGTGCTTCCGGTCCGAAGCCGGGGCCGCTGGTCGGGACACCCGGGGGCTGATCCGGATGCACCAGTTTAACAAGGTTGAAATGGTGAAGTACACCAAGCCCGAGGACTCATGGGACGAACTCGAAAAGATGACCGCCAACGCCGAGAACATCTTAAAGAAACTGGGCCTGCCGTACCACGTCATCACGCTGACCACCAGTGACATGAGCTTTACGGCCTCAATGACCCACGACCTCGAACTCTGGATGCCTGCCCAGAACAAGTACCGGGAAGTATCATCCTGCTCCAACTGTCTGGACTTCCAGGCGCGGCGGATGCACACCCAGTACCGGGATGCGGACGGTAAGCTTCACTACGTCCACACCCTGAACGGTTCCGGCCTGGCTGTCGGCCGGACCGTGGCTGCCATCCTGGAAAACTACCAGAATGAAGACGGCTCCGTCACGATTCCGGAGGTCCTGGTACCGTACATGCACGGCGTTACCAAGATTACGAAGGAAAATGCGGTTCCGTTCCGGAATAAGAAAAAAAGTGAGTGGGAATAACCATCAAAGTGGGGCGTATGGCTAGCCTAGGACGGGAGTCGGCGCTGAAGGCGTCGGCTTTCGTCCGTAGCTAGACACTAGCCCCACGGTTATTTCCACGTTATCTTTTTATATTAGTATTCAAAATAAAAGGAAGATTTCCGTTTTACTACGGGAATCTTCTTTTTAAATCGTAAAGATTAAAAATAAATAAGAGTGATTATTTTCACTAAATGAACTGCTTAATTTAAATAAGAAAATTATGCTTCCTGCTTCTTAAATCATCATTTAAACCGGTTTCATCTTGGATTATTACGGATATGGCTTAAAAGTCTTCACTTCTTTTTTTGCAGATGATAAGGTATTATCAACGTTAAAATTTGATTAGAAAAAAGGAGTCGGTAGTATGCGGAAGAAGAGTTGGAAAAAATTCATTGCCAGCTTGATTGCAGTTGTGGCAATCGTGGTCGGGTGGCTGATTGTCGAACCGCAATCCGCCTCCGCTGATCAGACCTACACCTTTGCCACCAACGGAACCTTTGCCCCGTTCGAAATGCAGGACAGCAAGGGCGGCTATTCTGGGAAGAACCCCGGGATCGAAATTGAAATGCTTCAGCAGATTGCTAAGCACGAACACTTCAAGTACCAGTTCAAGTCAATGAGCTTCAACGGGGACCTGCAAGCCTTGGAAGGTGGCCAGGTTGATGCCGTCATGGCCGGGATGAGTGTCACTAACGAGCGGAAGCAAAAGTACGATTTCTCCAAGGCGTACTACACCGATGGGGTCATGATGGCCGTTGCCAAGAACAGCAAGATCAAGTCATTGAAGCAGCTGCGTGGCAAGACCGTTTCCGCCAAGTCCGGAACCAGTGCCGCCCTCTTCTTGAAGAAGAACCAGAAGAAATACGGTTACAAGATTAAGTACTTCGATTCCTCAAACACGATGTGGAACGATGTCAAGAACGGGAACGCCGCGGCAACCTTCGATGATGGTCCAGTTCTTCAATACGGGATCCGGCAGGGGGTTGACCTCAAGATCGTTACCAAGAAGCCAATCGACGCCCAGCCGGTTGCCATTGGTTTCCAGAAGGGTCAAAACAAGGAACTGCAGGCCAAGATCAACGACGGGATTACCTGGATGAAGAAGACTGGCCGGATGCAGAAGATCATCAACAAGTACACGAAGAGCAAGGCTACCACGAAGAATTCAACTCAGGCCCACACGATTATGGGGCTCCTGAAGGCTAACAAGAGTGCCCTGCTGTCCGGACTGTGGATGACGCTGAAGCTGACGATTGTCGGGATCATCTTCGCCATGATCTTCGGGATTATCCTCGGGGTCCTCGGGGTTGTCGAAAACAAGTTCGCTAACGGTCTCTCCAGTACCCTGATCTACATCTTCCGGGGGATTCCAATGATCGTGCTGGCATTCTTCATCTACATGGGGTTGCCAAACGTGATTGGCCACAAGGTGCCACTCTTCCTTGCCGGGATCTTAACCCTGACCTTTGACGAAGGGGCCTACATCGGTGCGATCGTTAAGGGTGGATTTGAATCCGTCAACGTCGGCCAGTGGGAAGCGGCCCGGAGTCTGGGGCTGCCTTACAGCAAGGCTCTGATCAAGGTTATCGCGCCGCAAGGATTCAAGCTGATGGTGCCATCACTGGTTAACCAGTTCATCATCACCCTGAAGGATACCTCGATTCTTTCCGCGATCGGGCTGATGGAATTAACCCAGACCGGGACCGTCATCATTTCCCAGAACATGGAAGGGTTCCGGATGTGGACGATCATTGCGGTAATCTACATCATCATCATTACCTTACTGACCTGGTTATCGAATTACGTACAGAAGAGGATGGATTAATATGGATGCGCAATACAAAGTTCAAATTAAAGATCTGCACAAGAGTTACGGGGCCAACGATGTCTTGCAAGGAGTGAGTCTGAACGTTAAGCCGAGCGAAGTGGTCTGCATGATCGGTCCGTCCGGTTCCGGGAAGTCGACCTTCCTGCGCTGCATTAACAAGCTGGAAGAACCAAACAGTGGGCACGTCTACGTTGACGGTTACGATATTGCCGATCCGAAGGTGGACATCAACAAGGTGCGGCAGAATATCGGGATGGTTTTCCAGCACTTCAACCTCTTTCCAAACATGTCGGTCCTGGAAAACATCACTCTGGCGCCAACCCAATTGGGTAAGGCCACCAAGGAAGAGGCCGAAAAGGAAGCCATGCACTACCTCGACCTGGTTGGCTTAAAGGAAAAGGCCAACGTCAACCCGCAGACCCTCTCCGGTGGGCAAAAGCAGCGGGTGGCGATTGCCCGGGCCCTGGCGATGAAGCCAGACGTGATGCTCTTCGATGAACCAACCAGTGCCCTCGACCCCGAAATGGTCGGTGACGTGCTGGGCGTAATGAAGACCCTGGCTAAGCAGGGGATGACGATGATCGTCGTTACCCACGAAATGGGTTTTGCCAAGCAGGTGGCGGACCGGGTTGTCTTCTTCCACGACGGCAACATTCGGGAACAAGGGACGCCGGACCAGATCTTCGAGCATCCGCAGCACCCCGACACCAAGAACTTCCTGGACAAGGTCCTGAATGTTTAAGAGTAAAAGCAGAACTAATTTTCCTGATTGTCACAAATTGTTTGACTTTGGTGGGAAAATCATTATAATTATGAGTAACTTCTAATAAAGGTTGGCAAACAGAGAACCCGGTATTAGCTGAGAGCCGGGGCCAGCCAAATGGCAGAAACGGTGAATGGGTGGTTCCACTATCGACTGAAGAGGCGGTCAGATGACCGTGAAGATGGGTGGAACCGCGTGTAAAAACGTCCCTGGTACTTAGATGTACCAGGGACGTTTTTTCGTTTCAGAAAATTTGAGAGGAGAGAAGACAATGGACAAAGAACAGCAGCAAAAACTTGAACGCTCACTGAAGAGCCGCCACGTGACAATGATTGCCATCGGTGGGGCGATCGGGACCGGGTTATTCCTGGGATCCGGTTCGGCGATTCATAAGGCCGGCCCATCGATCATTCTCTCGTACCTGATCGTCGGCATCTTTTGCTTCTTCATGATGCGGGCCCTCGGGGAATTAATTTTGGCCGACATGACCAAGCACTCCTTCATCGATTCGGTCAAGGAATACCTGGGTGACCGGATGGAATTCGTTGCCGGTTGGATGTATTGGGCCTGCTGGCTGACGCTGGCGATGGCCGACCTGACCGCGACGGGGATCTACCTCAAGTACTGGTTCCCAAGCCTGCCGCAGTGGGTGGGCCCGCTTGTGATCGTGGTGTTGTTGATGCTGGTCAACATGGTCAACGTCGGCCTGTTCGGGGAGCTAGAGAGTTGGTTCTCGATGATTAAGGTGCTGGCGATCCTGGCCCTGATTGCAGTCGGTATTATCCTGATCGTCCTGCATAGTTCGGTGGCAGGGCGGCCGGTTTCACTGGCGAATCTGGTCAACCACGGAGGCTTCTTCCCAACCGGACCGCGGGGCTTTCTGATGTCCTTTCAGATGGTCGTCTTTGCCTTTGTCGGCATTGAAATGGTTGGTTTGACGGCCGGTGAAACCAAGAACCCGAACAAGGATATTCCCAAGGCCATCAACACCCTGCCGGTTCGGATCGGCCTGTTCTACATCGGTTCCATGATTGCCCTGATGGCGATTTACCCGTGGAACCAGATCAAGACGACCTCCAGTCCCTTTGTCCAGGTCTTTGCGGCCATCGGGGTGCCGGGTGCGGCGGCCATTTTGAACTTCGTTGTGCTGACGGCGGCTATGTCGGCCACTAACAGTGCCATCTTTAGTACCAGCCGGTCCCTCTACTCACTGGCCCGGGGCGGAAATGCTCCCCGGCGGTTCGGTGAGCTGAGTGCCAAGGCGGTGCCGAACAATGCGCTGACTTTTTCGTCCCTGATCCTGTTCATCACGGTAATCCTGAACTACATCATGCCGGCGGGAATCTTTGACATGATCGCCAGCATCTCGACGATTACCTTTATCTTTACCTGGTTGATCATCCTCTGGGCCCATATCCAGTTTCGCCGCCAGCACCCGGCCGGGGTCAGTTTCTTCAAGATGCCGGGCTACCCGCTGACCAGCTGGCTGACGATCGCCTTTTTCCTGGCGATTCTGGTAATTCTGCTGTTTATCGACTCGACCCGGGTGCCGCTGCTGATCACGACCGCCATTTTTATTATCCTGGCGGTAGGTTACGGATTCTTTACCAAAAAAGAAAAATAAATTTTTGGATAATATAGTAAGCAAAATTAGCTAAAACAGTTCAAAATTGATTTAATAAACCGGTAAAGCACTGAAAAATGTCTAGATTATGAAACCGCAACCATCACCGGTACGACGCGGTTTGTTTGAACTTTTTGGACTGATCTACTATACTAAAGATGTGGAAAGGTGATTGGCCCTTTTGATACGAACATCTTCTCATAATAAACTACTTTGAAGCTAGTTAATTAAAATGGCTTTACATGATAATTAACAACACCCCACTCCACATGAAACGCTTTAGTTTCCTTGAAAAGTATGTTAGCTAAAATTAGTGGCCATATCTACAACCTAAATGATTATAAGCTGTAAGGGTTCTTCACATAGGCGAAAGAACTGCAGATAAAGACACAATAACGGATCTTGATACATTAACAGGTGGCCGACATCTTTCCATTCGGAAGCACGGAGACATTCGATTGTCTCCGTTTTTTTGTGGATAAAAACAACCGCGAGCTAAGTCCTAGCCCGCGGTTGTTTTTGATAATAATTTATTTCCCGGGAAATACCCTTAGTCTGGATCGGCCAATGACTTGCCACTCGTCGTGTTCTTGAAGCCCTCGAAGGCCTTTTCGATGATTTGGTATTCCTCTTCGGTCAGCTTTACGTCCATGGCCTTGGCGTTGGCCTTGACCTGATCGGCGTGCTTGGCCCCCGGAATTACAACGGAGATCAGTGGATTCTGCATGTACCAAGCCAGGACGGTTTGGGCAACCGTTGCCTGGTGGGCAGCGGCAATTGGCCGGATAACGTCGACGGCCTGGAGAACCTTGCTGAACCGTGGCTCACTGAAGTCGGCAATCTGACTCCGGATATCATCGGCTGGGAAGTCGATGTGGTGGTCATATTTACCGGTCAAAAGGCCTGATGCCAGTGGGAAGTATGGAACAAAGCTGATTTGGTGCTCGTGCAGGTAGTCAAGCATTCCCTCGGTCAGGTGGTCCTGGTGGAGGAGACTAAACTCGTCCTCGACGACGTCAACGTAACCATCGGCATTGGCTTCCTTGATTTGGTCCAGGCTGAAGTTGGAGATCCCAATGGCCCGGATCTTGCCGGCTTCCTTGAGCTTTTGCAGGGCACCGACCGCTTCGGCCTTCGGAGTGTCGTGGTCTGGGAAGTGGATGTAGTAGATGTCGATGTAGTCGGTCTGCAGCCGTTCCAGACTCTTGTTGACCTGGTCCGTCAAGAATTCAGGACTGTTGTCAATAACCTGTTCGCCGGTAGAGAAGTCTTGGGCCCCCTTGGTAGCGAGGACAATCTTGCTCCGGTCGTATTCCTTCAAAACCTGACCGACCAACTCTTCGGAATGGCCGAGCCCGTAAACAAAGGCGGTGTCCAGCAGAGTGATGCCACTGTCGAGACCGGCACGGACGAGCTCCCGACCGTCTTCATCCTTGAGGTTCGGGAAGAGGTTGTAGCCGCCGACCGCGTTGGTTCCGAGGCCCAGTGGGGTTGCATAAACGTCAGAGTGACCAATTTGTACTAATTTTGACTTATCCATCTTTTAGTCTCCTTTCGTAAGCGCTTTCTTGCCATATCTCTATTATATCGTAGTCAGGGGAATGGGCGAAGCAATCTGGCCGATTCTTAAGAAATTTATTGATCCTGGCCGGTAGAGTTACTATAATGAGGTTCCTTGGCAGGGGCGGAGAAATTACTACCAACTTGGCGGCAATTTCTCTTCTTTTTTGTTAACGACTGACACCGCTTACAAAAACTTTTTGGCTTTTGTGAAATAGGACTTTTACTAGGATTAGTGCCAAAAAGTGCCGTAAGTAAAACGTTACAGCGATTTCAATTGCCTTGTAAACGATCTCATTTCACAAATGACGTTATAATTTCTTCTTTACAGGGGGGAGTATTTAAGATATTCTAAAGATGTCGCAAATGTTGACCCGCAAAACAAAGCAATTATTTTTCAATTCTGAGGAGCGGGATCAACAAAATTCTCTATCTTTTTTATAAGGGGTGTAAACATGTATCTCGCAATCAATATTCTGGGACTGATTGTGTTCCTCGCGATTGGCTGGCTCTTCTCCAAGGACCGCAAAGCCATCAACTGGAAGACGGTTGGTATTATGATTGTTATTAACCTTATCCTGGCATGGTTCCTGACTGGTTCTGCCGCAGGACGTGCCGGTGTTAAGGCTGCCGCTGACGGTTTCGTTTGGATCGTTGACGTATCCGCAAAGGGGACCGTCTTTGCACTGGGTGCTTGGTACAACACTAAGAACCTGAACTTCATCTGTTCGGCACTGATGCCAATTCTGATGATTGTTCCATTGTTCGATATCTTGACTTACATTGGCTTCTTGCCATGGATCATCAAGTGGATCGGACGGGGACTTTCATTCATTACTGGTCAACCAAAGTTCGAATCATTCTTTGCCGTTGAAATGATGTTCTTAGGGAACACTGAAGTGCTGGCCGTTTCTGGTATGCAGATTCGGAAGATGAGCAAGGAACGTAACCTGACTCTGGCCATGATGTCAATGTCTTGTGTTACCGCCTCAATCCTTGGTTCATACATTCTGATGATGCCTGGTCAATACATTCTGACCGCCGTTCCAATCAACATCATGAACTCGCTGATTGCTACTAGTATGCTGAACCCAGTTAAGGTTGCTCCAGAAGACGACACCATCGAAAAGGTTGGTGCTACCGACAACGGTAAGAAGGAACCATTCTTCAGCTTCTTGGGTGACTCCATCCTGGGCGCTGGTAAGCTGATTCTGATCATCATCGCCAACGTTATTGCCTTCGTTGCCCTGGCTGCCCTGATCGACAAGATCCTGGGTCTGTTCTGGAAGCCACTGTCCCTGGAAAGCATCCTGGGTGTCATCATGTTCCCATTCTCCTGGCTGCTGGGTCTGCCAGTACACCAGGCATGGATGCTGTCTCAGGACATGGGGATGAAGCTGGTTACCAACGAATTCGTTGTTATGGGTAAGGTTACCGGTGCGATCAACCACTACCCAGAACACTTGAAGGCCGTTCTGACCGTCTTCGTTACCTCCTTCGCCAACTTCGGTACTCTTGGTATGATCATCGGTGCCTTCAAGGGTCTGGCAAACAAGGAAGATAACGACTACATCGCTACTAACATTGGTTACCTCTTACTTTCCGGTATCCTGGTATCCCTGTTATCAGCAGCCTTTGTTGGTCTGTTCGTTTGGTAAAAACTAAAAAGCAGCTATTAGGGCTGCTTTTTTTAACCAGCAATTCGTAAACGCTTGCATTTTCTAAGGAGGAAATAATTATGGCTACGAAGATTATTATGGATACTGACCCGGGAATTGATGACGCTGCCGCACTGACGATGGCCATCAATGATCCCGCAATCGACTTGAAGCTGATCACCGCCGTTGCGGGGAACGTGACCGTCGACAAGACGACCGCTAACGCCTTAAAGATCGTTCACTTCTTTGGCAAGGACATTCCGGTGGCCGCTGGTGCCGAGCAGCCACTGATCAAGCCGTTTGAGGACGCCGCCCGGATTCACGGTGAATCAGGGATGCCCGGCTACGACTTCGGCGACGATTACGGTAAGCCGCTCGACAAGACGGCCGTTGAAGCCCTGCACGACGCCATCATGGCCGAAGATGAGGTCATCCTGGTGCCAACCGGCTCCTACACCAACATTGCCCTGCTGTTCAGCCAGTACCCAGAAGTAAAGAGCCACATTAAGAAGATCGTGGCCATGGGTGGCTCCCTGTCCGGCGGAAACATGACCAGCGTTGCCGAATTTAACGTCTTCACTGACCCGGATGCTGCGCGGATCATGTACAATGCCGGCATTCCAATCGTTACGGTTGGCCTGGACGTGACCCTGAAGGCCCTGCTGACCAAGGACTCAATTGACAAGCTGGCCACGCTGAACAAGACCGGTGAAATGCTGCACGCTCTGATCACCCACTACAACGATGGGACGGAAGCAGGACGGCCAATGCACGACGTTAACACCATCTTCTACCTGCTTCACCCAGAAGCCTTCACGACCAAGAAGATGTGGGTCGACGTTCAGACTGAGGGCCCAGCCATCGGTGCCCTGGTCGGTGACATCCGTGGTGCCTACCACGATGGCAAGACCAACGCCGAAGTTTGCGTAGACATTGACGCCGACTACTTCAACAAGTGGTTCTTAGAAGAAGTCAGCAAGATGAACTAAATTATTAAAGAGGAAATTTACTAATAGGTAGATTTCCTCTTTTTGAATGCATTTATTAGACAAATAAAAAAGGGACTGCAATCAAATTGCAATCCCTTTTTATCAACGGAGAATGAGAGATTCGAACCCTCGCGCCGCTTTCGCGACCTACACCCTTAGCAGGGGCGCCTCTTCAGCCACTTGAGTAATTCTCCAAAAGTATTGGCAGGCACTTGCTCGCCTCAACATTTATAGTATAACGCATTTGTCATAAAAATACTAATTTTTTAAATATGTATTGAAAGAACGGAAAAATAGCCAGCGCTTGCTCAATTTAAGATGAAGAAAAACGCCTTCCCGCCCGGCATGGAGGTTGAAACGGGGACCAATTTACGGTACAGTAGTGGGGTACGTGAAACAATCGTTGTTTCACGAAAGGAGCAAAGATTAATGAACCCTGAACAATTTCAGCACCGACTGGCGGATCACGGGATTGAGCTAACTGCTAAGCAAATGGAGCAGTTCGCTACCTATTACCGGATGCTGGTCGAGAGCAATCAACACGTTAACCTAACGCGGATCACCGCCGAAAATGATGTCTACCTTAAGCACTTTTACGACTCCATCATTGGTGCCCTGGCTGAACCACGCCTGCAGACCGAATCACTGACGCTGTGCGACATTGGCGCCGGCGCCGGCTTTCCGTCACTGCCGTTGAAAATCGCCTTTCCACAACTGAAGGTCACCATTGTTGATTCGCTAAATAAGCGGATTAACTTCTTGGATGACCTGGTGACAACCCTGGGACTGACCGAGGTCCAGCTGATTCACGATCGCGCGGAGACCTTCAGCGCCAAGAAGAGCCCGCACCGGGAGCAGTTCGACCTGGTGACGGCCCGGGCGGTGGCTCGTTTAGCGGTCCTCAGTGAGCTCTGTCTACCGGCAGTCAAGGTTGGTGGGGAGTTCGTAGCCTACAAGGCCCTGGCGGCACCAGAGGAGTTGGCTCAGGCCCAAGCGGCGATCAAGAA
This sequence comes from Limosilactobacillus sp., assembly GCF_022482365.1. NCBI lineage: Bacteria > Bacillati > Bacillota > Bacilli > Lactobacillales > Lactobacillaceae > Limosilactobacillus > Limosilactobacillus sp. Next base: position 1,616,156 of record NZ_JAKVPE010000001.1, read on the forward strand.
GCTGGGTGGTCAGGTGCGGCAGACGGTTAAGCTGACCCTGCCGGAGATTGACGAGGAACGCAACGTGATCCTGATCGACAAGGTTGCACCGACGCCGGGCAAGTACCCGCGGCGTCCAGGGCTGCCGAACAAAAAGCCAATTCAATAGGTGAGGGGGAGAAAATATGGCATTTTCGCTGTTTAACTTTGGTAAGAATGAATCGACTAACGGAAAAAACAAGGTAGTGGACATCAAGCTGGACCAGATCGTGCCCAACCGCTACCAGCCCCGGAAGGTCTTTGACCAGGAGGACCTGCAGGAACTGGCCCACACGATTGACGAGCACGGGCTCCTGCAGCCGATTGTTCTCCGGGAGTATGAACCGGCAAAGTACGAAATCATCGCGGGTGAGCGGCGCTACCGGGCAATGAAGCTCTTAAACTGGGACACCGCTCCAGCAATCATCAAGAAGATGACGGATGAGGAGTCCGCTTCCCTGGCCCTGGTGGAAAATCTGCAACGGGCGCAGCTGAGCTCGGTTGAAGAGGCCCAGGCCTACCGTCAATTGATGGATCTCAACCACCTGACCCAGGCGGCCCTCGCCAAGGGGATGGGCAAGAGCCAGTCTTTCGTGGCCAACAAACTCCGGCTCCTGAAGCTGATCACTCCGGTTCAGACCGCCATTTTGGACCACCGGATTTCCGAACGCCACGGTCGGGCCCTGCTGGACTTGGATGAGGATCAGCAACGGACGATGCTGATGCGGATCGTCAACGAACGCCTGACCGTCCGGCAAACCGAGGACGAGGTGGCCAAGGTACTGGGCCGGCCCCTGCCATCCGTGGTGGCCAAACAAAAGGCCGCGGCCCGGGAGGAAGCTCAACAGCAGGCCACCGCTCCGGCACTAACCGAACCAGCACCGGAACCGAAAGCAACCAAGCCGGCCAAGAAGGCTCACCGCAAGCGAACCAGCAAAAAGCCAGCCAAGACCACCCCGAAGGCCAGCGACGGTCGGATTGCCTTGAATACGATCAAGAAATCCATTAAGATGGCCACCGAAAACGGCTTTACGGTCACTACCCACGAGAGCAGCACCAAGGATAGCTACCGGATTACCATTGAGATTCCAAAGGAGCAGTAAGGAGGAGTAGTATGGCTGCAGTAATTGCCTTAGCCAACCAAAAAGGTGGCGTCGGGAAGACTACCACGAGTATTAACCTGGGGGCGTGCCTGGCCGATCTCAAGCAGCGGGTCTTATTGATTGACCTGGATCCGCAGGGAAACGCCACCAGTGGTTTAGGAATTGAAAAGCGTGACATTGAAAAAAGTGTCTACGATGTGCTGATTAATGAGGTCCCGTTGAAGGAGGTCATTCAGCCGTCTAGTCATCCGGGGCTCGACATTGCGCCGACCACGATTGCCCTCTCGGGGGCCGAGGTGGAATTGACCAATCTGATGGCCCGCGAAACGCGGCTGAAGGATGCCTTTGGCGACGTGCGTGATCAGTATGACTTTATCCTTATTGACTGCCCGCCATCGTTAGGATTATTGACAATCAACGCCTTCACGGCGGCCGACTCGATCCTGATTCCGGTTCAAAGCGAGTACTACGCGCTGGAAGGCTTGAGCCAGCTGCAAAACACGATTAACCTGGTAAGGAAGCACTTCAACCCGAACATGAAGATCGAAGGGGTGCTGCTGACCATGTACGACAAGCGGACCAACCTGGGTCAGCAAGTTAACGCCGAGGTGCGCAAGGCCTTTGGCGACCGGGTCTACCAAACGGTGATTCCGCGCAACGTCCGCCTGTCCGAAGCCCCCAGTCACGGCATGGCAATCGTTGATTACGACAAGCGGTCGACCGGAGCCACAGTCTATAAAGAGTTAGCAAAGGAAGTGTTGGCAAAACATGGCAAAGCGTAAAACAAGTGCCCTCGGCCGGGGAATCGAGGCCCTCTTTGAAGAAAATTCCGTTGACGAGTCTAATGCCAGTGAAAGCGTCCAGGACGTTTCCCTGAGTGCAATCCGGGCCAATCCCTACCAGCCACGGCGGACCTTTGATCAGGCCGGTCTTAAGGAACTGGCGGACTCAATCAAGAAGTCAGGGGTCTTCCAGCCAATCATCCTGCGCCAACCGGATCCCCAGGTGGAGCGTTACGAGCTGGTAGCCGGTGAACGGCGCTTCCGGGCGTCCAAGCTGGCTAAGCAGAAGACGATCCCGGCGATTGTCCGGGTGATGAGCGACGAGCAGATGATGGAAATCGCCGTCCTGGAAAACCTTCAGCGTGAGGACCTGACGCCACTGGAAGAGGCCCAGGCCTACCAGACGCTCATGACCAAGCTCTCCCTGACTCAGGCCCAGGTGGCCACCAAGCTGGGGAAGAGCCGTCCCTACATTGCTAACTACCTGCGGCTGCTGGGTTTGCCGGAGCCAATCAAGAAGGCCCTAAACGCCGGCGACCTTTCCATGGGTCAGGCCCGGACGATTCTGGGACTCAAGGACAAGCGCCAGTTGACCAAGCTTGCCAAGCGTGCCGTCGATCAAAATCTGACGGTTCGCCAGTTGGAGAAATTGGTTGCCGAGATGAACGGGACGGCGGTGAAAAAGAGCCGCCACAAGAGTCAGCGCAAGCCGGTCTACATTCGGGAGGCCGAAAGCCAGCTGCAGAGCAAGTTTGGCACCAAGGTGGCCCTTGCCCAGAGCCGGAAGAAGGGCAGCGGCAAGATTGAAATTCCATACTCATCGACGGACGACTTGACGCGGATCCTCGAATTGCTGAACATTTCATTGGACTAGGAGGGATTACTATGGCAACTTACGATAAGGGTGACATTGTGATGATGAAGAAGCCCCACCCGTGCGGCACCAACCGTTGGCAGATTACCCGGGTTGGCGCGGACATTAAGATTCAATGCACGGGCTGCGGCCACCTGGTAATGATGACCCGCCAGAAGTTCGATAAGGGCCTCAAGAAGGTTTTGGAGCACGCTGATTCGGCGGACGAATAAATTTCAAATTGGTGCCCACAAAACCGTTGAGATAGCTTAAAATAAAAATTATTGATTAATTGAAAAGGAAAGTGAATTATTCATGTCATTAACTGCAGGAATCGTCGGCTTGCCAAACGTCGGTAAGTCAACGCTGTTTAACGCAATTACCAAGGCGGGAGCCGAGATGGCCAACTACCCGTTCGCAACCATCGACCCGAACGTGGGGATGGTGGAAGTGCCTGATTCCCGGCTGGACCGGATTCAGGAGCTGATTCCCGCCAAGAAGATTGTGCCAACCACCTTTGAATTTACCGACATTGCCGGGATTGTTAAGGGTGCCAGCAAGGGTGAAGGGCTTGGTAACAAGTTCCTGGAAAATATTCGGCAGACTGACGCGATTGTCCACGTGGTCCGGGCCTTCGATGACGACGACATCACCACGGTTTCCGGCAAGGTGGACCCGATCGAAGACATTGACACGATCAACCTGGAACTGATCATGGCTGACCTGGACGCCGTAAACAAGCGCCTGAGCAAGGTTCAGCGGGCTGCCAAGGGCCGGGACAAGGACGCCCTGGCCGAATTAGCGGTCTTAAACAAGATCAAACCGGTCTTGGAAGACGGCAAGAGCGTCCGGTCAATTGACTTCTCCGACGACGAAAAGAAGATCGTCAAGGGGCTCTTCCTGCTGACCAGCAAGCCGGTCCTCTACGTTGCCAACATTTCCGAGGATGACATGGCCGATCCCGACAACAGCAAGTACATGGCAGCCATCAAGGAACACGTCAAGGGTGACGGCGAGGTCATCGGGATTGCTGCCGCTGCCGAAGAACAGATCGCCGAGATGGACGACGCCGACAAGGCCGACTTCCTGGAAATGGAAGGGGTCAAGGAACCCGGCTTGAACCGGCTGATTCGGGCCGCTTACAAGCTGCTCGGCCTGGAAACCTTCTTCACGGCTGGTGGACCGGAAACCCGGGCCTGGACCTTCAAGAAGGGCACCAAGGCTCCACAGGCCGCCGGGATCATTCACTCCGACTTTGAACGGGGCTTCATCCGGGCCGAAGTCATGAGCTTCGACGACCTGGACAAGCTGGGTTCCGCGGCCGCCGTGAAGGAAGCCGGGAAGCTGCGCCTGGAAGGTAAGGACTACGTAATGCAGGACGGCGATATCGTCGAATTCCGCTTCAACGTCTGATTTTGAACGCGACTAAGGGAACGAGAGGAGTTTATTTGTGAGCGAAGAGAAAGCACGCAATGCTGCGGCCGGCCAACGGCAAAAGCAGCATGTTAAGGCTCAACGTCAGGCCCAGGACAATGCCTACAGCAAGTACCACCTGACGCGCAAGAACGAGGAATTTATGTACCAGCTGAATAAACAACTGGATCGGATCGGAGTGGCCAGCGCCGACAAGCCGGCCATGCTGGAGGAGACCGCTCAGCAGCTGGTTGCGGGGCAAAAGCAGGGGAAGACTGCCAAGGCCCTCTTCGGTACCCCGACAGAACAGGCTAAGGAACTGAAGAACCCTAAGAAGACTCCGGAGCACATCTCGAAGGAGTCAATCTGGCTGATGGCAATTGACAATATGCTGATTTTCCTGAGCATCTTCACCTTCATGTTCGGACTGATGTACTGGATGACTCCGGCGGCAATGCACAGTCAGCGGGCCGGGAGCAGTGGTATCACTGCCATCCTGCTGGTCGCCGGACTCGGTGGCCTCCTGTTCGTCTACGTGGCTCGGCAATTGCAGCCAACCAAGAACAAGGAGGGCAAGTGGGTTCAGACCAAGCCAATGTGGTTCCGGGTGCTGACCGTTGCCTTCGGGTTAGTGGTTTGGCTGGCGGTCTACATGCTGGCCTCCCTGCTGCCAAACGTGGTTAACCCACGGCTGAACCAGTGGGCTTACCTGATCATTGCTGTTGTGACCTTTGTCGGCGACATTGTCTACCGGCGCCGCTACCACATTACCGGTGGCTTCTATGGCAACCGGCGGAAGTAAAATTATTAAGGAACAGTTCATTGCAGAACATGCGATGAGCTGTTTTTTTAATATGCTAAATTCAGGAATTCACAATCTTCCGGGCTTTGACTATTAAAAAATTAGTTAAATTGATTAGCAAAAAGTAACCGTTCCTAACAAATGTAAAAATGTTCAAGAAAACTGTGGACAATTGTTCAAAGAATTGTTACACTGTAAACGTAATCAAATGAAAGCGTATTCAAAAAGGAGACATCACGATGAAGTTAACACAAGCACAATTAGCTAAGTACATGGACCACACGATGCTGAAGCCAGAGGCCACCGCCGAAATGATCGACAAGACCGTTGCCGAGGCACGCAAGTACAACACCGCCTCCGTCTGCATCAACCCGTACTGGGTTAAGCGGGTTCACGAAGGACTTGCCGGAACCGACATCAACACCTGCACCGTCATCGGTTTCCCTCTGGGGGCAACTTCCACGGCCAGCAAGGTCTTTGAGACCAAGCAGGCAATTGAAGACGGTGCCGACGAGATTGACATGGTTATCAATATCGGTGAACTGAAGGGCGGCCACGACCAAGCGGTTGAGGACGACATCCGGGCCGTTGCCGAAGCAACTCACGAAAAGGGCAAGCTCCTCAAGGTCATCATCGAGAACTGCCTGCTGACGGACGACGAGAAGAAGCGGGCCTGCGAATTAACCGTCAAGGGCGGGGCCGACTTCGTTAAGACTTCCACCGGCTTCTCCACTTCCGGTGCCAAGGTCGAAGACGTCAAATTAATGCGGGAAACCGTTGGCCCAGACTTCAAGATCAAGGCTGCCGGTGGTATCCACAGCCTGGCCGAAGCTTACGGCATGATCGAAGCCGGCGCCAACCGGCTCGGGGTCTCCGCTTCCGTTCAAATTCTTGAAGAGGCTGCCAAGCAGGACTAGTTCGCCACTAATTTTTTAGCTAACAAGTATTCCAGATGGAGGGGTAAAAATGGCTTATAAACGTGTATTTGTAATTGTAATGGATTCCGTTGGGACGGGTGCCGCTGCCGACGCCGCCAAGTTCGATGATGTTGGTTCCGACACCCTGGGCCACGTTGGTGAATTCTACAAGGGCGACCTGAAATTGCCAAACCTGGGCAAGATGGGGATCAGCAACCTGCGTGATACCCCAATCGAAGGGGTTCCGCTGGCTGACCCGGCTATCGGTGACTACGGCAAAATGGAAGAAATCTCCGCTGGTAAGGACAGCATGGACGGTCACTGGGAAATGATGGGCCTGCCGGTAATGAAACCACTGTCGACCTTCCCAAACGGCTTCCCGCAGGAAATCGTTGACAAGCTGGAGAAGTTCTCCGGCCGCAAGGTGATCGTTAACAAGCCATACTCCGGAACCGAGGTCATTCACGACTACGGTGAGCGCCAGATGAAGACCGGCGAGCTGATTCTCTACACGTCCGGTGACTCCGTAATGCAGATTGCGGCTCACGAAGACGTAATTCCGGTCAAGGAACTCTACAAGATCTGTGAATACGCCCGGACTCTGGTCAACGGTCCTGAATACACGGTTGGTCGGATCATCGCCCGGCCATACGTTGGTCCTGACAAGGATCACTTCACCCGGACCGCCAACCGGCACGACTTCAGCCTGAAGCCAATCGGCACGACCGACATGGACCGGCTGCGTGAGGCCGGCTACGAAGTGATCGGTGTCGGCAAGATCAACGACATCTTCTCCGGCCAGGGGATTGATCGTGGCTACCACAACGAAAGCAACATGGACGGGATGGACCACGTGGACGAAGTAATGAAGCAGGACTTCACGGGCTTCTGCTTCACCAACCTGGTTGACTTTGACGCCATGTACGGTCACCGCCGGAATCCTAAGGGCTTCGGTCAGGCCCTGATGGACTTTGACCGGCGCCTGGGCACCGTCTTAGACGAGATGAAGCCGGACGACCTGCTGATGATCACCGCCGACCACGGAAACGACCCTGGCTTCCGCGGCACCGACCACACCCGGGAAAATGTTCCACTGCTGGTTTACTCACCATCAATGAAGAAGTCCAACCAGTCATTGGGACTGCGGAAGACCTTCTCCGACCTCGGGGCCACGATTCTGGAAAACTTCAACGTGGACTCCGTTCGGGGAACCAGCTTCTACAAGGAAATCAGCAACGACTAATTAGAGAGGAGCAGTTGCAATGCGAATGGTCGACATCATCGACGCCAAGCGGAACGGTAAGACGCTGACGGACGAGCAACTCCAATTCTTTATCGACGGGGTAGTGAACGGGACGATTCCCGACTACCAGACCAGTGCCCTCTTGATGGCCATCTTCTTCCAGGGGATGACTAGCGAAGAGCAGACCAGCCTGACGATGAAGATGATGCATTCCGGCGAACGGCTGGACCTGAGCAAAATTCCTGGAATTAAGGTTGACAAGCACTCGACCGGGGGTGTCGGGGACAAGGTCAGCCTGCCACTGGCGGCCATGGTCGCAGCTACCGGCATTCCGGTTCCGATGATCTCGGGCCGGGGCCTCGGCCACACCGGCGGCACCCTGGACAAGCTGGAAGCCATTCCGGGCTTCAAAGTCGAACTGTCCGAGGAAGACTTCATCGCCCAGGTAGCCAAGGAAGGTCTGGCAATCGTTGGGGCCACTGGGGAGGTGGCCCCGGCCGACAAGAAGATTTATGGCCTGCGTGACGTCACCGACACTGTGGACTCGATTCCACTGATCGCCAGCTCGATCATGAGCAAGAAGATTGCCTCGGGGACCGACGCCCTGGTGATCGACGTCAAGACCGGAGCTGGGGCCTTCATGAAGACCCTCGACCAGTCCCGGGCGCTGGCCCATGCCCTGGTCGACATCGGCAAGCAGGCCGGCCTGCAGTGCATGGCGGTGATTTCCGACATGAACCAGCCGCTAGGCAACAAAATTGGTAACTCCCTGGAAATCGAAGAATCGATCGATGTCCTCAAGGGGAAGGGCCCAGCCGATCTGACCGAACTGGTCCTGACGCTGGGCAGCTACATGGTGGTCATGGGTGGCAAGGCCGCTTCACCTGAGGAGGCCCGTCAGCTGCTGGAACAGACAATCACCGACGGCAGCGCCTACGACCGCTTCAAAGCGATGGTAATTGCTCAGGGCGGCGACCCGCGGGTCATGGACGACTACACGGTCATGCCCCAGGCCAAGTACAAGCTGCCGTACCGGGCCAAGCAGGATGGTGTCCTGACCAAGCTGACCGCTGACGAGATTGGGACCGCCAGCATGCTGCTCGGTGGTGGCCGGCAAAAGGCCGACGACCAGCTGGACTACAGCGTGGGGATCGAGCTCCACCACAAGCTGGGCGACCGGGTCGCGGCCGGTGATGAACTGCTGACCATTTACAGCAACCGCGAAGATGTTTCAGATGTAGAAAAGCTCTTAGACGAAAGCATTGAAATCGGTGCGCAGGGTGAAAAGCCAACGCTGATTCATGAAATTATTGAATAATTTGAGGAGGAACAGATTATGAGTACACACATTGGCGCCAAGATGGGCGATTACGCAGACGTTGTTTTACTGCCAGGGGACCCGCTGCGGGCAAAGTACATTGCCGAAAACTTCCTGGAGAACGTTAAGCAGGTTAACTCCGTGCGGAACGCCTTTGGTTACACCGGTGAATACAAGGGACACCGGGTATCCGTTCAGGGCTCCGGAATGGGGATCCCATCAATGTCCATCTACATCAACGAACTGGTGAAATTCTTTGGTGTTAAGACGATCATCCGGGTGGGATCCTGTGGGGGAATCGCTCCAGATGTTCACCTGCGTGACGTCATCCTGGCCCAAGGTTCCTCAACGGACTCAGCCGTGACGATGAATACCTTCGGCGCCGGCTTCCATTACGCACCGCTGGCCGACTTCAAGCTGCTGGACACGGCCTACCACGTTGCAGAAAAGCTCGGCATCGATACCAAGGTAGGGGACATCTTCGCCGCCGATCGTTTCTACAACGACGAGTTGGACATGAAGAAGCTGCGTGACTATGGCATCCTCGGCACCGAGATGGAATCTGCCGGTCTGTACCTGCTGGGGGCTAAGCTTCACTTCCGCGCCCTGTCCGTGCTGACCGTCAGTGACCTGATCTTCGGTGAAGAAAAGACCACCGCTGAGGAGCGGGAACGGACCTTCAACGACATGATCAACATCTCACTGGAGACCGCCATTGCCGGGAAGTAACAGTTGAATATTGATTCCCCGTTCGCTATATTGAATGGGGAAAGTGAACAAGGGCCTGCTGTTTTGCTTTACAGCTCCCTTGTTTTTGTTTAGGAGGAGATCAAAATGGATGGTGAGGATAAAAAAATTGCCCTGGCGTTGAAGGTTGCCACGCTTTACTACCGGGACGGCTTTAACCAGCAGGATATCGCGGCGGAACTCAATATTTCCCGGGCGACGGTCTCGCGCCTGCTCCAGTACGGTCGGGATCAGGGCCTGGTGACCTTCAAGATTCATAACCCCCTGGCCCCCCTTCACCAGCTGGAGACGGGCCTACTCGAAAAGTACCCGAGCCTTAAAAAGGCCATCATTGTGCCGGGCAAGGACAACCCACTGGAGGAGGTTGGGATTGCCGGGGCCCACTACCTCGAACAGATCGTCAAGGACAATGATATTCTCGGCCTCGGCTGGGGGAAGACGGTCTATCAGGTGGCGCTTCACATCGATGCCAAGGACGTCTCCGGAGTCAAGGTGGTCCAGATGAAGGGCAGCATGGCCAACACTGAGACCCGCAACTACGCCTTCGAAACGGTCAATGCCTTCGCTAGCGCCTTTCACACCCTTCCGCAATACCTGCCCGTCCCGGTCATCTTCGACCACGCTAAGACCAAGGAGCTGGTGGCCAACGATACCCACATCAAGTACATCCTGAAGCTGGGGCAGGAGGCCGACATTGCCATGTTCACGGTGGGAACCGTTCGGGATTCGGCCCTGCTCTTTCGGATGGGCTACTTCACCGCCGCCGAGCAAAAGGCCCTGCAGCAGGAGGCCGTCGGGGATATCTTCTCCCGCTTCATCGATGCCAGGGGCCACATCGTCAATCACGACATCAATGAGCGGACGATCGGGATTCGCCTGGACGAACTGAAAAAGAAGAAACACAGCATCCTGGTGGCGGCCAACGTAGCCAAGGTGCCGGCCATCCACGGTTCACTGGTGGCCGGATACGCCAATACCTTGGTGATTGACCAGGAAAGTGCGAACAATTTATTAGAGTATTCTAATTAATTTTCGGTATTTTATCCTTGACCTCGGGCGAGATTCCTAGTAAAGTTGACCTAATCAAAATTAAGGAGCGTGTTTGAGCGATGTCAAATTGGGACACAAAGTTTGCCAAGAAAGGCTTAACTTTTGATGATGTATTGCTGATTCCGGCGGAGAGCCACGTATTACCAAACCAAGTCGACCTGAGTACCACCCTGGCCGACAACCTGCACCTGAAGATTCCGATTATTTCTGCGGGGATGGATACCGTTACTGAAGGATCAATGGCGATTGCCATGGCCCTCCAGGGTGGACTCGGGGTTGTCCACAAGAACATGTCCATTCAGGCCCAGGCTGGTGAAGTGGCCAACGTCAAGAGCGTCACGGTTCCAGCCACTGCTACTAAGGCAGCGGTTGACGACCAGAACCGCCTGCTCTGTGCCGCTGCCGTTGGTGTAACCAGCGATACCTTTGAACGGGCTCAAGCATTACTGGATGCCGGTGCCGACGCCATCGTTATCGACACGGCCCACGGTCACTCAGCCGGTGTGCTGCGCAAGATCAAGGAATTCCGTGACCACTTCCCAGACCAGACGCTGATCGCCGGGAACGTTGCCACTGGTGCTGCCACCAAGGCCCTCTTTGATGCCGGGGTTGACGTTGTGAAGGTCGGCATCGGCCCTGGTTCGATCTGTACTACCCGGGTGGTTGCCGGGGTTGGTGTTCCACAGATCACCGCAATTTACGACGCCGCCGAAGTTGCCCGTGAATACCACAAGCCGATCATTGCCGACGGTGGGATCAAGTACTCCGGGGACGTTGTGAAGGCCCTGGCTGCCGGTGGTAACGCCGTCATGCTTGGTGGAATGCTTTCCGGGACGACCGAAGCACCTGGCGAAGTCTTTGAAGACAACGGCAAGAAGTTCAAGGCCTACCGGGGGATGGGTTCCGTTGGTGCCATGGCTCAGGCCCACGGTTCCTCCGACCGTTATTTCCAGGGTGGTGTCAACGAAGCCAACAAGCTGGTTCCAGAAGGGATTGAAGCCCGGGTTGCCTACAAGGGTGACGTTGCCGACGTCCTCTTCCAAATCGACGGTGGCCTGCGTTCCGGAATGGGCTACTGTGGTGCCCCAGACATTCCAAGCCTGATCGAAAATGCTCAATTCGTTCAAATTACGAACGCCGGTCTGCGTGAATCACACCCTCACGATGTGCAGATCACGAAGGCCGCTCCAAACTACAAATAATCGTTAATCATCATTGATGTTTAAGCTGACCGTGACTTTGCCGTCCGGTCGGCTTTTTTTGTTCGCTTTGCTTGAGAACCTGGTACAATTAAGATTAGAATCCAAAACTATGGAAATCTTTACCCATTCGGGGGAGGGGGAATAATCCAATGAGTGGTCACCAAACAATCCTAATCGGCGTCCTGCTGATCAGCATCCTCTTGTTTATTGTTCAGTGGTTTCGTCAATCACGCCACATCTTCCGGGGCGGACGGCAGCCCCTGGCCGTGACGAACGTCTTCATTAACTGGGGCCTGTTGATTTTGGCCATCTTTGCTGGAGTGAGCCTTTCGACTTCCGGTTTCCATGCTGAAGCCGAATCGGGGACGGGTCAGCAGCAGACGGCATCTTCGCAGAAGAAGATTGTTAAAAAGACGTCTGCGGCGAGTGCCAAGGCCAGCAGCAGTTCCGCCAGCAGCACGACTACGCAGCAGGGGAAACAGCTGGCGGCCGATCAGGCGGCGCCAGCTAAGCAGATTGTTAGCCTGGATGACGGAAAGGCCGCAATGAACTTTAACGTTCCAGCCCAGACCCAGTTCCAAATTGTGGACGCCGGGACCGGCAACGTTTTACATACCTTTGCTCCGCAGCAAGGGGTCACAACGGTCAGCTACACCTTTACCAAAGCAGGGAACTACTACCTGATCGTTACCAAAGGCCAGCAGGCGAAGACAATGACCGTCACGGTTAACAACCAGTAGGTTAAGTCTTTTTAAAAGTCGTTCCGGGAAAACAGTCGAACGTGGTGGATTCGTTATAATGATGCAAGAAGAGATCGATGCAAAGGAGTGCCGGGTATGAAGATTTTAGTTGTTGATGACGACAAGGAAATCGTCCAATTGTTGGAAATTTACATTCGAAACGAGGGCTATGAGCCAGTCGCGGCCTATAACGGCAAGGAGGCCCTTACGAAACTGAATACCAACCCCGATATCGCCTTGATCATCCTGGACCTGATGATGCCCGAGATGGACGGGATGGAGGTCATTAAGCAGGTACGCAAGGATTCCGACATTCCGATCCTGGTCCTGTCCGCCAAGACCGCGGACATGGATAAGATCCAAGGCCTGATTACCGGGGCCGACGATTACGTCACCAAGCCGTTTAACCCGCTGGAAGTTATGGCCCGGGTCAAGTCCCTCTTGCGGCGGAGCCAGGGTGAAGTCACCAACGACCAGCCTGACGTCTTAAACGTAGGTCCACTGATCATCAATAAGGATTCCCACGAGGTCAAGACCATCCAAGGCGACAAGATTCAATTGACCGCCCTGGAATTCGGGATTCTCTACCTGCTGGCCAGCCACCCGAACCGGGTCTTCTCCGCGGACGACATCTTCGAACGGGTTTGGCAACAGGAGAGCGTCGTCTCGGCCAAGACCGTCATGGTCCACGTCAGCCACCTGCGGGACAAGATCGAAGAAGCCACCAATGGTGAAAAAGTCATTCAGACCGTCTGGGGCGTTGGCTACAAGATTGAGAATCATTAATAATTAGGAGGATCACGCGTGAAGCTAACTGGCCGTGAAAAAAGTTCACTGATTTTTGAAGGGGTCCTAACCGTCATTCTATTGGTCCTCTTGAATATCGCCATCTTAGACATCATCCAGGACGTTATCCAGTCCAACCCGGGGGTCAACAACGGCATCTTCATGATCAAACAGTCAATGAAGATTGGCCCGATGCAGGCGCAGATCTGGAGCTACCAGCGCATCCTGATTGCCATCTTTGTCATGATTGACGTCTGGGTCGTCTGGTGGCGGCTCAGGCGCCGGTACCGCCTTTACCAGATGGATCACATCATCGGCGAACTTCACTACATTGCCCAGGGACACCTTGATCACCGGATTCCCTTCCGTCTCAAGGGCAACGAGCAGCACGTGATCACCAGTGTCAACGCCCTGGTGGACAGCGTGGTCCAGTCGATGAATGACGAGCGCAAGATTGAGAAGTCCAAGGATGAGCTGATCACTAACGTCAGCCACGACCTGCGGACCCCACTGACCAGCATCATCGGCTACCTCGGGCTGGTCGAAGATAAGCAGTACCGGAGCGAGGAGGACATCCTCAAGTACACCCACATCGCTTACGAGAAGGCCAAGCAGATGAAGAACCTGGTGGAGGACCTCTTCGAATACACCAAGGTTCAGCAGCATGGTGCGCCGGTCAACATCATGCGGGTCGATCTCAACCAGCTGCTGGAGCAATTGACCGCCAGCTTCGCCCTGGAGGCCGAGAAGCGGGGAATCGAGATCTCCTCGAAGGTCGTGCCGAACCCGCTGATGATTGAGGCCGATCCGGAAAAGCTGGGCCGGGTCTTCAACAACCTGGTTACCAACGCCTTCAAGTACGGCAACGGGGCCAGCTATGTTCGGATCAATGCCCACCAGGAAAATACCAACGTGGTCGTCACGGTGGCTAATGACGGGACACCGATTCCGGAAAAGTCGCTCAACCACCTCTTTGAGCGGTTCTACCGCGCGGAGGCCTCCCGTTCCCGGGCAACCGGGGGAACCGGATTGGGGCTGGCGATCGTCAAGAGCATTGTCGACCTGCACCATGGCCAGGTCAGCGTTACCTCAGATGAGAACGAAACGGCCTTTCGGGTGACCCTGCCGCTGAAGCAGGAGAACCAGGGTACCAAGTAAAAGAATGGCGAATTTCAAACGAAATTCGCCATTCTTTTTTGCTCTGCTATATTCAACAAATTTAGAGTGTGTTAAACTGTAAGGGCATTGTGTCACCTTAAAATTTGAATAAGATGATAATAATTGGAGGAAATTCTGTGGCTAAAGCGCAAATAAATCCAGAAAAAGCACGATGGCTTGAAGTTTTGGGCATTGCCATGCCGCTCTGCCTTAGCTATATTCCAATCGGATTAGCTTGTGGAATTTTATTACACGCAGCGGGCTTTAATTTTATAATGACCCTCGTGGTGTCGATCGTGGTTTTCTCTGGCGGGGCCCAGTTTATTTTAGCCTCGTTATTGACTATTCACGCACCCCTGTCGTCAATTTTTATGACCCTGTTCTTCCTGGAACTGCGGTACGCACTTCTGGGCTCGAGTCTTTCAAAGTACATTAAAAATGAATCCCAGCACTTCATCTGGCTCTTTGCCGTTTCGATGAACGACGAAAACTACGCGGTCAACTACCTCAAGTTTGCGACCGACAAGAAATGGTCACCCCAAGATGGGCTGCTGGTGGAACACTATTCACTAATTTCATGGTCGGTGGCCAACATGGTCGGTGGCCTGATCGGCAGTGCGGTCTCAATCGACCTGGAAGTCGTGGACTTTGCCCTGACGGCGCTTTTCCTGTACATGATTGTCATGCAGGTGCGGAGTCACTTGACCCTGCTCATCTGCTTGCTGTCGGCGGTCTTAGCGGTCTGCTTCCTGGTCCTGACTAAGAACACCCTGGGGATCGTGATTGCGACCCTGATCGCGTCCTTTGTTGGTTTCATGATCGAAAACGCGGTTCGCAAGCACAGCAAGAATCCAGAGGAGAATTGGTTCTTGACCAAGGTCTTCCGGCCGATTGCGACCCGGACAACGATCGAGGACCAAAAGGAGAAGAAGGAACTCAAAAAAGCTGAGGAAGAGTTGGTTGCCGAAAAGAGCAGTAACCCACCGAAGCGGGATAATTAGTGGAGACTAGCTTATGGCACATCTATTTAGTAATTTACCCTTATTAATTTCTGACACGGGCAACAACAAGATTTTGTACCACATTATCGTGATTATCTTTGCGGGTTTTGCGGCCTTCATTCCGCGCTACTTCCCAATCCTCTTCTTCTCCACCCGGAAGATCCCGGAATGGTTCAATGAGTGGATGAAGTACGTTCCGGTCAGCCTGTTTACCGCCCTGGTGGTTAAAAACATGTTTGTCACTACCGCCGGCTACCACTTCGTTCCGTTCGGCCACGTCGATCAGATCATCGCGGCTCTGATCGTGATGGTGATTGCCTACTTCACCCGGTCGATGTCGATCTCCGTGGTGACGGGGCTGATTGCCGTCTGGCTGTTAAGTTTAGTTCTCTAACCAAAAAGCACTCCAGCAGTGGGGTGCTTTTAATTTTTTATCAAAAACTGGAATTTTTTCATCGGCTGCTCACGGGGACTTTGTTCGTATTTAAATAATATTTAAAATTATGTAACCGTTATTGTTCGTGTTTTAAAGAATATAACCCGTTGACATCAGGAATAATGTTCAGTAAGATAGAGCCACGTTCGAACGAGAGATTGATTAGTAACTTCAGGCATGAGAAGAAAGAGGAATTCGAATAATGGCAATTCAATTCGCAACGGTCGAAGAAGCTTTGGAACAATTACGCAAGGGTGGCTTTATCATCCTGGCCGATAACGAGGATCGGGAAAACGAGGGGGATCTGGTGGCGCTGGGCGAAAACATCCAGCCGGCCACGGTCCACACGATGCTCAAGGAGGCCAATGGACTGATGTGCGTTCCGGTCAGCGAGGAGATCGCGGCCCAACTGAACTTCAAGCCGATGGTCAAGCACAGTACTGACCCGAACCAGACGCCCTTCATGGTAACGGTTGACGGGACTAAGGCGGCTACCGGGGTCACCACCGGGGTTTCCGCCTACGACCGGGCAGCCACGATTCACCAGATCGCCAAACCGGAAGCCACGGCCAGCGACTTTAACCATCCGGGCCACATTCAGCCGCTTTACTCCCAGGCGCGTGGGCTGCGCGACCGGATCGGCCACACCGAAGCCTCCGTTGACCTGGCCTACCTGGCGGGTGCCCGGCCCGTTTCGGTAATCATTGAAGTGCTCAAGGATGACGGCAAGATGGCCCGGCGTGACGATTTAGCGGCGCTGGCCGACCGCTTAACCGTACCGTTTTTGACCATCCAGGAAATCATTGATTACATGGATAAGAACGACATTGAATACGCGGCCCAGCTGGAAGAGACTGTCCACGCCTAAGTAATTTTTCAAAATAGTGTTGACATTCACGAGGGAACCGACTAGTATTATTGACAAGCAAAATACCTTTAACTTAGTCCAGCGAGGCTAGGAAGGATTTATCTGAGCGTTAGAATATCTCGACCTTCTTAGCCTAGTGCTGAGGAGGTCTTTTTTAACAGAATTTCCTCGACCCCCAGTGCTAGGCAAGATGAACGCCCACCTCGATCAAATAGGTATTTTCGAAGAACTGAGCCTTTTAATTGCGTCCTGTGAGAGCAAAAACGGTGCAGTGTTTTCGGCCTATCCTTTAACATAAGCAAAAAACACCCAAGCAGCGCAAACTCGACCAGAACCAGGCCAAGTTCCCGCTGCTTTTGTTGTATCTAGGTTAAAAAGGAGATCTATTTGATGATTAGTACTGAACGCATTCAACCAAACGTTGTCACTGTTGCCGACATGGACGCTGCCGATGCCCTCGACCTGATTAGCGAGGCCGAAGACTACAAGCACGGCAAGCAGCCGCACTTGAACCGGCCGGCCTTCGCAGCCAACCTCTTCTTCGAAAACTCCACCCGGACCAAGACCAGTTTCCAAATGGCCGAAATGAAGCTCGGCATGCACGTGATGCAGTTTGAAGCGGGCACCAGTTCCGTTAAGAAGGGTGAGAGCCTCTACGACACCGTTAAGACGATGGAATCCATCGGGGTTAACATCGCGGTAATCCGCCACCCCGAAAACGAATACTACAAGTCCTTGATTGCCCACCCCGGTCTGAAGATTGGGATTGCCAACGGTGGGGACGGTTCCGGCCAGCACCCATCCCAGTGCCTGCTGGACATGATGACCATCCACGAAGAATTCAACGACTTCAACGGCCTCAAGGTACTGATTATCGGCGACCTGTCGCACTCCCGGGTTGCCCACTCCAACGCCATGATGCTCAACCGCCTCGGTGCTAAGGTTTACTTCGCCGGCCCACAGGAATGGTACGATGAAGAACTGGCCAAGTACGGAACCTTTGGCGACTTCGACGAACTGCTGCCGGAGATGGACGTCGTTAACCTCTTACGGGTCCAAAACGAACGGCTGTCCGGTGCCGAAAACGGGGCCTTTGACGCCGAAGCATACCACCAGCAATACGGTCTGACCCGCGAACGCTACAACAAGATGAAGAAGGGTGCCATCATCATGCACCCGGCACCGGTTAACCGCGGTGTCGAAATCGACAGCGACCTGGTTGAAGCACCAAACGCCCGGATCTTCCGTCAGATGCAAAACGGGGTCTTCGTGCGGATGGCCATCTTAAGCCGGATCCTCCGTTACCAAGGCATTATGTAATCGCGGGTGAGTGCAATGACACAAACCCTATTAAAACACGGCCGGCACCTGGTCGGTTCGGAACTGGTTCCCTGCGACGTTTTGATCGAGGACGGCAAGATTAAGGCAATCGGCGCCGATCTGAACGCAGCAGAAGACGCCACGGTGATCGACCTCAATAACAACCTGATCACTCCCGGCCTGATCGACATCCACGTTCACCTACGCGAGCCGGGCTACACCAACAAGGAAACGATCGTCACTGGCAGCCGGGCCGCAGCCCACGGTGGCTTTACCACCATCGCCGCCATGGCCAACCTCAAGCCAACCTGCGACACGCCGGAACGCTTCAAGAAGCAGGTGGAACGCAACGAAAAGGACGGCGCCATCAAGATCATCCAGTACTCGCCGGTTACCAAGGACCGGGCGGGGAAGGAACCGGTCGACGTGGCCGCCCAATACGCGGCGGGCGCCCGGCTCTTCAGTGATGATGGTGCCGGCATTCAGGACGCCGGGGTGGTCTACCGGGCCATGCAGCAATTAGCGGCTCACGACCTGGTAATGTGTGACCACGCCCAGGACAACCAGCTGGCTAACGGCGGGGTCATCAACGACGGTCCCGTGGCCCAAAAGCTGGGACTGCCGGGGATGCCGAAGATCAGCGAAACGGCGCAGATCGCCCGCAACATCGTGATCGCCCAGGCCACCGGTGCCCACTACCACGTTTGCCACGTTTCGACCAAGGAAAGCATCGAGCTGGTCCGCCACGCCAAGCAACTGGGGATCAACGTGACCTGCGAAGTGACGCCGCACCACCTGCTGCTCGCGGACGCCGACATTCCGGGCGACGACGCCGAGTTCAAGATGAACCCGCCGCTGCGGAGCCGGCAGGACCAGGAGGCTTGCCTGGCCGGCCTCTTGGACGGGACGATCGACTGCATTGCCACCGACCACGCGCCGCACACCGACGCCGAAAAGCACCAAGGCTTCTTGGCCTCGCCAAACGGCATCGTCGGCAGCGAGACCGCCTTTGCCCTGCTCTACACCCGCTACGTCAAGAACGGGATCTTCACCCTCGGCCAGCTGATCAACTGGCTGACCGGGAACGTCAAGAAGGTCTTCAAGCTGGACAACGTCGGCCTGCTCAAGGTTGGCGACCCAGCGGACATCGCGGTCTTTGACATCGACCATCAGGACACGGTCAAGGCCGATCAGTTCTTCTCAAAGGGTCACAACACGCCCTTCATTGGTGACCAGGTTTACGGCATGACCGATAAGACCTTTGTTGATGGCAAGCTCGTCTACGATCGGGAGGAAGAGAAATGAAGAAGGAAGAACGACTCCACGTGGAGCTGCCCGGCCTGTCACTGAAAAACCCGGTGATCGCGGCCAGCGGCACCTGCGGCTACGGCCAAGAGATCGCCAAAAACTATGACATCAACCAGCTGGGCTCGCTGGTCCTAAAGTCCACCACCAAGAACCCGCGCTCGGGCAATCCCCGGCCCCGGGTCTGCCAGACCACGGCCGGCTGGCTGAACGCCAACGGCCTGCAAAACGTCGGCGTTCAACGGGTGGTTGACGAAAAGCTGCCCTGGCTCCAGGTCAACTACCCGAAGCTGCCGGTGATCGCCAGCGCGGCCGGTTTCTCCACCAGCGAATACGTTGAGGTGGTCGACCGCTTGACGAACGCGGCCGGGGTGAACGCCCTGGAACTAAACGTTTCCTGCCCAAACGTCAAGCATGGCGGCCTGGCGATGGGGACCGATCCCGCAGTCTTGGAGGACCTGGTCCACAAGGTGGTCAAGGTGGCCCATGGGGTGCCGGTTTACGTCAAGCTGACGCCTAACGTCACCAACATTGTGCCCCTGGCCCAGGCGGCCGAGCGCGGCGGGGCCAACGGTCTGACGATGATCAACACCCTGACCGGGCTCAGCATTAACCTCAAGACGCGCCGGCCGGTCCTGGCCAACGTCACCGGCGGACTGTCCGGCCCGGCCCTGAAGCCAATGGCCCTGCGGATGATTCACCAGGTCCGCAGCGTCTCGAAGATTCCAATCATCGGTGTGGGCGGCATTGAAAGTGCCGAGGATGTTTTGGAATTCATGATGGCCGGGGCCAATGCGGTGGAGGTTGGCGCGGCCAGCTTCCACGACTCCTTGGCACTGCCAAAGATTGTGGCAGAACTACCAATGACGATGGATAAATACGGAATTGAAAAATTAACGGATCTCTGGGAGGTGAAGTTTTGAAACGCTACGTACCAATGGTGGCAATTGATGTTGCCACGAAGGCCGAGGCCGTCGAACTGTTTGACGAACTCGTCGACGTAACTCCGAAGCCGATTGTTAAGATCGGAATGGAAATGTACTACGGCCTGGGTCAGGAAATCGTTAAGGAAGCCCAGAAACGCGGCTTCAAGATTTTCCTCGACCTCAAGCTCTACGACATTCCCAACACGGTGCACCGGGCAATGGCTGCGATCGGCCGGCTCGGCATCGACTTCACGACCATCCACGCGGCTGGCGGCACTGAGATGCTGACGGCCGGGCTGGCGGGCCTGGAAGAAGGGGCCGTCGAGGCGGGGGTGCGGCCAGCCAAATTGCTGGCGATCACCCAGCTGACCTCGATTGACGACCAGATCCTGCACGAACAGCAGCACGTCGACCTCTCCCTGATTGAGTCCGTTCAAAACTACGCTCAATTGGCCGAGGGTGTCGGCCTGGCCGGGGTAATTTGCTCGGCCCGGGAACTGCCGGCCATCCGGCAGGTTACCCGTCCAGATTTTCTCTGCATCACTCCCGGTATCCGGCCATCCTTGAAGGTTCATGATGACCAGAAGCGGGTTGTGACCCCAGCCCAAGCCCGGGAGCTGGGCAGCAACGGGATCGTTGTTGGGCGACCAATCACCCAGAGCGACGATCCGGTCGCAGCCTACCAGCAGATTCAGCAAGCATTTTTAGCAGATTAGGAGGAAGATTACTATGACTTATTCACAAAGAGTTGCTAAGGCATTGTTAGACATTCACGCGGTTACCCTGTCCCCAGAAAAGCCTTACACCTGGGCTAGTGGCCTCAAGGCACCGATCTACACGGACAACCGCCTGACCATTTCCTATCCTGACGTTCGGCAGGCCATTTACAACGGCATGGAAGAACAGATCAACCTCCACTTTGCGGATGCTGATGTGATTGCCGGGACCGCCACTGCCGGGATTCCGCACGCAGCCTGGGTTGCGCAGGAAATGGGCTTGCCAATGGTTTACGTCCGGACTAAGCCGAAGGACCATGGCCAGGGACACCAAGTCGAGGGTGTTCTCAAGCCGGGTCAAAAGGTCGTAGTGATCGATGACCTGATCTCCACTGGCGGCAGTGTCCTGAACGCTGTCCGGGCAATCAACAACACCGGTGCCCAGGTAATTGGCGTCGTGGCCGTCTTCACCTACCAACTCCAGGCGGCGGAACAGAACTTCCTGGCTAATGACCTGAAGTACTACGCCGTTACGGACTACACGACCCTGATCAAGGAGGCCGAAGCAACCGACCAAATCAGTGCCGACCACCTGAAGTCTCTCCAACAGTGGCGTGAAGACCCAATCAAGTGGAGCAACGACCACAAGGATTAAGCAGCGGCTGAAAATACCGCAACCAATCTAGATCTCCAAAAAGAGGCATGCAGAAATTTGCATGCCTCTTTTGTGGTTTGTTGACTGTTAAGAAAATTGCATGTGATATGTTACTTGTGATAAATCACATGTAACATATCACATTATTCATTATGTATTATGAATATAACACTTTCGGGGACTTTTAATTTTTGTAATGCAAATATTGCTGATTAGGCATATTGTGCAAGTAATGCCAATATTGCTAATAATGCTAATAATGCAGTGCATACTAATAATACAGATAATACAATGCATACTGATATTACACGTTGACTAGTAATACGGATAATACATGTATACAGATTCATACATTGATACATACACATACACTAATACTAATGAGTTGATTGCTGCCGAAAACCTTATTTTTGCTTATAAAAAGGCCCTCAACAGATAGAATTTCTGCTGAGGGCCTTTAATGTGCTGATCGTTAATTGCACTCGGATTGATAACGTGGAAACAAGCGAGTCCCTAGCATCTAGCTACGGACGAGAGCCGGCGCCTTCAGCGCCAACTCCCGCCCTAGGCTAGCTGTACGGGACTCCGAGGAGCTTGTTTCCACTCACTAGATAACGTGCAATTAACTGCGGGCCTAGTGTCTAACTACTGACGAAAGCCGACGCCTTCAGCGCCAACTTCCGTCCGCAGTTAGCCATACGGCCCGCTGATCGTTAATTGCACTCACTTATTTAATCATATAATCCCGCGTCATCGGCAGGTTCTTGCCGGATGCACCCTTGGTGATCAGGTATTGAATAACGTCGATGTTGCCGGACTCAAACGATGCGGCGCAGGCCTGCAGGTAGAGGTCCCACATCCGGGTGAAGCGTTCGCCCATCATGTCCTGGATCTGAGTGCGATGGGCGTTGAAGTTGGCGTCCCAGATCTCCAGGGTCCGTTGGTAGTGCCGCCGCAGCATTTCGATGTCGGCGATCTGCATTTGGTTTTCCTCGATGTGCTGGATCATTTCGACCAGGCCGGGAACGTAGCCACCCGGGAAGATGTACTTGTTGATCCAACCGTTGTAGGCACCGCCCTGTTGCCGGGTGATTCCGTGGATCAGGGCGACCCCGTCATCCTTTAAGTAGCGGTAGATGTCCTTGAAGTAGAGGCCAAGGTTTTCCTTGCCGACGTGTTCGAACATGCCGACGGAGGTGATGTAGTCCCACTGCTGGTTGCCCAGTTCCCGGTAGTCAATCAGCTTGACTTCGGCAACGTCTTCTAAGCCGTCCTTCTTGATCTGATCTTGGACGAAGCGGTATTGCTCCTCGCTCAGGGTCACCCCGGTTACCTTAAGCTTGTACTCCTTGGCCGCCGTCAGCATCAGGGTTCCCCAGCCGCAGCCGATGTCTAAGAAGGTCTTGCCGGGCTGTGGGTCGAGCTTCTTTAAGATGTGGTGGACCTTATCCTCCTGGGCCTTGGTCAGATCATCGCGGTTACCACCGGTGAAGTAGGCACAGGAGTAGGTCATCGTGTCGTCCAGCCAGAGCCGGTAGAAGTCGTTGCCGACGTCGTAGTGGCTCTGCACGTCCGATTCGCTTTCCTTTTCGGAGTGTCCCTGCTTGGGCATGAATTTACGGAACTTGGAATTGCGCATGAAGCTGCCGGCACTCTCGTAGGCGGATTCAATCAATGCTTGGATGCTGCCCTGAATTTCGATCTTACCATCCATGTATGCTTCCCCAAGTGCAATTGAGGCGTTCTTGGTGACGTCACGAATCGGAATCTTCTCCTTGAACGTGATGGTAACCTCTGGTTCGCCGTCGCCGTAAACCACGCTGGAACCGTCCCAGAAGATGATCTTCACGGGAATGTTGAAAGAGTGGCTTAAGAGTGACTTGTAGAACGTCTTTTCTAACATTTAAAAGCATCCTTCTTTCTCCAAATAATGACATTATTATAACACTCTGGCCTTGAATGACTAGGAAGAAGGCGTCCGATGGGACAAACACTGGCAATTGTTGCCGGAATGTGGGACCGGTATTAAAATTAGATTAGTATCTTTTTAAACTATTCGAAAGGTGATGGTTAACGTGACGGATGCCTGGCACCGTTTTATCAAAAATGTCGAGCTGCGCCGCTTTGTTGTCTTATTTCTCGTAATCTTCTTGTTGTGGCTGATGCGGTCGATGATGAACATGATCCTCTTTACCTTTATCCTGACCTTCATCGTGGTCACCTGGGTCAACTTCGTCCGCCGCTGGCTGCCGAAGCTCTCGATTAAGCTGCTGGTGGTTCTGACCTACCTGGTCTTAGTCTTGTTGCTCTACTTCGGGATTACCAAGTACCTGCCCGTCCTGGTGCACCAGGTCATCAAGATGGTCAACTCGGTCATCAAGTTCTACAGCAGCCGGGACGCGACGGCACTTTACCACTACGTCAGCCGCTACGTCAGCTGGTCGACGATCATGGCCCAGGTCAAGCACGGCCTGACCTTTGCCGTCAGCACCCTGACGAGCATCGGGGCGATCACCGTGACCTTCTTCCTCTCCCTCATCCTGAGCTTTTTCTTCGCCCTCGACCTGCAGGAGACGGCCGCCTTCTCCAAGCTGTTTTTAAACAGCACCTTTGGCTGGTTCTTCCAGGACCTGGCCTACTTTGGCAAGAAGTTCGTCAATACCTTCGGGGTGGTGCTGGAGGCCCAATTCTTCATCGCCATCTGCAACACCGCGATCACGACGGTGTGCCTGCTCTTCATGAAGATGCCGCAGATCCTCGCCTTGGCCCTGATCGTCTTCGTCTTTTCCTTGGTCCCGGTGGCCGGGGTGATCATCTCGACGATCCCGCTCAGCCTGGTGGCCTACTCGGTCGGCGGGATTCGAGACGTCATCTACATCATCATCATGGTGATCGTCATCCACGCCCTCGAAGCCTACGTTCTCAATCCAAAGTTTATGTCGAGCCAGACCGACCTGCCGATCTTCTACACCTTCATTATCCTGCTGGTCAGCGAGCATTTCTGGGGCACCTGGGGCCTGATCGTCGGCGTGCCGATCTTTACCTTCCTGCTCGACATCCTCGGGGTGAAATCAATTCGCCAGAAGAAAAAGAAGGGTCGGGCGGATCGGGCCGTCAAAGGCTGAAAATTGATTAAATTCATAATTTACCCTTTACGATTAGCTGATTAGCGAGTATTGTTATGATATAAGTTAACTATATTTCTTTTCTACGCATAATCGTTCGTATTTTATGGAGGGAAACCATTATGATGACTGACATTGAAATCGCAGACCAAGCGGAAATGAAACCGATCAAGGAAATCGCCGAACAGATCGGCCTGGGCGAGGACGACATCGAGCAGTACGGCAAGTACAAGGCCAAGATCAGCCTGCCCGTCGCTGCCCACCCGGACAAGAAGCACAAGCTGGTTCTAGTCACCTCGATCAACCCGACGCCGGCCGGCGAAGGGAAGTCCACCATCCTGGTCGGCCTGGGGGATGCAATGAACCAACTCGGTCACCAGACGATCATCGCGATGCGTGAACCATCCATGGGTCCCGTCTTCGGGATCAAGGGTGGCGCGACTGGCGGTGGCTACAGCCAGGTGGTTCCAATGGAAGACATCAACCTCCACTTCACCGGCGACCTCCACGCCCTGACCAGTGCCAATAACACCCTGGCAGCCCTGATTGACAATTACATCATGCGGGGCAACGAACTGGGGCTCGACCCACGCCGGGTGATCTGGAAGCGGGTCGAGGACGTCAACGACCGCGCACTGCGGAACGTGGTCACCGGACTGGGCGGCCTGATGCAGGGAGTCCCACGCCAAACCGGCTTTGACATCACGGCGGCCTCCGAACTGATGGCGATCCTCTGCCTGTCCACCGACCTGATGGACTTAAAAAAGCGGGTTGGCCAGATTGTGGTCGGCTACACCTACGACAAGCAGCCGGTCACGGTCAAGGAGCTGCACTTCGCCGACGCGATCACGATCCTGCTCAAGGACGCGATCAAGCCGAACCTGGTTCAGACCTTGGACCACACCCCAACGATCATTCACGGGGGCCCATTTGCCAACATCGCCCACGGCTGCAACAGTGTCCTGGCAACCAAGACCGCGCTGCAGCTGGCTGACTACACAGTCACGGAATCCGGCTTCGGTGCCGATCTCGGAGCGGAGAAGTTCATGGACATCAAGCGCCGCGTCCTGGGCAAGAACCCCGATGCTGTCGTAATCGTCGCCACCGTGCGGGCCCTGGAATACAACGGGGGCGCCAAACTGGCTGACTTGAAGGGTGAAAACCTGCCGGAACTGAAGAAGGGGATGGCCAACCTCAACCGCCACATCAAGAACATGCAGCGCTACGGGGTTCCGCTGGTTGTGGCAATCAACCACTTCGCCACCGACACTGAGGCTGAGATCAAGATGATCGCGGACAACTGCAAGCAGCTTGGGGTCAACGTTGTCGAGGCCGATGCCTGGGCCAAGGGCGGCGCCGGGACGCATGCGCTGGCCGAAGAGGTGGTCCGCCTGACCGAACAGCCGAGCGACTTCCACGAGCTCTACAGCCTGGACGCCACGCCGGAGGAAAAGGTCCGGACCGTCGCCACGAAGATCTACGGTGCCAAGGACGTTGAGTTCAGCCGCAAGGCTCAGCGCCAGCTTAAGCAATACGCTGAATTGGGCTGGAACAAGCTGCCGGTCTGCATCGCCAAGACCCAGTACTCCTTCACCGATGACCAGACCCAGCTGGGGGCACCGGAAGGCTTTACCTTCCACATCCGGGGCTTCGTGCCAAAGCTGGGGGCCGGCTTCATTGTCGCCCTCGCCGGCAACATGATGACCATGCCGGGCCTGTCCAAGGTGCCAGCGGCCGTTAACATGACGATTGATAAGGATGGCAAGATTACTGGATTGTTCTAAAAAGATTATTTAAGCTGGGGAAAGCCATTCGTCCTTCCCCGGCTTTTTTAACTCCAGCAAATAATCCGAACATTAAAATTTAATATAAGAAGAAAGTTCGATAAAACCATTGAATTTACCTGGCGGTTTTGTTATCTTTAAAGCAGATTTAAGGAGGGACCAATGATGAGTGAAATCAGTGTTGTGATGGGTAGTAAGTCCGACTGGCCAACGGTTAAGGAGGCCTGCATGATCCTGGATCAGTTCGGGGTCGACTACAGTAAGCAGGTTATTTCCGCCCACCGGATGCCAGATGAAATGTTCGCCTTTGCCAAGGGTGCCGTTGCCAACGGGACGAAGGTCATCATCGCCTGTGCCGGTGGGGCCGCCCACCTGCCGGGGATGATTGCGGCGAACACGCCCCTGCCGGTGATCGGGATTCCGGGCCAAACCCACGCCCTCGGTGGGATGGATTCACTGCTGTCGATCGTTCAGATGCCGGCCGGGATTCCGGTTGCCACCACGGCGATCGGGGTGGCCGGGGCCAAGAACGCAGCCCTGTTGGCCCTCCAGATTCTCGGCATTAATGATGCCAAGATCCAGCAGCAGATTGTCGACTACCGCAAGCAGATGCACGACCAAGCCGCAGAAAGCAGTGCGCACCTTGACTAAGATGATTCAACAGGGACAGACAATCGGTATTATCGGCGGTGGCCAGCTCGGCCAAATGATGGCCCTGGACGCCAAACAGACGGGGATGAAGGTCATCGTCCTCGATCCAACCCCGGCGTGCCCGGCCGGCCAGGTGGCGGACAACCAGATCGTGGCGCCCTATGCCGACGTCAAGGCAATTGAGGAACTCGCCCGCCGTTCGGACGTTTTGACCTACGAATTTGAAAATGTTGACCTGAAGGCCCTGGAAGACGTTGCCGACAAGGTCTACGTGCCCCAAGGAACCCACCTGCTTTACACCACCAAGAACCGGATCCGCGAGAAGACCTTCCTGCGCGATGCCGGGCTGAAGACGGCGCCGTTCATGGCCGTCAAGAATGTCGCTGACCTGAAGGCAGCTGTTGAAAAGATTGGCTACCCCTGCGTCCTTAAGACCTGCGAGGGCGGCTACGATGGACACGGTCAGGAGGTCCTGCACAGCGATGCCGACCTAGCCAAGTGTGACGGGATCCTGTCGACCAAAGACGCCATCCTGGAAGGTTGGGTACCGTTTGAGCTGGAATGTTCGGTAATGGTGGGCCGCAACGAAAATGGCGAAGTAACGGTCTTCCCCGTTTCTGAAAACATCCACCACGATGAGATCCTGCACCTGAGCATCGTCCCGGCGCGGATTTCCCCGGCCCTTCAGGAAAAGGCTCAGCAGATGGCGGTCAAGATTGCCCACGCCATTGACCTCCGGGGGATCCTGGGCGTCGAAATGTTCGTTGGCAAGGATGGCCAAATCTACATCAACGAACTGGCGCCACGGCCGCACAACTCCGGTCACTACACGATCGAGGCCTGCAACTTCTCCCAGTTTGCGATCCACAACCGGGCGATCTGCAACTGGCCGCTGCCCAAGATTGAGCTCTTAAAGCCGGTCGTAATGGTCAACGTCCTTGGCCAGCACGTCGCCGGGGTCCGGGAACAAATCGCCCACAAGCCGAACTGGCACTTCCACGACTACGGCAAGGCGGAAATTCGTCACAACCGGAAGATGGGCCACGTCACGATCTTAACCGACGACATTGAACAAACACTGAAAGAAATTGACGAAACCGGCATCTGGGAGAAGTAAAGTTCGGCTTTACGGCAAAGCGGTGCCTGTGCGATAATGATGGCAGAACGAAGAATAGAGAGGAATTTTAACTGATGATTGATCGCTATACTAGTCCTGAAATGAAGAAGATTTGGAGCCTGGAAACCCAGTACCAGTGCTGGCTGGAGGTTGAAATTGCCGCCGACGAAGCCTGGAGCAAGCTCGGTCACATCCCGGCCGAAGACGTTGAAAAGATCCGCAAGAATGCCAAGTTCAGCGTCGAAGGGATTGCCGAAATCGAAGCCGTCACCCACCATGACGTGATCGCCTTCACCCGTGACGTCTCCAAGTCCCTCGGTCCCGAACGGAAGTGGGTCCACTACGGAATGACCAGTACCGACGTTGTTGATACCGCCCAGGGCCTGCGGCTGAAGCACGCCAACGACATCATTCGCAAGGACATCGACGACTTCATGGAGGTCTTGAAGAACCTGGCCGAAAAGTACAAGTACACGGTCTGCATGGGCCGGACCCACGGGATCCACGCGGAACCAACCACCTTTGGCCTCAAGGCGGCTCGCTGGTACTCCGAGATGAAGCGGAACAAGGAACGCTTCGAACACGCGGCCCGCGGCGTTGAAGCCGGTAAGATCTCCGGTGCGGTAGGGACCTTCGCCGAAATCGATCCCTTCGTTGAAAAGTACGTTTGCGACAAGCTCGGTCTGCGGGCTCAGGAAATCTCCACGCAGGTGCTGCCACGGGATCTGCACGCCGAGTACATCGCATCGATTGCCCTGATCGGGACCAGTATGGAAGAGATGGCAACCGAAATTCGTTCCCTTCAGCGGACGGAAATCCACGAAGTCGAGGAGCACTTCGCCAAGGGGCAAAAGGGTTCCTCCGCGATGCCACACAAGCGGAACCCAATTGGCTCAGAAAACATCTGCGGCTGTGCCCGGGTTCTGCGGGGCTTCATGGTTCCGGCCTACGAGGACGTTCCGCTCTGGCACGAACGGGACATCTCCCACTCCAGTGCTGAACGGATGATCCTGCCGGACGCCACCTCGCTGATCGACTACATGCTGAAGCGCTTCGGTCGGATCCTGAAGAACCTCGACGTCTTCCCAGAGACGATGAAGAAGAACATGGACAAGACGCTGGGCCTGATCTACTCCGGCCGGGTTCTGCTCAAGCTGGTCAACTCCGGCATGACCCGGGAAGCGGCTTACGACCTGATCCAGCCATACACCGCCAAGTGCTGGGCCGAACAGATTCCGTTCCGGCCACTGCTGGAGGATGATCCAACCATCCAAAAGCAACTGAGCAAGGAAGACCTGGACGATGCCTTCGATTACCACTGGCACCTCCGCAATGTCGACACGATCTTTAAGCGGGTCGGCCTGGACTAATTGAATTAAAATGACAAACGCCACCCGATAAATTTGCAGATTTATCGGGTGGCGTTTTTGTCTTTATGGGTGATTGGGAAAATTCTTGCCATAGATCTTAAGCTCGCGGTACCGACCGCCGACCTTGGAAATGTCTGGCAGCTGGCCCCAGTGTTCGTAGCCGCAGCTGGTGAAGAGCCCCTGGCTCGGCAGGTTTTCGGCGTAGATGTAGGCAATCACGGTCTTGAAGTGGAGATGTTCACGAATCTGCTGGTCGGCAAAGTTCAATAGCATCCGGCCAAGTCCGTGTCGGTGGGCCTGTCGATGAACGTAGATGGCGATCTCCGCCGAATCGGCGTAGGCGGGGTGGGGGTAAAAGTGCTCGAGGGCACACCATCCACGGACCGTGCCGTCGACCGTGACGACCCAAAGTGGGTGGCGGGCGTCAAACTGGGCGAACCAGTCCGCACGCTCCGCCACCGTGATGGGCATGCTTTCGTCGGTTGCGATCCCGCTGGCGACGGCTTCGTTGAAGATCGCGATGATTGCCTGCCGGTCGGTGGGCTGAGCGCGGCGAATTTTGATGGTGCTCTTGCACGTCATTTGAATCAACTCCATAAATGAAATTACTATTATTATTGTAACCGAAAAACGCGTCTCCCCAAATCAGGAAGGCGCGTTTCTTTTATACGGTCACCGGAGCCGGCGTGGTCTGCCAGCTATTCGCCAGTGGCAAGGCCGCCACTTGCTGGTGACTCTTTTGGAGTTTCTTCATTAAAGCAGTTAATTGTGCTTGCGTGATTACAGGGGTCAGGCCGCTCCAGTAGTGGTTGCCGGTTACCTGGCGCTTCCACTGCGCGGTGGGAACGCTGGAAGCGATGGAAAGCAGGTTGCCCGTTCCCGCGATCGTGATGAGGTAACGCTGGGGCACTGCCGCCAGCGACCGGGCACGGGCCGGCCGCCGGTAGCTGTTGAACTCGCGGCCGCAGTTACCCTTGACGATGTCGTCACCGGTGGCCAGCAGGTCGCTGAGAATGCTGTTGGCGGTTGGGGCGGCCCCGGCACCCGGCCCGGTATAGGTTGTTTCGCCCAGTGCATCGCTTTGGATGGCAATCGCGTTTTGAACACCGTTGACGTGGGCCAAGGGTTCAGCCGCGGGAAGTGCCGCCGGACCGACGAAGGAGAAGAGCTGGTGGTTAAACTCCTTGGCAACAGCCAGGAGTTTGATCTTCAATCCCAGTTGGTCGGCGCTCTGGAGCTGGGCCGGTGTGATGGTAGTGATTCCCTGGGAAGGAACGTCAGCGCAGCGTAGCGACTGCCCGAAGGCAAAACGGCTCAGGATGATCAGCTTGTAGGTGGCGTCGATCCCCTGAACGTCGTTGGTCGGGTCGGCCTCGGCATAGCCCAGCTTTTGGGCCGCCTGGAGTGCCGTGGCGTAATCCTGCTTTTCCCGGTCCATGGCGGTCAGGACGTAGTTGGCGGTGCCGTTGATGATGCCCGTGATCTGGGTGATCTGGTCCGTTTCAAGACTGCTGGAGAGAATCCGCAAGATCGGGATGCCCCCGGCGACGCTGGCCTCGTAGAAGAAGTCCACCTTGGCCGTCTTTGCCAGGTCCAGCAGTTCCGGTCCCGCCGTGGCCAGCAAGTCCTTGTTGGCGCTGATGATCGACTTGCCGTTTAGGATCGCCTGGCAGATGGCGACCTTA
Organism: Limosilactobacillus sp.; assembly: GCF_022482365.1. Taxonomy (NCBI): domain Bacteria; kingdom Bacillati; phylum Bacillota; class Bacilli; order Lactobacillales; family Lactobacillaceae; genus Limosilactobacillus; species Limosilactobacillus sp. The sequence continues at coordinate 1,647,247 of NZ_JAKVPE010000001.1, forward strand.
GCCGGTTCAATCGTACCCATGGCTTCAATCACGATCTGGATTTCCGGGTCATCGACCACCGTGGCGACCTTGTCCGTTAAAATCGTGCCCGCGGGCAGGTCGTCATTTTGGTGCCGGGCGAGGTTGTGCACCGCCACGCTCTTGAGCTTAAATTGAAAATCCTGCGTCCGCGAGATCTTCGGGGCTTGTTTTTGCAGGAGGGCAACGACGCCCTTGCCGACGGTGCCGAGGCCTAATAATCCAATCGTGATTGTTCTCATTGTGGGTACTCCTTTCTAAATTTTGGCGAGTGCTTGGTCGAGGTCGGCGATCAGGTCGTCGGCGTTTTCAATCCCCACGGAAACCCGGATCAGGTCGGGCGTAACCCCGGCGGCCTTGAGCTGTTCATCGTTCAGCTGGGCGTGGGTCGTTGAAGCCGGGTGGATAATCAGTGACTTGGCGTCCGCCACGTTGGCCAGCAGGGAGAAAAGCTTCAGGTTGGCAATTAGTTGCTTACCAGCTTCCTCGCCACCCTTGAGGCCAAGGGTGAAGATGGAGCCGACACCTTTCGGGAAGTACTTATCCGCCAGTGGTTTGTAGGGACTGTCCGGCAACTCAGGGTAGTTGATCCAGGCGACTTTCGGGTGGTTGCTCAGGAACTTGACGATCTTGCGGGTATTGGCCACGTGCCGTTCAACCCGCAGCGACAGGGATTCCAGTCCCTGCAAGAGGAGGAAGGAGTTGAACGGGCTGATCGTGGCGCCGAGGTCCCGCAGCGTCTCGGCCCGGACCTTGGTGGTGAAGGCGGCACCCGGCAGGTCCGCGAAGACGATCCCGTCGTACTGATCGTTCGGTTCGGTGAAGCCGGGGTAGCGACCGCTGGCCCGGTAGTCGAACTTGCCGTTTTCGACGATTACCCCGCCCATCGTGGTTCCGTGGCCGCCAATGAACTTGGTTGCCGAGTGGACCACCACGTCAGCACCGTGGTCCAGCGGCTTTACCAGGTAGGGTGTCCCGAAGGTGTTGTCGACGATCAGGAGGATGCCGTGCTGGTGGGCAATTGCGGCGATCTTTTCAAAGTCCACCAGGTTGATCCGCGGGTTACCGATGCTTTCGACGTAGAGGGCCTTGGTGTGGTCGTTGATCTCCTTAGCAAAGTTTTCGGGATCGTCCGGATTGACGAAGTGGGTGGTGATGCCGAGCTTTGGCAGGGTGACGGCAAAGAGGTCGTAGGTCCCACCGTACAGCGTGCTAGCGGCCACGATCTCGTCACCCTCCGCGGCAATATTCAGGATGGCGGCGGTAATGGCGGCCGAGCCGGTGGCCAGGGTGACCCCAGCCGTCCCGTTTTCCAGGGCGGCAACCCGCTTGTCGACAACGTCGGTGGTTGGGTTGGTCAGCCGGGTGTAGATGTTGCCGGGGGACTTGAAAGCGGTCGGCGGCCTCTTTGGCATCCTTAAAGACGTAGGAGGTGGTTTGATAAATTGGTACCGCGCGGGAACCGGTTTCGTCAACGTGCTGGCCGGCGTGGACTTGGAGGGTTTCAAAATGGTAGTTGTGCTTGTTTTCTGTCATATTAATAACCTGCTTTCTTGTTTGATGATCGTGAACCAGTTTTGGTAAATAAGCTGGGCGGAGTCTTGCCAGGAATAATTGACTGGCCCGCCCGTTCCATTAATGAAGTAGTTCTGCGGGGCGTGGATGGCGCGCCGCTTTTTTTGATCCCGGTAGTATTCTTTTGCCAGTGTGTCGCGGTCGTATTCCGGATGGCCGGTAATGTAGGTGTGGCGGCGTTGATGGGACCGCAAGATCAGCGGTCCGGCTCCCTTACTGGCGGCGATGATTGCAAGATCGCCGGGCAGGTGGTGGGGATCCAGGACGCTGGCGCTATGCCGGGACTGTGGCATCTTGATCAGCCCCCCGGCACCGAAATCGCGAGCGAGGCGGGAGCGAGAGTTGACCTGATTGGCCGCGTAAACGCCGAATAACTTGCTGGCCAGCTGCCGCTTTTGGATCGCAAAGTCGATGAAGAGTCCCGCCTGGGCGGCCCAGCATTCAAAGAGGGTTTCGCAGACGTGGTGCTGGGCCCAAGTGAGGATCTGGCGAAATTCCTGCCAGTAGTCGACGGCTTCAAAGGGAAGCTGCTCGACCGGCGCCCCGGTGACCACCAGGCCGTCAAAGTAGTTGTCCTGAACCTGGGCGAGGCTGAGATAATGCTTCTTGATGACGGCGGGGGCGATTCCCTTGAAGTGATGGCTGGCCGGGTAGAGGAAGCTGACCGTAACGTCGGTGGCCAGGTTATCAAAGCGCTTGAGGAACTGGAGCTCGGTCGTCAGCTTGGTCGGCATCAGATTGAGCACCGCCACCTGGAGCGTTCCCTGCTGCGGTCGGTTCCGCCACTGACCATTTGCCAGTGCCAGACCGTTACGTGCGTTTGCTGTCATTTGAATCAACCCCTTTCTGAAAAATAAAAAGCCTTCGTCGCCGGTCCTATTGCTAGGATTCCGGGACGAAGGCTTTCGCGGTACCACCCTGATTCGCTGTCGGCTCACACCGACAGCCTTAATAAGTACTCACCCAATGATATTGAGTGAAGACCCGACATGATACCGGTTGTCAACCGTTTCCCCAGCCCTGCGACCGGGAGAAAAAACTCGGAGCTCATCTTCGTGCGGCTGACAATTACCCTTCTCATCATTCGGGATTCTCTGTGAAAAGTCATTGGCACTACTCTTCTCTTCAACGTCTAATCATTTTCTAATTGTTTTGTAGTTTAACACCACTTTTGTGAAAGTCAAGAAAATATTTCGGGCGATGATGCCTATCAGCTGGGCTCTATATGGTAAGGAAATTAATCAAAAAGATTTTTTGACGATCGGCCAGCAATCCATTTCTTGCAGCAAACGCGAACTTTATAGCTGGATTTGCGCAACTATGTTTGTAAATAGTGTTGACATCATCAGATGCAAATAGTATATTGATGGCATAAAGAGCGAATAAACGTCGCTTACTAACTGATATAGTTCGTGTTTTATAAAAGGAGCCAGCAAGACAATGGATAAGTTACTGTATACCGGAAAAGCTAAGCAGATGTGGCAGACGGATGATCCCGAGGTGCTGCGGGTCGTCTACATGGACCAGGCAACCGCGCTGAACGGCAAGAAGAAGGACCACTTCGCCGGTAAGGGGGCCGCTGCCAAGGCCATCTCTGATCTGGTATTTAACTACCTGATTGAACACGGGATTCCGACCCACTTCATCAAGCAGCTTTCCGCCACCGAGGACCTGGTCAAGAAGTGCCAGATGTTCCCACTGGAATTCGTTACCCGCAACGTCATTGCTGGCCACTTCGCCAGCCGCTACGGCCTCGACGAAGGAAAGGTGCTGCCGGAACCGGTTGAGGAAACCTTCTTCAAGAGCGACAAGCTGGACGACCCGTTCATCAACGAATCGGCCGCCATTGCCCTCGGCATTGCCAGCCATGAGGACCTCGAAAAGATGTGGGGCCTCTGCCGCGAAGTCAACGGCCTGCTCAAGCCACTCTTTGAAAAGGCGGGGATGCAGCTTGTCGACTTCAAGCTGGAATTTGGTCGCCTGACGAACGGCGACATTGTCCTGGCCGACGAATTCTCACCTGACAACTGCCGGCTGTGGGACCTCAAGACCGACGAACACCTGGACAAGGATGTTTACCGGCGCAAGCTTGCGAATCTCACCCAAACCTATGACGAAGTATTATCACGCCTGCAAAACGTATTAGCGGAGGAGAACTAATCATGACTAATGTTCGGATTTTCGTAACCTACAAGCAATCAGTTTTTGACCCCCAGGGTGACACGATCAAGGAAGCCATCCACACCTTGGGCCACGACGAAGTAACGGACGTTCACGTCGGCAAGTTCTTCGACGTCACGATCAAGGGCACCGGGGATGCAGTTGACAAGGCCGTCAAGGAAATCGCCGACCAGCTGCTGGTGAACTTCAACATGGAGACTTATCACTACCAGGTATTGGAGGAAGCATAATGAAGATTGCGGTAATTGTTTTCCCAGGCTCCAACTGTGATGTTGACCTGTACGAAGCCCTGGGCACCGTCTGCGGGGCGGATGTCGACTACGTTTCCCACCACGAGAGCAGCCTGGACGGCTACGACGCCGTCATGCTGCCGGGGGGCTTTTCCTACGGTGACTACCTGCGCGCGGGTGCGATTGCCCGCTTCACCAACATCATGCCGGCAATCATCAAGATGGCCAACGAAGGCAAGCCCGTCTTCGGGACCTGCAACGGTTTCCAGATCCTGACGGAGGCCGGTCTCTTGCCGGGGGCCCTCAAGCGGAATGACTCCCAGAAGTTCGTCTGCAAGACCGTGCCGCTGGAAGTCGTCAACAACCAGACCCTCTTTACCACCCAGTATCAGGAGCACGAGCGGATCGCCCTGCCGATCGCTCACGCCGACGGCAGCTTTTACGCTGACGAAGAAACACTGAACGAACTCGAAGCCAATCACCAGGTCGTCTTTCGGTACGCAGAGGAGAATCCAAATGGTAGTTTGCGAAATATTGCTGGAATTACTAACAAGCGTGGCAACGTTTTGGGAATGATGCCCCATCCGGAACGGGCAGTCGAAGCCATCCTCGGTAACACGGACGGCTTACGGTTATTCAAGTCCCTGTTGGCGAACGGACGCGTGAAAGTGGGGGAATAAAATGGAACAAGCAATGACGCCGGAAGAGATCAAAGAAAAGAAGCCCTACCTGGACTGGAGCCTGAGTGAGGACGAGTACAACTACATCAGCGAAAAGCTCCTGGGCAGACTGCCAAACTACACGGAAACCGGCCTCTTCTCCGCAATGTGGAGTGAGCACTGCTCCTACAAGAAGTCCAAGCCCGTCCTGCGGCTCTTCCCGAACAAGAACAGCCGCGTGCTGCAGGGTCCCGGTGAAGGTGCCGGGGTCGTTGACATTGACGATGGCCAGGCGGTCGTCTTCAAGGCCGAAAGCCACAACCACCCAACGACGGTTGAACCTTACCAGGGGGCTGCAACTGGGGTCGGCGGCATCCTGCGGGACATCTTCAGCATGGGTGCCCGCCCGGTTGCTTCCCTCGACTCCCTGCACTTCGGCGAGCTCGACAACGCGACGACCCGGATGAAGGTCGACGGCACGGTGCGCGGGATCGGTGACTACGGCAACTGCATGGGGATCCCAACCATTGCCGGTGAAACCACCTTTGATCCCTGCTACCAGGGGAACGTCCTTTGCAACGCCATGAGCGTCGGGCTGATGGACCAAAAGGACATTCAAAAAGGGAAGGCCGCCGGGATCGGCAATGCCGTCATGTACGTCGGTGCCAAGACCGGTCGTGACGGGATTCACGGTGCCACCTTTGCCTCCGCTGACTTCAGCGACGAAAACGCCACCCAGCGTTCCGCCGTCCAGGTCGGCAACCCATTCATGGAAAAGCTTTTGCTGGAGGCCTGCCTGGAACTGATTACCAAGCACCCCGACTGGCTGGTCGGCATCCAGGACATGGGGGCCGCCGGAATCGTCTCCTCCAGTGCCGAAATGGCTTCGGAAGGGAAGTCCGGCATGGACCTCGACCTCGACCTGGTTCCACAGCGGGAAACCAACATGTCCGCTTACGAGATCATGCTGAGTGAATCCCAGGAACGGATGCTTCTCTGTGTCAACAAGGGCCACGAGGAAGACGTCAAGAAGATCTTTGACTTCTACGACCTCGATGCCGTCACGATCGGCCGGATCACGGAAGGTCACCAGTACGTCCTGCACCACGATGGTCAGGTCGTCTGCGACATTCCGGTTTCCACCCTGACCGATGACGTCTTGGAAGAAGCCAGCGACGAAAAAAAGCCAGCTCGAATCACTGCGGCTGAGCAGGAAGCAGCATGGCAGCCAGAAATTAAGGATGCCGAACAAACGCTCCGTGACCTGCTGGCCCAGTCGACGATTGCCGACAAGAGCAGCTTCTACCAGCAATACGATTCCCAGGTGCGGACCTCGACGGTTGTCGGCCCCGGCAGTGATGCCGGCGTGCTTCGCGTTCGCGGGACGCACAAGGGCCTGTCGATGACGACGGACGGCAACGGTCGCTTCGTCTACCTCAGTCCCGAGGTTGGGGGCCAAATTGCCCTGACCGAGGCCGCCGCCAACATCATTGCCAGCGGCGCCGAACCACTGGCGATCACCGACTGCCTGAACTACGGTGATCCGAACGATCCCGAGATTTTCTGGGAACTCCACCAGTCCGTCAAGGGGATGGCGGATGCCTGCCGGGTCTTTGATACGCCGGTAATCTCCGGGAACGTTTCCCTTTACAACGAAAATAACGGCCAGGCCATTCACCCGACGCCGATGGTCGGCATGGTGGGCCTGGTTAAGAACATTGACCGCGTCGTGCCAAGTTTTGTCCAGCACGCTGGCGACCGGGTCTACCTGGTCGGCTCGACCCGCGACGACTACGCCGGTTCCGAATTGCAGAAGATGCTGACCGGCGACATCAGCGGGGTTGTCCAGGAATTTGACCTCGACCACGTTCACGACTACATGCAGCGCCTGCTTCACACGATGGAGAACGGCCACGTCCAGAGCGCCCACGACCTGAGCGAGGGTGGCCTGGGGGTTGCCCTGGCCGAAACCCTCTTCAAGACCGACCGGGGGCTGAACCTGGACCTCCGCCACCTGACGAGTGCCCAGCTCTTCAGTGAAACGCCGGGCCGCTTCGTCGTCACCGTTGCGCCGGACCACGTTGCCGCCTTTGAACAGGACCTGGGGGATGACGCCCAATTTGTCGGGACGGTTACCAACACCCACTGGCTGGAAGCCCACCTGGCCGACGCCGAGATTAACCAAAACGTAACGGAACTACAAAAGATTTGGGAGGAGGCAATTCCGTGCCAAATGAAATCAAAGGATTAAATGAAGAATGTGGAGTCTTCGGGGTCTTTGGCGCACCTGACGCCGCCCAGCTGACCTACTTCGGCCTCCACACCCTCCAGCACCGTGGCCAGGAGGGGGCCGGGATCGTCTCCAGCGACGGCACCACCCTCTACCAGCACCGCGACCGGGGACTGCTGGCCCACGTCTTCGCCGATCCGGCCGAGCTCAAGCGGCTGGTCGGGGATTCGGCCATCGGTCACGTTCGCTACGGGACCAGCGGCCACAATTCGATTGCCAACGTCCAGCCGTTCCTCTTCCGCTTCCACGACGGTGACATTGCCCTCGCCCACAACGGGAACCTGACCAATGCGGTCACCTTGCGGCGGGAGCTGGAGGATGACGGGGCGGTCTTCCAATCCGATTCTGACACCGAGATCCTGATCCACCTGATCCGCAAGCACATCAAGGAGGGCTTTATCCCCGCCCTGAAGAAGAGCCTCAACCAGGTTCACGGCGGCTTTGCCTTCCTGCTCCTCCAAAAGGACCGGCTGGTTGCAGCCCTCGACCCAAACGGAATTCGCCCGCTGTGCATCGGTCAGTTGGACAACGGCGCCTACGTGGTGGCCAGTGAAACCTGTGCCCTCGATATCGTTAACGCCCAGTTCGTCCGTGACGTCCAGCCGGGTGAATTGATCGTGATCGACCGCGATGGCCTGCACATTGATCACTACACCACCGACACCCAGCTGGCGATCTGCTCGATGGAATACATCTACTTTGCCCGGCCGGATTCGATCATCCACGGGGTGACCGTCCACAACGCCCGCAAACAGATGGGCCGCCTGCTGGCCCGCGAGCACCCGGTCGACGCTGACATGGTGATCGGGGTGCCGAACTCCTCCCTGTCCGCCGCCAGTGGCTACGCCGAGGAATCAGGCCTACCGTACGAAATGGGGCTGATCAAGAGCCAGTACATTGCCCGGACCTTTATCCAGCCAACCCAGGCCCTGCGTGAACAGGGCGTCCACATGAAGCTCTCCGCCGTGCGCGGGGTGGTCAACGGCAAGAAGGTCGCGGTCGTCGACGACTCGATCGTGCGGGGGACGACCTCCAAGCAGATTGTCCAGATGCTGAAGGACGCCGGGGCCAAGGAGGTCCACCTCCTGATTTCCTCGCCACCGTTCCGCTTCCCGTGCTTCTACGGGATCGACGTTTCGACCCGGTCCGAACTGATGGCCGCGCACTACTCCGTTGAGGAAATGCGCCAGCTGATCGGGGCCGACACCCTGGGCTTCTTGAGCGTTGACAGCCTGGTCAAGGCGATCAGCGTTCCCAATGCCGGGGATGCCCCGTACGGCGGACTGACGGTGGCCTACTTCAACGGTGACTACCCGACGCCGCTCTACGACTATGAGGCCGGCTACCTGAAGTCACTGAATGAACAGGAACGACGCGCACGAAAGGAACGATTATCATGAACCGATACCAAGAAGCCGGCGTTGACGTCAACGCGGGGTACGAACTCGTTCGCCGAATCAAAAACGCCGTCAAGTCCACCGACCGGCCCGGCGTCATGTCCGGGATCGGCAGTTTCGGCGGGATGTTCGACCTGGGTGAATTAAAGGTCAAGCACCCGATCCTGGTTTCCGGGACCGATGGCGTAGGGACCAAGCTCCTGATCGCCCAGAAGATGAACAAGCACGACACGATCGGGATCGACGTCGTGGCAATGTGCGTCAACGACGTCCTGGCCCAGGGTGCCGAGCCGCTCTTCTTCCTTGACTACATCGCCACCGGTCACAACGAACCAGCAAAGATGGCCGACATCGTTTCCGGCGTGGCAGCTGGCTGCCGGGACGCTCACACGGCCCTGGTCGGCGGGGAGACCGCCGAGATGCCGGACATGTACGCCAAGGAAGAATACGACCTGGCCGGGACCGTCACCGGGGTCGTCGAGAAGGATCAATTGCTGACCGCGGATCTGCCCCAGGAGGGCGACGTCCTGCTGGGCCTGCCGTCCAGCGGCCTTCACTCCAACGGCTTTTCCCTGGTTCGGCAGATCCTCTTCAAGGACCACGACGTTCAGCTGACCGACAAGCCGGAGCTGCTGCAAGGACAGACGGTTGGTGAAGCCCTGCTGACGCCGACCCGGATTTATGTCCGCCAGCTCCTGCCACTGATTCGTGCCGGCCTGCTCCACGGGATCAGCCATATCACCGGTGGCGGATTGATTGAGAACGTGCCGCGGATGTTTAGCGATGAGCTCCAGGCCGTGATTGACCACACCGCCTGGCCGACCCTACCGATCTTCGACTACCTAAAGGAACTGGGTCAGCTGCCGACTGCCGACTGCTTCCAGACCTTCAACATGGGGATCGGGATCGTCCTGGCGGTGGCACCAGCTCAGGTGGCCGCGGTTCAAGAACGGCTGCAGGACGCGGGGATGGTCAGCTACCAGCTCGGCCAGCTACAATCCCGGCCGGCGGATGAAGAAAAGATTGTAATTAAGTGAGGCGTAATCAAATGAAAACCGCAATTTTGGCTTCGGGAAACGGAACGAACTTCGAAGTCCTGGCTAAGCACTTTCAAGCCGGTGACCTGCCAGGCGAACTGGCGCTGCTGTTTTGCAACCACCCGGACGCACCGGTGATGGATCGTGCAAAGCGACTCGGCATCCCGGCGGTCAGTTTTACCGTCAAGTCCTGTGGTGGCAAGGAGGCCTACGAAGAGAAGCTCCTGGGCGTCCTGCAGGAATACGGGATTGACTTCATCGCCCTGGCCGGCTACCTGCGGGTGGTCGGGCCAACGATCCTGAACCACTACGACCACCGGATCATCAACTTGCATCCGGCCTGGCTGCCCGAATACCCCGGCCTGCACTCCATCGAGCGGGCCTTTGCCGACCATCGCTCCCAAACCGGGGTCACGGTCCACTACATTGATGCCGGCCTGGATTCCGGCCCCATCATCGCCCAGTGCCATGTGCCGATCCTGACCACGGACACCGAAGAGACGCTGGAGACCCGGGTCCACGCAACCGAGCACCAGCTTTACCCATTAGCATTGAAGCAAGCATTAACCGCATTGAATGAAAAGGAGAATTAATCCATGAAACGTGCATTGGTAAGTGTATCTGATAAGAACGACCTGGTTCCTTTCGTTAAGGGCCTGGAAGAAAACGGCTACGAAATTGTTTCCACCGGTGGTACCAAGAAGGTCCTCGATGAAGCAGGGGTCAAGACGATCAGCATCGAAGACGTTACCCACTTTCCAGAAATCCTGGACGGCCGGGTCAAGACCCTGAACCCATACGTCCACGGCGGGCTGCTGGCCCGGCGTGAGCTGCCAGAACATATGGCAACGCTGAAGAAGCTCAACATCACGCCAATCGACCTGGTGTGCGTCAACCTCTACCCGTTCAAGGAAACGATCGAGAAGCCGGACGTTAAGCTTGCCGATGCAATCGAAAACATTGATATTGGTGGCCCATCAATGGTCCGGTCCGCTGCCAAAAACTACCGCGACGTCACGATCGTCGTGGACAAGGCGGACTACAATCAGGTATTGGATGAAATTAAGGAAAACGGCGACACCACCCTGGACACCCGGGCCAAGTTGGCTGCCAAGGCCTTCCGCCACACTGCCGCTTACGACGCCCTGATTTCCCAGTACCTGACCAAGCAGACCGGCCTGGAAGACCCAGAACAGCTGACCCTGACCTGGAACCTGAAAGAAACGATGCGCTACGGCGAAAACTCCCACCAGAAGGCATGGCTGTACGAAGACGCCCTGCCAAAGGACTTCTCGATTCTCCAGGCCAAGCAATTGCACGGTAAGAAGCTGTCCTACAACAACATCAAGGACGCCGACGAAGCCCTGCGTTGCATCCGCGAATTCGACGAACCAACCGTTGTTGCCATGAAGCACATGAACCCGTGTGGCATTGGCCGCGGTGAAACTCTGGAACAGGCCTGGGACCGCGCCTACACCGCCGACTCCGTTTCGATTTTCGGTGGGGTGATTGCCCTCAACCGGAAAGTCGACCTGGCCACCGCCGAAAAGATGCACAAGATCTTCCTGGAAATCGTCATCGCCCCCGGCTTTGACGACGATGCCTACGCCGTTTTGGCCAAGAAGAAAAACATCCGGCTGCTCAGCTTGGACTTCTCCAAGAAGGACGAACCAACCAAGCACGAGGTTGTCTCCGTCATGGGTGGGATGCTGATGCAGGAACAAGACACTTTGCAGGAAGACTACCACGACTGGAAGTGCGTCACTGACGTTCAGCCAACCGAACAACAGCTCAAGAACCTGATGTTTGCCTGGAAGGCCGTTAAGCACGCCAAGTCCAACGCCATCGTCCTGGCTAACGACGAGCGGACCCTGGGTGTCGGCGAAGGTCAGCCGAACCGGATCGACTCCCTGAAGATCGCCGTCAAGCATGCCGGCGACGACATCGACGACCGGACCGTGATGGCCTCCGACGCCTTCTTCCCGTTTGGCGACTGCGTGGAATACGCCGGCCAACACGGCATCAAGGCCGTTGTTCAACCGGGTGGCTCCATCCGTGACCAGGAATCCATCGACATGGCCAACAAGTACGGCATCGCCATGGTCACCACCGGCATCCGCCACTTCCGGCACTAAAATCGTAGCTGCCGATCGTATCGTTGCGGTCAGATTTCAAGAAAAAGGGGAAAGCATCGATGACTGAACAAGTGAACGTATTAGTAGTTGGTGAAGGGGGCCGCGAATTCGCGATCGCCCATAAACTCCAGCAGAGCCCTAAGGTCAAGCAGGTTTACTGCGCACCCGGCAACGTGGGGATGAAGACGGTCGGCGTCGTGCCGGTTGCCATTCCGGAAACCGACTTTGCGGGCCTGATCCGCTTTGCCAAGGAGCACCAGGTGGCTTGGACCTTCGTGGGCCCCGAGGACTGCCTGGTCGACGGGATCGTGGACGACTTCCGTGCGGCGGGGCTAAAGGCCTTTGGACCGAGTGCCCGGGCCGCCCAGCTGGAAGGATCGAAGGACTACGCCTTGAACTTCATGAACAACTATGGCGTTCCCACTGCGCGTCACGCCTCCTACCGCGACCAGACGGCGGCAATTCGCGACGTTGACCAGTTTGGCTTCCCGGTCGTGATTAAGGAAAACGGCCTGGCCGGCGGGAAGGGGGTTGTGATTGCCCCCGACCGTGACACCGCGGTCCAGACGATCAAAGAGATGTTTGGCCAGGGTCAGGCCCGGCTGGTGCTGGAGGAATGCCTGCAGGGGCAGGAGTACTCCATGTTCGTTCTCCTGAGCAACGACCACTACCGGATCCTGCCGATGGCCCAAGACCACAAGCGGGCCTACGACGGTGACAAGGGCCCCAACACCGGTGGCATGGGCGCCTACAGCCCGCTGCCGCAGTTGAGTACGGCTGACTACCAGCGGATGGTCGACGAGGTAGTGACGCCAACCGTCAACGGTTTGGTGGCCGGTGACTACGACTACCACGGCATTCTCTACATCGGGCTGATCCTGACCGCGGACGGGCCCAAGGTAATCGAATACAACGTGCGGCTTGGGGATCCGGAGACCCAGGTGATCCTGCCGCGGCTTGCGACCGACCTCTTTGACCTGGTCGACGCTGCCCTAAACGACCAGCCGCTGCCGGAGGTCAAAGAGGATCCGGCGGCCTGTCTGGGGGTTGTCCTGGCTTCAAAGGGCTACCCGACTAAGCCGGTCCACGGTCAGTCCCTGGGTGAATTTCCCCAGGAGGACGGTATTGAGATCGCCTATGCCAACGTCGCCGGTGACCTGGGTGATCTGCGCGGGAATGGTGGCCGCCTGCTGATGGTCCTGGCCAAGGACGCCAGTCTGAAGCAGGCCCACGACCGGGTCTACCGCTACCTGGACGGCCTGGATGAGCCGGAATGCTTCTACCGTCACGACATCGGTGCCAAGGCCGGTTTATAGTAATTAATATAGAAAAAGCGTCTCCCACAATTGGTGAGGCGCTTTTGTAATGGGAATCCCGTTAGCAAGGCCGTGTGACGAGCTTCACAAAAAGCCGACATTTTAAGAGGCTTGCTATTGGAATTTATCCGGGATTGGATTAAAATGGTATGGAAATGCAACTGCATGGTATTTTAAGAAGAAAGAGGTCAAAAACAATATGGCTAAATTAGTACTGATTCGTCACGGCCAAAGTGAATGGAACCTTGCCAACAAGTTCACCGGCTGGATCGATGTTGACTTGAGCGAAAAGGGTGTTGAACAAGCTAAGGAAGCTGGTAAGGCCCTGAAGGAACACGGCATTGAATTCGACTATGCCTACACTTCCGTTCTGAAGCGTGCCATCAAGACGCTGCACTACGCTCTGGAAGAATGCGACCAGCTCTGGATCCCAGAATTCAAGACTTGGCGCTTGAACGAACGTCACTACGGCGCTCTGCAGGGCCTGAACAAGAAGGCTACTGCTGAAAAGTACGGGGACGAACAGGTTCACATCTGGCGTCGTTCATACGACGTTCTGCCACCACTGCTGAAGGCCAGCGACGAAGGTTCTGCTCTGCACGACCGTCGTTACGCAAACCTGGACCCACGGACTGTTCCGGGTGGTGAAAACCTGAAGGTCACCCTGGAACGGGTTATTCCGCTTTGGCAAGACGAAATCGCACCAAAGTTGCTGGATGGCAAGAACGTTATCATTGCTGCCCACGGTAACTCCCTGCGTGCCCTTTCCAAGTACATCGAAAACATCTCTGACGAAGACATCATGAACCTGGAAATGGCTACTGGCCAGCCAGTTGTTTACGACTTCGATGACAAGCTGAACGTTCTCAGCAAGGAAAAGTACTAAAATAATTGATTGGTGGTTTGTTTGCCCAACCCGCAGCCACCGGTTAAGCAAAAATTCCCGGTCGCACCTGATCGGGAATTTTTAATTTTTTTGAAAAATACTGGAAGAATTGGGCGAATGAATTGTGACCACCATCAGTTGTGTTATGATGGACAATAAATCAATTTTAGATGGAGTCGAGTATCGAATATGAAAAAACAACACAAGCTATCATTAAAGGACTTTATCAAGGACTTGAAGGCCCTGGTAAAGCCTAATTATCTGAAGGCAATGTGGCCGGTCGGTGGGATCACCATCATCTTCATTGCCCTGACCTGCATCCTGGCCTTTTTGGCAACCAGCGTGATGTCATCAATGATGATGAGCGTCATGATGATCATGTACGGGATGGCCTCAGCATCTGCCCTGGGGATGGGCCTGCTGGAGATCCTGGCAGCGGCCGGCATCGCCATTGCCCTCTCGTTCTTCTTCAACTTCTACACGGTGGCGGTCCAGTACACCTACCAGGATCGCCTGAAGCATCCTGAACAGCCGGTCAGCGCCGGCTCCATCTGGATGCACTTCAAGCACCTGCGGAAGAACCAGGTTTGGCGGATCATCCTCTACATCGGCCTCTTCACCTTCTTGTGGAGCCTGCCATTGGACATTGTTGGTGGCCTGGTCGGCGGCATGACCAAGAACGCGGTTTGGCCACTGTTGATCCGGATCGCAAACGACGTGGTAATCCTGTGGAAGTCAATTGAATATTCCCAATCTTACTTCCTGTACCGGGAAAAGCAGCCCCAGTTCCTCGGCCAGTCGATGCGGCACGCCTTGACTGCCAGCCGGCGGTTCATGGGTGGTCGCAAGTGGAACTACTTGCTGATCAACATCGTGGTGGAAGTTCTGCCAATCCTGGTTTGGACGCTGATCTTCGGTGGCCTGGCATACTACGGCAATTACACCGCCACCTACGTGCTGACCTACGTCGGGATTGCCCTGGTTATCATTGGGATTGCCTGCTTCCTGCCGGTTGTCTTGGCTGCCGGGACCCTCTACTTCACGAAGAGCAAGGAAGAACCGGACGGGGTTGACCTGGATGAAATCTTCAAGGATACCTTCAAGCCGGTTGCTGAACTGACGGGTGAGGCTTACGTTCACGAAATTTACGTGCCAAAGAAACCTAAGAAACAGCCGGAACCGGTTGCCAAGAAGGAAGAAAAGCCGAAGCGCGAGGCAAAGAAAGACGAATAATTTGAATGAGGATGGGGCATTGGACGGTGCCTCATTTTTTTTGCACTCTTAAGAACCTTGACAGTGTGGCCCGGCAGCGGGTACAATAACGGCAATAATCAAAGGCAATTCGCCAGGCAGAGTAGCTGGCGGGGTGGACATGCAGAGAGCTCGCGGCAATTGAGAGCGGACCAATCCCCGTGGCAAATTACACTTGGCGGGCCTTTCAAACTTGAACGGATCGTCCCGTTATCGACGAAGAGCGGTAGCCCACGCGTGGGTTGCAATTCAAGGTGGTAACGCGGTAAATCGTCCCTGACTTCAGTTGAAGTCGGGGTCTTTTTTGTATCCGGGACCTTTTAGGATGGAGGAATAGCAGATGAACATTATTGATGATTTGAAGTGGCGGGGTGCAATCAACCAGGCCACGGACCTCGACGGCTTGAAGAAGCTGACCGAAGACAAGCAGATTGCCCTCTACTGTGGGACCGACCCGACTGGCGATAGCCTGCACATCGGTCACCTGATCCCATTCATGATTCTGAAGAGATTCCAGCTGGCGGGCCACCACCCAGTGATCATTATCGGTGGTGGGACCGGCGCGATCGGTGACCCGTCCGGCCGGAAGACTGAACGGACGCTGAAGACCGAATCCCAGCTGGAGCACAACACCACGGCCCTGACCAACCAGATGAAGAAGCTCTTCGGGACCGAGAACTTCACGATCGTCAACAACTACGACTGGCTGAGCAAGCTCAACATGATCGAGTTCCTGCGTGACTACGGGAAGCTGTTCAACCTGAACACGATGCTGAACAAGGAGGTTGTGGCTAGCCGTCTGGAAGCCGGGATCTCCTTTACCGAGTTTACCTACCAGATTCTGCAGGCGATCGACTTCCTGCACCTCTACCGCAACAACGACGTTCAGCTGCAAATCGGTGGCTCCGACCAGTGGGGGAACATCACGTCTGGAATCGACCTGATCCATAAGATCGAAGGTTCCGACACCGAGGTTTACGGTCTGACGATCCCACTGATGCTCAAGTCTGACGGAACCAAGTTCGGGAAGACTGCCGGCGGGGCGGTTTGGCTCGACCCGAAGAAGACCTCACCGTACGAGTTCTACCAATTCTGGATTAACCAGGATGACCGTGACGTGGTGAAATACCTCAAGTACTTCACCTTCCTTTCCAAGGACGAGATTGACGATCTGGCAGAAAAGGTCAAGACCGAACCGTGGAAGCGGGAAGCACAGCGCCGCCTGGCCGAAGAAGTGACGAAGTTCGTTCACGGCGAAGAAGCCGTCAAGGAAGCGGAACGGATCAGTAAGGCCCTCTTCTCCGGGGATGTTGCTGACCTGTCCGTTGATGAAATTGAACAGGGCTTCAAGAACATGCCATCGGTTGACGTAGAAAATAAGAAGGAAAACATCGTGATCTGGCTAACGGACAATGGGATCGAACCATCCCGTCGGCAGGCACGCCAGGATGTTTCCAACGGTGCCATCCGGATTAACGGTGAAAAGGTTGACGATGTTGACGCGGAGATCGACCCAAGCAGTCACTTTGACGGCAAGTTTGTCATCGTCCGGAAAGGAAAGAAGCACTACTTCCTGGCCCGGGTAAAATAATTTGAAATTTAATTGTTAGTAAACGGCTATTTTGAGCGGCGCATTCCGCTTGAAATAGCCGTTTTATTTTCGCAATTCCTAACATTTGAATTTATGAACATCGGTAAAATACAGGAATGACAAAAAAGTCCAGTCTGTCTATAAAATGGTGGTTGACGTCGGGGGAGTTTCACGGTATAGTAATTAACGTTGTCAAAGGGAACAGCAATGTTTCCTCAAACTTGTCAAATTAATTGTTGACAGTGATTTGGTGACATGATATATTATTTAAGTCGCTTGCGTTAAACAAGTTTGATTGATAAAATTAGTTCTTGACATTTAACCGCAATGTGATATAATTAGTTCGTTAACTGTTTGCGGTTAACGAACGGTAGACCTTTGAAAACTGAACAAAGTTTCGACGAATCAAATGTGTAGGGTCTTCAATCACTTCGGTGATTTGAAGCAAAACATTTGCGAAGTCAATTCGCTTAATAACTTTTAATTTGAGAGCTATCTCAAATTCTTATATTTTATATGAGAGTTTGATCCTGGCTCAGGATGAACGCCGGCGGTGTGCCTAATACATGCAAGTCGAGCGCACTGGCCCAACTGATCTGACGTGCTTGCACTGAAGTGACGATGGATTACCAGTGAGCGGCGGACGGGTGAGTAACACGTGGGCAACCTGCCCTGAAGCGGGGGATAACATTTGGAAACAGGTGCTAATACCGCATAACAACGAAAACCACATGGTTTTCGTTTCAAAGATGGTTTCGGCTATCACTTCAGGATGGGCCCGCGGTGCATTAGCTTGTTGGTAGGGTAACGGCCTACCAAGGCAATGATGCATAGCCGAGTTGAGAGACTGATCGGCCACAATGGAACTGAGACACGGTCCATACTCCTACGGGAGGCAGCAGTAGGGAATCTTCCACAATGGGCGCAAGCCTGATGGAGCGACACCGCGTGAGTGAAGAAGGGTTTCGGCTCGTAAAGCTCTGTTGTTGAAGAAGAACGTGCGTGAGAGCAACTGTTCACGCAGTGACGGTATTCAACCAGAAAGTCACGGCTAACTACGTGCCAGCAGCCGCGGTAATACGTAGGTGGCAAGCGTTATCCGGATTTATTGGGCGTAAAGCGAGCGCAGGCGGTTGCTTAAGTCTGATGTGAAAGCCTTCGGCTTAACCGAAGAAGTGCATCGGAAACTGAGCGACTTGAGTGCAGAAGAGGACAGTGGAACTCCATGTGTAGCGGTGGAATGCGTAGATATATGGAAGAACACCAGTGGCGAAGGCGGCTGTCTGGTCTGCAACTGACGCTGAGGCTCGAAAGCATGGGTAGCGAACAGGATTAGATACCCTGGTAGTCCATGCCGTAAACGATGAGTGCTAGGTGTTGGAGGGTTTCCGCCCTTCAGTGCCGCAGCTAACGCATTAAGCACTCCGCCTGGGGAGTACGACCGCAAGGTTGAAACTCAAAGGAATTGACGGGGGCCCGCACAAGCGGTGGAGCATGTGGTTTAATTCGAAGCTACGCGAAGAACCTTACCAGGTCTTGACATCTTGCGCTAACCTAAGAGATTAGGCGTTCCCTTCGGGGACGCAATGACAGGTGGTGCATGGTCGTCGTCAGCTCGTGTCGTGAGATGTTGGGTTAAGTCCCGCAACGAGCGCAACCCTTGTTACTAGTTGCCAGCATTCAGTTGGGCACTCTAGTGAGACTGCCGGTGACAAACCGGAGGAAGGTGGGGACGACGTCAGATCATCATGCCCCTTATGACCTGGGCTACACACGTGCTACAATGGTCGGTACAACGAGTCGCTAACCCGCGAGGGCAAGCTAATCTCTTAAAGCCGATCTCAGTTCGGACTGTAGGCTGCAACTCGCCTACACGAAGTCGGAATCGCTAGTAATCGCGGATCAGCATGCCGCGGTGAATACGTTCCCGGGCCTTGTACACACCGCCCGTCACACCATGGAAGTTTGTAACGCCCAAAGTCGGTGGCCTAACCATTTTGGAGGGAGCCGCCTAAGGCGGGATAGATGACTGGGGTGAAGTCGTAACAAGGTAGCCGTAGGAGAACCTGCGGCTGGATCACCTCCTTTCTAAGGAATAAAACGGAACCTACACATAGTTGAAACTTTGTTTAGTTTTGAGGGGTTTACCTTCAAAACTTACTGAGACGCTTATTTGGGCCTATAGCTCAGCTGGTTTAGAGCGCACGCCTGATAAGCGTGAGGTCGATGGTTCAAGTCCATTTAGGCCCATTATGGGGAATTAGCTCAGCTGGGAGAGCACCTGCTTTGCAAGCAGGAGGTCATCGGTTCGATTCCGTTATTCTCCATTGCTAACCGTGAGGTTGGCACGAGTTTGTACTTTGAAAACTAAATAATATCTATTTTCTTATTTATTAACTTAAAACAATAAACCGAGAACACCGCGTTATTTGAGTTTTATTAACGAAATAATCGCTAACTCAATTAATCAAGGTGATCACGACGTGATCATCAAGGTTAAGTTATGAAGGGCGCATGGTGAATGCCTTGGTACTAGGAGCCGATGAAGGACGGGACAAACACCGATATGCTTCGGGGAGTGGTAAGTACACTTTGATCCGGAGATTTCCGAATGGGGAAACCCAAGCACCTTAGTCGGTGCTTGCTTGACCAGTGAATCTATAGCTGGCAAGCGGTAAACGCAGTGAACTGAAACATCTCAGTAGCTGCAGGAAGAGAAAGAAAATTCGATTCCCTGAGTAGCGGCGAGCGAAAGGGGAAGAGCCCAAACCAGTGAGCTTGCTCACTGGGGTTGTAGGACTGAACATTTGAGTTACCAAAGTGCGACGTAGTCGAAACAGTTGGGAAGCTGTGCCAGAGATGGTGAAAGCCCAGTAGACGAAACGTCACACCCTCAGTTCAGGATCCTGAGTACGGCGGGACACGTGAAACCCCGTCGGAAGCTGCGAGGACCATCTCGCAAGGCTAAATACTACCTAGTGACCGATAGTGAACCAGTACCGTGAGGGAAAGGTGAAAAGCACCCCGGAAGGGGAGTGAAATAGTTCCTGAAACCATGTGCCTACAAGCTGTCGGAGCCCGTTAATGGGTGACGGCGTGCCTCTTGCAGAATGAACCGGCGAGTTATGATTGCATGCAAGGTTAAGGTGGAAAAACCGGAGCCGCAGCGAAAGCGAGTCTTAAATGGGCGTATGAAGTATGTAGTTATAGACCCGAAACCAGGTGACCTACCCATGTCCAGGTTGAAGGTGCGGTAAAGCGCACTGGAGGACCGAACCCGTGTCAGTTGAAAATGGCTGGGATGAGGTGTGGGTAGCGGTGAAATTCCAAACGAACTTGGAGATAGCTGGTTCTCTCCGAAATCTCTTTAGGGGGAGCCTTGAGGTAAGAATCGTGGAGGTAGAGCTACTGTTTGGACAAGGGGCCCGTCATGGGTTACCAACTTCAGATAAACTCCGAATGCCATTGATTTATCCTCAGGAGTCAGACGATGAGTGATAAGATCCACCGTCGAAAGGGGAACAGCCCAGATCACCAGTTAAGGTCCCTAAATATATGCTAAGTGGAAAAGGATGTGGAGTTGCATAGACAACTAGGATGTTGGCTCAGAAGCAGCCATCATTTAAAGAGTGCGTAATAGCTCACTAGTCGAGTGATCCTGCGCCGAAAATGTACCGGGGCTAAGCATATTACCGAAACTGTGGATGTGCACTATGTGCACGTGGTAGGAGAGCGTTCTAAGGGCGGCGAAGTCAGACCGTGAGGACTGGTGGAGCGCTTAGAAGTGAGAATGCCGGTATGAGTAGCGAAAGACAGGTGAGAATCCTGTCCACCGAATGACTAAGGTTTCCTGGGGAAGGCTCGTCCTCCCAGGGTAAGTCGGGACCTAAGCCGAGGCCGAAAGGCGTAAGCGATGGATAACAGGTTGAGATTCCTGTACCAGTTAACTGCGTTTGAGCAATGGAGGGACGCAGGAGGCTAAGCGATCCGCACGATTGGAAGAGTGCGGTCAAGCAGTAAGTCAGGAGTTGAGTCAAATGCTTAACTTCGGGTTGACAAGCTGTGATGAGGAGTGAACTTTTAGTAACGAAGTCGCTGATGTCACACTGCCGAGAAAAGCTTCTAGCAAGTAGTTAACTGCCCGTACCGCAAACCGACACAGGTAGTCGAGGAGAGAATCCTAAGGTGAGCGAGAGAACTCTCGTTAAGGAACTCGGCAAAATGACCCCGTAACTTCGGAAGAAGGGGTGCTGGCCGCAAGGCCAGCCGCAGT